>CANHJV010000085.1 GCA_947461225.1 Gemmatimonadota bacterium | reverse complement strand
AGCCCACGCGCCACCGGCTGTTCGCGGAGCAGCTTCTGAATCAGGTCGGCCGGCACATGCCCTTCGATGGCGTAGGCGCCGACCCGCGCCGTGTGGCACGACTCGAGGGCCGACGGCACCCCGAACGACGCCTTCACGCTCGACATGTCGGCCGTGTCGCGGACCGTGACCACGAACCCGGCCTTCCGCACATGGCTGACCCATTCGGCGCAGCAGCCGCAGTTCGGGTCCTTGTAGACCGTCATCGGGGGTAGCGCGGCGCCGGCCGCAGCCCGCGAGGGGGCCGGCTGGGCACCGAGCGCTCGGGCCCCGATCACCGTCGCGGTCGCGGTCGCGGTCGCGAGCGATGCCAGCCCAAGCTGGGCGGCGGCGAGAAAAAAGGCGCGCCGGGTGGGCGGGAGAGGGGAGTCCGCGTGTTGGCTCATAAGCGAGAAGTATAGCGAATTTTTCGACGGCGAATGCCTTCGGAGGCCGCGGCGAACCGACGAGTCACGGCGCGATGAAGAACGCGCCCGTCCAGCCGATACTCACCGAGGTACGGCTGCGCCGACGCGAGCCGGCGAGCCTCTAGGATCTCCACGCAGAGTGCACATGTCGTCTTCCGTTTCAGAAACCGTGCTCGGCCGGAGCCGAGTTGCTGCCGACCGCATGCTCGGGTTGGTCTTGCTGGCGCATTTCCCGATTTCGCTGCTCTTGGCGACGCTCCATGGCGCCTGGACCACGACCTTCGCGTTCGGTCTGCCGATTTCGCTGGGGGCGTTCTGGCTTTCCCGATCGGCCGCCGGCTCCGCCCTGACGCGCATCGCCATTGGCGTCGGCTTCATGGCCTACTCGGGGGTGTTCATTCATCAGGCCCACGGCATGATCGAAGCGCACTTTCACGTGTTCGCCTCGCTCGCCTTTCTCCTGGTGTACCGCGATTGGCGCGTGATCGTGGCCGCGGCCGTCACGATCGCGGTGCATCACGTCGGCTTCCATATCCTGCAGACGATGGGCGTGGGCGTGTTCCTGCTGAATCACACCGTCGGTGGTCATGCCATGGTGGTCGTGCATGCCCTGTTCGTGGTGTTCGAGAGCGCGATGCTGGTGTGGATGTCGCTCCAGCTGCATCACGAGGCGTCCACGACGCAGGATGTGTACGAATCGCTCGAAGCGTTGGGCGAGGGACGCGTGGACCGCGAGCCAGTGGGCGATGGTGTGGCGGCCGCGGTACGTACCGTGATCGCGGCGGTTCGCACGCTGGATCACGGCGCGGCCGAACTTGGGCTCGCCGTGCAGGAGCGTCGGGCGATGCGCCTGGACGAGACGGTCACGCTGCACGGGGCGTTCCAGTCGATGGCGACCCGCATGGTCGACGCCTCCCGGACGGTGGAAGAGCTCCGCGTGTCTAGCGAGCAGGATCAGGCCACCACCCAGCGCTTTCTCGACACGCTGACGCCGGCCATCGTCGCCATGCGCGACGGCGACCTGACGAGCGTGATCGGCACCGGCTTCGGGAGCACATACGATGTGACCGCCACCGCGATGGACAGCGCGCTGCAACAGCTGCGCGACGCCATCGGCGAACTGCGCTCGTCGTCGGAGCAGATCGATGGGGCCTCCGGCGAGATCGCCAACGGCGCCGACACCCTGGCCCAACTCACGTCAGAGCAGGCGGCGTCGCTCGAGGAAGTGAGCGCGAGCCTCACGGAACTGGCCGCGTTGAGCCAGTCCAACGCCGCGGACGTTGGCCACGCGCGGTCGGCCTCGGAAGACGCCAGCGCAGCAGCCGGCACCGGCGTGGATGACGTGCAGCGCCTCATCACGGCGATGGACGAAACCCGTACGGCGGCGCGCGAAACGGCGAAGATCGTGAAGACCATCGATGAAATCGCCTTCCAGACCAATCTGTTGGCGCTCAACGCCTCGGTAGAAGCGGCTCGGGCCGGTGATGCCGGTCGAGGGTTCGCCGTGGTCGCCGACGAGGTGCGGGCGCTCGCCCTGCGTTGTGCCGAGGCGGCCCGTACGACGGCGGCGTTGATCGAGCAGGCCGTACAGCGGGTGGAAGGCGGCGTGTCGATCTCGAATCAGGTGGGAACGCAGCTTCGCGAGGTGTCGACGCGCATCAGCAGTGTGAACGCGATCATGGAATCGATCGGGCAGGCGACGCGTTCGCAGCAGGACGGCATCAACCAGATCCGCGATGCGATGACCGCGCTCAACGGCACCGTACAGAACGCGGCGGCCAACGCCGAGGAGTCGGCCAGCGCGGCCCAGGAACTGAGCGCACAGGCGCGAGCGCAGCGCACGCAAAGCGAACGATTCGTGGTCGATGGCGCGCCGCCGCGACGGTCGGCGCGCCGCGCCGCCTGACCAGAAACCAGCGGCGGGCACGAACAGTGCATGGGCGGGCGAGACCAGCGGGTCTCGCCCGCTTTTGTCTGTCGGCGACACGCATCGGGGTTTCCCCGACGCGATAGCGTGGGCTACCTGACGGGCTCGGGCGGTGCGGCGACCTAGACTCTCCTCCCATGACCCGCTTTCCCCGTATCGCCAGAGGCGTTCGATGATCCCCGCACCCAGCGCGGCCACCACGGCCCCGCCGCGCGCATCGGCGGCAACGCTCGACCGGTTCTCGTACGATGACGACATCGTCCGCAAGTTTCTGTTCGCCACGCTCATCTGGGGCGTCGTGGGCATGCTGGTCGGTCTGCTGATTGCGCTGCAGCTCGCGAATCCCCTGTTCAATTTCAACACAGCGTGGCTGTCCTTCGGCCGCCTGCGCCCACTGCACACCAATGCCGTCATTTTCGCATTCGCCGGCAATGCCTTCTTCACCGGCTGCTATTACTCCACGCAGCGACTCCTGAAGGCCCGCATGTTCTCGGATGGGCTCAGCCGATTCCACTTCTGGGGTTGGCAGGCCATCATCGTGAGCGCCGCGCTCACGCTTCCGATGGGCTTCACGCAGGCCAAGGAATACGCCGAACTCGAATGGCCGATCGACATCGCGATTGCGGTGGTCTGGGTCGCGTTCGCTGTGAACTTCTTCGGCACGCTCATCCGGCGCCGCGAGCGACACCTCTACGTGGCGCTGTGGTTCTACATCGCGTCGATCGTGACCGTCGCCATTCTGCACATCGTCAACAACCTGTCCATGCCGGCCGGGCTGTTCAAGAGCTACAGCATCTACGCGGGTGTGCAGGATGCGTTCATGCAGTGGTGGTACGGACACAACGCCGTGGCCTTCTTCCTGACCACGCCGTTCCTCGGCCTGATGTACTACTTCATGCCCAAGGCCGCCGAAGGGCCAGTGTTCAGCTACAAGCTGTCCATCCTGCACTTCTGGTCGCTCGTGTTCATGTATATCTGGGCCGGTCCTCACCATCTGCACTACACGGCGCTCCCCGAGTGGGCGAGCACCGTCGGCATGCTCTTCTCCGTCATGCTCTGGGCTCCCTCGTGGGGTGGCATGATCAACGGCCTGCTCACATTGCGCGGTGCCTGGCACAAGGTGGCGTCGGACCCGATCCTCAAGTTCTTCGTGGTCGGCATTACCGCCTACGGCATGTCGACGTTCGAAGGCCCGATGCTCTCGATCAAGAGCGTCAACGCACTGGCCCACTACACCGACTGGATCATCGCCCACGTGCACACGGGCGCCCTCGGCTGGAACGGCTTCATGACGTTCGGCATGGTGTACTGGCTGCTGCCGCGGCTCTTCCAGACCGAGATCTACAGCAAGAAGGCGATGGAGCTGCATTTCTGGATCGGCTCCGTGGGCATCGTGCTGTACGTCGTCGCGATCTACAGTGCGGGCGTGACGCAGGGGCTCATGTGGCGCGCGTTCGACACGACGGGACGTCTGGCGTATCCGGACTTCGTGGAGACGGTCCTCAAGCTGATGCCGATGTACTGGATGCGCGTGGTCGGCGGTTCGTTCTTCATCGTCGGCATGTTCATCTTCGCGTGGAACATCATGATGACGTGGATGCGTCGACCGAAGACGTACGCTGTGCCCATCATCGAGGCGGCACCGCTCTCGCCGAAGTACGTGGACGACCACCCGGCGGTGCCGGCCCACGGCCTCTGGGCGCGCTTCAATCAGGTGCAGTGGCACCGCGCGTGGGAACGCACGCCGATGCTCTTCACGGCGCTCACGATCCTCGCCGTCGTCGTGGCGTCGCTGTTCGAGATCCTGCCCACGTTCCTGATCAAGTCGAACGTGCCCACGATTGCCTCGGTGAAGCCGTACACCCCGCTCGAACTGGCCGGCCGCGACATGTACATCGCCGAAGGCTGCTTCAACTGCCACTCGCAGATGGTGCGTCCGTTCCGCTACGAGACCGAGCGGTTCGGTGAATACTCGAAGCCGGGCGAGTCGGTGTACGAGCATCCGTTCCTCTGGGGCTCGCGGCGCATCGGCCCCGATCTGGCACGTGAGGGGGGCAAGTATCCCGACCTCTGGCATGTGCGGCACTTCGAGAATCCGCGCGCAGTCACCGCCAAGTCGATCATGCCGGCCTACGCGCATTTCCTGACCCAATCGATTGATTTCGAGCAGATCCAGTCGCGCGTCGACGCGATGGCGATGGTGGGTGTGCCGTACGGTGATGCCGTGAACACGGCACCCGCTATGGCCCGCGCCCAGGCGAAGACGATTGCCGCGGCGATCGTGGAGCAGGGCGGACCACGGGGACTCGAAGACAAGCAGATCGTCGCGATCGTCGCCTACATGCAGCGCTTGGGCCGTGACATCAAGGTGCAGAAGACTGCCTCGAAGGGGGCCCTGTGAAGCTCTCCGACATCATGAGCTATGCCGATCTCTCGAATTACGCCGAGGTCGCGCTGGTGCTCTTCCTCGGGGTGTTCGTCGCCATCACGATCCGCACGTTTCTTCCCTCACGGAGCCGCGAGCTGCATGAGGCGTCCCTGCTGCCGCTCGAGGAAGATCGCGTGATCACGCCCCGCACTCAGGAGGGCTGACCCATGGCCAGCCAGGACAAGCAGGACAACAAGGACTTCAAGTCCACGAACGACCGTCTCATCGAGCACTCGTACGACGGGATTCAGGAATACGACAACCCGATGCCGCGCTGGTGGCTGCTCACGTTCGCGGGCACGATCATCTTCTCCGTGATCTATCTCTTCAACGTCGGCCCGGTCGGGAACGGCAAAGGTCGGGTCGCCGACTACGAAGACGAGTTGAAGAAGTTCGCGGCGGCACATCCGGCGCCCACCGGTGCAATCTCCGGTGACAAGCTGCTGGCGATGGTGAAGGACAAGGAGGCCCTCCATGAGGGAGAGGAGGAGTTCAAAAAGTTCTGTGCCTCCTGCCATCGCATGGATGCTGGCGGACTGATCGGCCCGAATCTCACCGACAATGCGTGGATTCACGGCGGACAGATCACCGACATCTACACGACCGTCATGAATGGCGTGCTCGAGAAGGGCATGCCAGCCTGGGGCACGATGCTCAAGCCCGAACAGGTCGAACAGGTCGTGGCCTACGTGGCATCGTTGCAGGGATCGAATCCTGCGAACCCGAAGGCACCACAAGGCACACCGGTTACCCCGTGAGCTCAGTCGCACCATCGGGTGTGGGGAGACGTCCTTCGGGTCGTGTACTCCCCACACTCAACGAAGATGGCACACGCCGCTGGATCCGCCCGAAGCCCTCGCACGGCCCGTGGTGGAAGAAACGACAGATCGTGGCCTATCTGCTGATGGCCGTGTTCTTCGCGGCCCCGCACCTGCGCGTGTTCGGCAAGCCTGTGTTTCTCATGGACCTGCCGCACCGCCAGTTCACCCTCATGGGCTACACGTTCCTGCCCACCGATACACTGCTGTTCATGCTCGTCATGGGCAGCGGGGTGATCGGCATCTTCCTGATTACCGCGCTCTTCGGGCGGGCGTGGTGTGGCTGGGCCTGTCCGCAAACCGTGTATCTCGAATTCCTGTTCCGTCCGATCGGACGCTGGTTCGACGGGGGCTACACGGGCTCGCGGAATCTCGACAAGCAGGGGTCGTGGTTCACCCCGCGGCGCATCGCCAAGTACCTCACGTTCTTCGCGATGGCGCTGTTCGTGTCGCACACCTTGCTGGCGTTCTTCGTCGGTACGGATCAGCTGTACGACTGGATGTCCAACCCACCGTCCGAGCATCCAACGGCCTTCTTCTTCGTGGTGCTGTTCACCGGTCTGGTGTGGTTCAACTTCACCTATTTCCGTGAACAAACCTGCCTCATCGTGTGCCCGTATGGCCGCTGGCAGGCCGCGCTGATCGATCGCCAGTCGGTGATCGTGGCGTACGATTACGTGCGTGGCGAACCGCGCGAGCACGCCAGCAAGACGCGTGATCCGAAGGCCGGCGATTGCATCGACTGCGGGGCGTGCGTGCAGACGTGCCCAACCGGCATCGACATCCGCAACGGCCTGCAGATGGAGTGCGTGCACTGTACCCAGTGCATCGACGCCTGCGACGACATCATGACCAAGGTGGGGAAACCCACCGGACTGATTCGCTACTCATCACAAGATGCGATCGCCGGGAAGCCGCGACATTTGGTGCGTATGCGCACGGTGCTCTATCCGGTGGTGCTCACCATCTTGGTGGGTGGCCTCATCACTGCGCTGTTCCTGAAGGAATCAGCCGATCTCACCGTGCTGCGTGGTGGGCTCGAGGGCCCGTTTACGGAAGAAGCCGACGGGCGCGTCTCCAATCAGATTCGCGTCAAAATCACTAATCGTAGCCGTCGGGCCATGTCGTATGCCTTCACGCTCGACGGACTCACCCAGGCGGGGCTGCGCGCCGACGAGATCACCGTCGTGGCCCCGGAGAATCCGCTCAACGTGGATGCCGGCGCGACCCACGCCACCAGCCTCTTCGTGCTGATCCCGCGTCGCGGGTTCACGAATGGGGAGCGCATGATCACCATCAGCGTCACCGACGGCCGTCGCTATCAGGAGTCGGTGCCCTACCGGCTCCTTGGCCCCGTCGGCAACGCGCCAACCGGCAAATTTCGATGAAACCCGGCATGGGCTGGCCCATCGGCATCACGGCCATTCTCGGGGCCACGGTCGTCGCGAATCTCGTGATGATGCGGGTGGCGAACAACGACCCCTCCTTCTCGGTCGAGCCGGACTATTACAAGAAGGCCGTGTTCTACGACTCCACGATGGCGCAGACGCACCGCAATCTCGATCTCGGCTGGGGCGTGCAAACTTTTGCCGACTCCATCGTGCCGGGGAAGCCCACGCGCCTGCGCGTGGTGCTGCGCGACGAGACGTCGCTGCCGGTGCTCGGGGCGACGGTGCAGGCCACTGTGCTCTTCAACGCGCGCGCCAATGATCTGACCACCGCCACGCTCACCGACGAAGGCGCCGGGGTGTACGCGGCCACGCTGCCGATCAACACGCCCGGTGAATGGGAAATCCGGGTGAACGCGACGCGCGACACCTCGCACTTCACCGCGAGCCGGCGCATGACCGCCGTGCGTGCGTTGGGTACCGGGCGCTAGTCATGATCGGGACGGCATCGGGCATTCTGGTGGCGAGCCTCGTGGGGAGCATACACTGCGCCGGTATGTGCGGTGGCTTCGTGTGCTTCTACACGGGCTCCAACAGCGGGACCGACGCCGCGGCGCTCCGCGCCCACGCGATGTATAACGTGGGACGCCTCACCTCGTATCTCACGCTCGGCGCGATCGCCGGGGCCATCGGCGTCGGCGTATCGTCATTGGGTGCCATGGTCGGACTGCAGCACGCGGCGGCCGTCGTGGCCGGCGCGCTCATGGTCGGCTGGGCGATCAGCACCATCGCCGCCCAGCGCGGGGTGCGGTTGGGGGCGCTGCGCGCGCCTGAGTCATGGCAGCGCGCCATGGGCAGCGTGTTGCACGCCGTGCGTGAGCAGCCGCTGGGCACGCGCGCGTGGCTGACCGGCTTGCTGACCACGATGCTGCCCTGCGGATGGCTGTATGTGTTCGTCGCGACCGCCGGCGGTACCGGCAGTATTCGCGGCGGCGTGCTCACGATGGCGGTGTTCTGGCTCGGCACAGTGCCGGCGCTCGTTGCGGTGGGACTCGGTGCGCAACGGCTGCTTGCTCCGCTGCGACAACGGCTGCCCATGCTGAGCGCAGCGCTGGTGCTGGTGATGGGGCTGCTTTCCCTCTCGGGACGATTCTCGATGCAACACATGGGTGTCATGCCATGAGGACTGCCGCGATGCCGGCCATCGTCGCCGCCAACGTGTGCTGCGCACATTGCGGCCTTCCGGTACCCGAAGGATTGTTGGACGAGCACGCGGAACGGCAGTTCTGCTGCAGCGGTTGCCATACGGCCTTCGGCATCCTGCACGCGCACGGCCTGGATTCATACTACGCCTTCGCCGAACGTCGCGAAGCGCCCGTGCGCGCCTCGGGACGCAGCTACGACGAGTTCGATCATCCGGCGTTCGCCAACCTATATGTCACCGCGCTGCCCAATGGCCTGTCGCGCACCGAGCTGTATCTGGAGGGGGTGCACTGCGCGTCGTGCGTGTGGCTGGTGGAGCGCGTGCCACTGCTGGTGCCCGGTGTGTTGCGGGCCGAGCTCGACGTGCGCCGCTCGCTGGCGGTCATCGAATGGGACCTCACCACCGTTCCGCTCTCGCGCATCGCCCAGTCGCTCGACACGCTCGGCTATCCGCCGCACCCGTTCCGCGGCGTCGCGCGCGCCGACATGCGGAAGCGCGAAGATCGCGCCATGCTGGTGCGCATTGGCATCGCCGGAGCTATTGCGATCAACGTGATGCTCGCCGCGCTGGCGTTGTACGCGGGCGAACTCAACACGATGGACGCGAGCTTCACCCGGTTCTTCCGCTGGGTAAGCTTGGCGATCACCGTACCGGCGTTCATCTGGCCCGGTCGCGTGTTCTTTACCGGCGCGTGGGCATCGCTGCGCACGCGGTCGCTGCACATGGACCTGCCGATCGCCATCGCGCTCGCCGCCGGGTTCGTACGCGGGGCGATGAATACGGTCACCGATTCCGGTCCGATCTATTTCGACGGATTGGCGCTGCTGATTTTCGCCCTGCTCGTCGGACGGTTCCTGCAGCAGCGCGGTCAGCGGATGGCAGTCGATGCCGCCGAAGAACTGCATGCGATTGCGCCGAGCACCGCGCGCATCGTCGAGAACGACGTGGTGCGTGATATCCCGAGCGAGGCGCTGCTGCCGGGCATGCTAGTGGATGTGCGCGCGGGCGAGTCGTTCCCCGCCGACGGCATCGTGATGCACGGGCACTCGAGCGTGAATGCGGCCCTACTCACTGGTGAATCACGTCCGACATCGGTGAGTGTAGGACAGATGGTGTACGCCGGCACGCTGAACGTGGAATCCCCGCTGCGCGTGCAGGTGGAGCACTCCGGTGAAACGAGTCGGATCGCGAAGCTGATGCGACAGGTGGAAGAGAGCGCCAAGCGCCGCGCGCCGATCGTCCAGACGGCGAATCGCATGGCCGGCATCTTCACGGCCGTCGTGCTCATCGCGGCCGCCACCACTTTCGTGATCAAGGCACAACGATCGCCGGCGCATGCGCTCGACGATGCGATCGCGCTGTTGATTGTGACCTGCCCATGCGCGCTGGCGCTCGCCACGCCGCTGGCGATCACCGTCGCGGTGGGCCGAGCCGCCCGCCGTGGCATGCTGATCAAGGGCGGCGATGCGCTCGAGTTGCTGGCAACACCCGGCATTCTGGTACTCGACAAAACCGGCACCATTACCGAAGGACGCACGGCGCTGGCCGCATGGCATGGTCCCGATTGGGTGAAACCACTGGTACTCGCGCTGGAAGACGGATCGTCGCATCCGCTGGCCGATGGCTTCCGTCGCGCGTGGTCCGGGTTACCCCGGGCCACCGTGTCCGCGTCACGCCACATCGCCGGCGGCGGCCTCGAAGGCACCGTTGATGGCCACGCGGTGCGCATCGGATCGCCGCGATTTGTGCGTGAATCGATGGTTTCGATCGATCCATCGCTCGCATTTGTGATAAATGACCGCGATCGCACACTCACGCCGGTTCACATCGCCATCGATGGCGTACTCGTTGCGGTAGCAGGTCTCGGCGACCGGGTACGCGACGATGCGCTCGAATCGCTTCAGCAGTTGCGTGGACGCGGTTGGCGGACCGTGATGCTGAGTGGTGATACCCAGGACGTGGTTGCGTCGGTGGGCCGGGCGCTTGCCTTCGAAGCGCAAGACTCCATCGGCGCAGTATCCCCCGAAGACAAGCTGGCGTTCGTCGAACGACTGAAAGCCAGCTCCGGACGGACCGTCGTCATGGTCGGTGATGGTGTCAACGACGCCGCAGCCATCGCCGCCGCCGATGTTGGTATCGGCGTGCACGGCGGCGCCGAAGCCTGCCTCGCCACCGCCGATATCTACCTCACCCGCCCGGGCCTCGGCGCGCTGGTCGAGCTCACGGAAGGCGCGCGCGACACGTTGCGCGTGATTCGCCGCAACATCGCGCTTTCGATCGGCTACAACCTTATCGGCGCGAGTCTCGCCATGTTCGGCGTGCTGACCCCGCTCATTGCCGCGATCCTCATGCCCACCAGCTCGATCACCGTGGTGCTGGGCTCCTGGTACAGCACCACATTTACTCGATCTACTACCACCGAGTCGGTCACATGAGCGTCGTATATCTGGTCTTACCGCTGGCCCTGATTCTCGTGGGCGCTGCGGTGCTGGCGTTCGTGTGGAGCGCCACGAGCGGTCAGTACGACGATCTCGAGACGCCCGCGGTACGGGTGCTCCACGACTGAGCACGGTGGGCGGACACTTGGCAGAGCCCGCTATACCCATTGCCGCGCCGCTTCCGATTGTAAATCCCACGTTCGCAACCGTGGCGGAGTCGGCGCTTCGGCGCAACATTACGGGCATGAGCAACGCCCTGACGAGTTCCCATCGAGACGGACCGGAGCGCCGCAGCAATCCGCGACTCCGCGAATTGGTGGACGAAATGCTCGCCTCCATCCGCGCCGCCGCCAACGTCGAGCTGTGGACCCCCGATGAGCGCGACCGCTACGTGGCCGACATGACCCGGATCATGAGCACCGTGCGAACCCACGCCGTGAGCGGCGATGCGCGCGCGCTACTCGAGTAGCAGGTCGCCCGCTGTCCGCTGCTGACGATACCGCGCTGAAGGCGCGGCTCGACGCGATCTGCGCCGAGGGGTGGAGCATCTGGGAGCGATTCGAGCGCCACGTGCGCGACCGTGACTTCCATGCGTTCGTGGCCGCCGACTATGACGCAGTGCGCCGCGCCCTGATGGCATACCGCGCGCCCGGCACCCGCTTCCTCGAATGGGGCTCGGCCTCCGGCGTCATCACCATCATGGCCGACATGATGGGATTCGAGGCGTACGGCATCGAGCTCGATGCCTCGCTCGTTGGCACCGCCCGCGCCCTCGCCACCCGCTTCGCCTCACGGGCGCAGTTCGTTACCGGTAGCTTCCTCCCCACCGGCTACAAGCGGCTCGGCGGGGACGACGAATCCGAGACCATTGGTGACGGACCATCGGGCTATCTCCAGCTTGGCCGCGCCCTCGACGACTTCGACGTCGTCTTCGGCTACCCGTGGGATGACGACGCCCCTCTCATGCACGATCTCATGCGACAATACGGACGACCCGACGCCTTGCTGCTGCTCAACGACACCGAACGCGGTGTCCGCGCCTTCCGCGGCGGTCGCGAATTGACGAGCCTGCAGTGACGGCGCCCTCACGCCCGACCGGACTGCGTCGCGAACTCGGCGTCGTTGCCCTTGCCTCCACGGGCATCTGTTCGATGGTGGGCGCCGGCATCAACATCGTCCCCTTCGCCTTGCAGCGCACCGTGCCCGGAGTCGGCGACTGGGTACTCGTGGCCTACGCCCTGGCGGCCGTCCCAGCCGTGCTGGCCGCCTTGTGCTACGCCATGCTCGGCAGCGCCATGCCGCGCGCCGGCGGATCCTACGTGTACGCCAGCCGCGCGATCGGCCCGTACGCGGGCTTTCTCGCCAGCTTTTCGCAATGGTTCGGGCTGTGCATCGCGATCGGCGTCGTGTCGTACGTCATTCCCCCGTTCCTACGCGACATCGCGGCGGCAGCGCAGTGGACCACGGTGGCCGCCGCCCTCGATCAGCGCCCACTGCGACTCGCACTCGCGCTCGCCTTCCTGTGGACGTTCGTGTTCGTGAATCTGCGTGGGGTGCGCGCGGTGGCAAATACGCTCCTCCCGCTCATGCTGATCATGTTTGTGTGCGGAGGCTTGGTGATCGTGACCGGCTTCTCGCATTCACCCGCCGAGTACGCGGAGCTGCTGGCGTCGCAACAGCGCACGCTGCCACCGGAGCCGGCCCGCGCATCATTCTGGCTCGTTGTGCCCCCCGCCGCGGCGATTCTGTTTTCGAGCTTCATCGGTTTCGACGCGATTGCGCAGGCCGGTGGTGAAGCGAAGAATCCCTCGCGTTCCATTCCGCTCGCGATTGGCCTCACGATCGCGATCGTTGGCGCGTTCTACTTCCTGTTCACTGCTGCCGTGTATCACACCGTGCCGTGGTGGCATGTCGCGGCCGAGAGTCGCGTGCGTGATGTCACCGCGCCTGGCCTGCTGTCGCCCCTCACGTCACCGATCGTGGCCATCATCATGGTGTCGGGCGCCGCGGTCTCGCTCATCAACGACCTGCCCGGCATGCTGCTGGGCGTCTCGCGCCTCTGCTTCGCGTGGGCGGAAGACGGCGTCTTTCCACAGGGACTCGCCGCCGTCCACCGCCGCTACGGCACACCGCACGTGGCGCTGTTCGTGTCGGCGGTACTGGCCACGATCGGCATCTTCGGCGGTCACTTCGCCGGGGACTTCTTTCTCGGCGTCGACATTCTGGTCACCGCCATGCTGGTGAACTTCATCATCATGGCGCTCTCGGTGCTGCGACTCCCGTCGCGCAATCCATCGCTCGCGCAGGCGATGCGCGTACTGCCGTCGCGCACGCTGCAGGTTGTTGTGGCTGGTACGGCCATCGTGTTACTGTCGATCCTGTTGGTCGTGCATACGTGGCGTGATCTGCATACCGAGGTGGCGGTATGGTATGCGCGCTCCACACCTGTGTGGATCATCGTGATGGTGATCGGCAGCGCGATCTACTGGCGCGAAACACGGGCACTCGCCCGCCGCGGCGGCGACCTAAAGGCGATTACGGCTGTCCTTCCTCCTGAATAGATGACGACGATTCCCCGCTACACGCTCGCGCCCGGTCTCGAGATTTCTCGTGTGCTCACCGGTCTGTGGCAGCTGGCCGATATGGAGCGCGATGGACGCGTCTTCGATCGCGACGCGGCGGCACACGCCATGGCCGATTATGTCGAACACGGCTTCACTACGTTCGACATGGCCGACCATTACGGTTCGGCCGAAGACGTGGCGGGCATCTTCCGGCAACAGGTTCGCCCCGACGGCTCGGTGCAGTGCCTCACCAAGTGGGTGCCGGAGCCCGGCCCGGTCACCGAGGCCGATGTACGCGCGGCCGTCGATCGCGCCTGTGCTCGACTGCGCACCGACCGGATCGATGTGCTCCAGTTCCACGCCTGGACCTTCGCTGATCCGCGCTGGCTCGACGCACTGTGGTATCTGGAAGCCGAACGCGACGCCGGCCGCATCGGCGCGATCGGACTCACGAACGTCGACACCGCGCACCTTCGGGTGGCGGTGGCCAGCGGCATTCGCATTGCGAGCAATCAGGTGAGTGGATCGCTGCTCGACACGCGTTTCACCACCAAGCTCGCTCCGTACGCACTGTCGAACGGCGTGGGCCTGCTCTGCTACGGCACGCTGCT
>CANHJV010000084.1 GCA_947461225.1 Gemmatimonadota bacterium | reverse complement strand
GAGCCTTCTGAATCTCGCCGCACCGGCTGAGATCGAGCATTGGGGCCGTCGCCAGCTCGCGTACAAGAGTGGCCGCCACGACACGGGCTACTACGCGATCGCGCGCTTTGAAACGACCCCCGCCGTGCTTCCCGAGTTCGAGCGTGCGCTCAAGCTCGACGAAGGGATCATCCGCTATCTCATCTCGCTGTCCGAGCATGAGCTGGGTGCCCCGAAGCTCAGCGATGAAGAGCTCGCTTCGCGCCGTCGCGCGGGCGATGATGACGACGACGACGAGGATTAAATCATGCGCCGCCAAAAGAAGCCCTGCCCGATCACGGAAGCGGGCATCCGCTACGTCGATTACAAGGATGACCGCCTGCTCGCCCGTTTCATCACGGACTACGGCAAGATCCTGCCGAGCCGTCTGAGCGGTGTCGACGCGCGTCATCAGCGTCAACTCTCGAAGGCCGTCAAGAAGGCGCGCTTCCTCGCGCTCCTTCCGTACGTGAAGGGACAGACGGGCTGAGGATGAACGGAGCAGTCGCGTCGGAGGTCGCCGCGACTGCTCCGCAGGAGCGTGGGTGGCGGTGGTTCGTGCTGGCCTTGGTGCTCATGGTGCTCGTCACCGCCGCGCCGGTCTGGCCCGCATCACTGGCCCTGCTCGCCGGAGCGATCCGGCTGCTCCTGCCAGTAGAACAGTTCGCCCTACTGGTCCTCGTCGCGATCGCGTCCTGCGCGATCATCGGCTGGTGGTCAGGCAGTCGGCTCGTGATGGCTCTCCTCTGGGCTGCCGCCGCCGGCTACGTGATCTGGAAGGTGCCGCTCCCGTTCTCGGGGTACGGTGCATTCGGACGCGGGTGGGCGGTCACCCTGGGCGCCTCGTTTGGGCTCGTTTGTCTGGTGTCGCCCCGTCGGGCGCTCCTGCTCCGAGCATTGGGGGCGATTGGCTTGGCGGCCATGATCACGACCGCCGGCTTCACCACCCGCACCACTGGTGGCAATACGCTGTTCGATGGACCGGCGCAGATGCTCTCCCGGGAGTATCAGCGCCGACTCGGTGAGTCGCTGGAAAGCTGGCGTAGTCGGTCGGACACGGAGTCGTGGCGCGCGTTCGCGCAGCGCTTCCCCGAGGCCGCCGAGCGTGCCACGCGAATGGAAAACCTGCTGGTCGCCTTGGCCGAACCGCTCTCCGGGGCGGGCTCGACCCGAGGTCTGATCCCGGGTCCGCTGGTCTCGATCGCGCCGGCGTTATTGGCGCTCGAGTCGCTGTTGGCGTTGGCGTTGGGGTGGGCCGCATATCACCGCTTGTCGCGGGTGCGGATCGGTCCACCGCTGGGTGCGCTGCGCGACGTGCGGTTCAACGATCAGCTGGTCTGGGGGTTGGTGGTCGGTGTGACCGTGCTGTTGTTGCCGACGCTCGCCGAGTGGCGAACGGTCGGTGCAAATCTGTTCTGCTTTTTCGGGGCGCTGTACGCCTTTCGAGGCGCCGGCGTACTCACCTGGTGGATCCCCGACCGACTCGCCGTTCCGGCGTTGCTCGCGTTGGTGGTGTTGGTCCCGATCCTGGGTCCGGTCTGGGTCGTGATCGCCATGCTGGCGGTCACCTTCAGTCTGGGGCTAGGTGATACCTGGCGCGACTTCCGAGCCGGCGCGCAACCGCGCCGATCGTCGCCGCGCTGATTTCACACACCTTTATCGCAGGACCCGGAGCTCCCATGGAAGTCATCCTTCGTAACGCCGTCGACAAGCTCGGACATCCTGGTGACATCGTCTCCGTGTCCGCCGGCTTCGCCCGCAACTTCCTGATCCCCCGCGGCTTCGCGTTTGAAGCCACGACGGGCAATCGCAAGCGCATTGCGCTTGAAAAGGGTCGTCTCGAGGCGCTCGAGTCGGAGCGTGTCGCCGCCGCCCAGACCATCGCGGACAAGCTGGCCGAGGTCTCCGTGACCTTCGCCGCGCGCGTCGGCGAGGAAGGCAAGCTGTTCGGTTCCGTCACCACGGCTGACATAGCTCACCAGCTGGAAGCCCAGGGCTTCCACATCGAGAAGCGCCAGATCGAACTCAATGAGCCGATCAAGTCCCTCGGCGTCTACCGCGTCGGCATCCGCCTGCACGCCGACGTGAAGCCTGAAATCAAGGTCTGGATCATCAAGCAGTAATCGGCAGCACGTTGCCGGCATGGGGGGAGTCCGGACTCGGACTCCCCCTTTTTTGCCCCTGTCCGAGTCGCTGTCCAACGCGCAACCTTCAGTCACACGATGGGGTACCGCAGAACGACCGTGGCTGTCCATCACTCGCATTCTCTCAATTCCAGACATGGCAGAACGTCCGCCAAGCCCCGGCGAATCCATTGCACGCCGCGCCGCCGCCCTCGCCAGTGACATGAAGGCCAACGATATCCTCGTCCTCGATTTGCGTGGAGTGACGGATATGACCGACTTCTTTGTTATTGCCAGTGGCACGTCCGACACGCACGTCCGCGCCGTCGCGGAGCACATCCAGGCAGGGTTGAAGGAGGGTGGCGTGTCTACCACTATGACGGAAGGTCTCACGCAGGGACGCTGGGCGCTGCTCGACTACGCGCACACCGTTATCCATGTCTTTCATCCGACGTTGCGCCAGTACTATCAGCTGGAACGGCTGTGGGGCGATGCAACGCCGGTACCTCTGGACACCGAAGCCATGCAGGGAGCCCGGTAAATGCCGCAGGCGCAGCGCTGGACACGATGGGCAGCGGCTCTGGTTTTCGCGATCATCTCGATCGCCTCGCCGCTGCATGCCCAGTACTTCGGGCAGAATCAGGTCCAGTACGATCGGCTGCGCTGGCGCGTCATCGAGACCGAGCATTTCCAGATTCACTATTATCCGCAGATCGCGGATGTGGCGCCCGATGCCGCGCGCATGGCCGAACGGTCGTACGCGCGGCTCTCGCGCCTCATGGCGCACCAGTTCCGCGAAAAAAAGCCGGTCCTCGTCTTCGGCTCGTCGGGCGACTTCGCGCAAAGCAACGTCTTCGGCGATCTCGGCGAAGGCACCGGCGGTGTCACCGACCCGCTGCGGCAGCGGATGGCGCAGTTCTTCAGTGGGGACTGGGCCAGCTTCGAACACGTGTTGCAGCACGAAATGGTGCACGTGTTTCAGTTCGACATTTTCTCGCGCGGTCGCGCCGGCGCTGGGTTGCAGAACCTGGCGATGGTCAATCCCCCGCTCTGGTTCATGGAAGGGCTCGCCGAGTACTTCTCGATTGGCGAGAAGCATCCGTGGACCGATGCGTGGGTGCGCGATGCCGTGACCAACAACGCGCTCCCCACCATCCAGCAGATGACGGAGCGCCCCGACAAGTATTTCCCGTATCGCTACGGGTTGTCGGTGTGGCAGTACGTCGGCGCACGCTGGGGTGACGAGGTCATCGGCGAAATCATGAACGCCGTGCCCAGCCTTGGCATCGACCGAGCCTTCCGTCGTGAAATCGGCCTCTCCCTCGACGAACTCAGCGCCGAGTGGAAGCAGGCCATGCAGAACAAACACCTGCCCACGGTCGCCGAACTCCAGCGTCCCCGCAGCTTCGCCGAGCCCCTGCTCTCGCAAAAGCGCTCCGGCAGCATCGCCAGCCTGTTCGTGGCCCCGGCCCTGTCCAACGACGGCAAGTACATCACGTACATCGCCTACGGCAGCTTCCTGCGCGGGGAAGTCTTCCCCGACATGTATCTCGCCAACGCCGAAACGGGCAAGCGCATCGCGCGCCTCGTAAAGACGACCACGAATCCCGACTTCGAACAGCTGCGCTTCATCTACTCGCAGCCCTCGTTCTCCCCCGACGCGAAGATGCTGGCGTTCACCGGTCAGAGCGGCGGACGCGACGTGCTGTACGTGATGGACGTGAAATCGCGGAGGATCCTGAAGAAGTTCGATTTCGAACTCGATCAGGTGTTGAGCCCGAGTTTCTCGCCCGACGGGCGTCGCATCGTATTCAGCGGCATGCGCCACGGTTCCAGCGATCTCTACATCGCCTCGCTCGACACCGAAGGGTACACGCAGGTCACGAAGGATCCCTATGGCGATCTACAGCCGCAGTGGTCGCCCGATGGACGCACGATCGCCTTCACCAGCGACCGCGGCGACGACACCGATCTCGACATCCTGAAGATCGGGGCGTGGAAGCTGTCGCTCCTCGATCTCGAGACGCAGAAGGTCACGATCATCGATGGACAAGGCGGACGCAGTCTCAATCCGCAGTGGGCCCCCGATGGGAAGTCGATCGCGTACATCACCGACCGCACGGGGATCGCCAACATCTTTCTGTACGACCTCGACGCGAAGCAGCACTACCAGCTCACGAACGTGCTGGGTGCCGTGACGGCCGTAGCCGAACAGTCGCCCGCGATCACGTGGGCGCGCGGCGCCGACGTGCTGGCCTTCGTGTACTACGAGAAGACCGACCACGCGATCTGGAAGATCAAGAATCCGCGGTCACTCAAGAAAGCACCGTATCGCGATCCCGTGGTGGTGGCCCAAGGAGGCGCGCCGGGCGCCGTCCTCGGAGGCGTATTTGGCGGCGCGCCGACCAAGCCCGCCGTCCCGGTCACGCCGGTTACGCCGGTCACGGTCGATCCCACGGCGCATCTGAATCGTGCCACGCTCACCGATACGGCGGCCGCCCGTCAGTCGTTCTATCGGCCCACCGTCGGCGTCTCGGCGCGCGCATCGGACGATCTGCCGGTCTCCGTGGCCGCGCGTCTCGCCGAAACGGTGAGCGTGCGGGCGTTGATGGATAGCTTCGATTTCAATCTTCCCGACTCTACCAAGTTCCGCGATTACCGCTACAAGGCGCGCCTCACGCCGGAGTATGTGGCGCAGCCCTCGATCGGCTATCAGCAGGGCGGCTTCGGCCAAGGGACGTTCGGCGGAACCACCGTGGTGCTCAGCGACTTGCTCGGCGACCGCCGCCTCGCGCTCTCGGGCGCGATCAATGGGCAGCTCAGCGACGCGCAAGTGTTCGTGGGATACACCAGCCTCGGGCGCCGCTTACAGTACACCACCGGGGTGATTCAACAGCCGATTTACCTGCTGTCGAATTACATCCAGGAGCCGGTCGGCAACGACCAGTTTTCGGAATCCCAGGAAATTACACGGCTCGTCGTGCGGCAGGTGTTCGCGGCCGGCCTGTATCCCCTGAATCGTTTTACGCGATTCGAGCTGGGCGCGCGCTTCCAGAACATCGACCAACAGGTCTTCCCGTTCACGCGTCTGGTGGACTACCAACAGGGGTACGCCACCGGATTCGAGCGCGGCCCCACGCGGAACGTGGCGTCAGCCAACACGATCTCGCCGTATCTGGCCTTCGTGACCGACAACACGTTGTACGGGTACACCGGACCGATTTCTGGGCGCCGTCTGCGCCTTGAAGTGGAGCCGAGCGTGGGCACGTGGAAATGGACCGAGTATCTGGCCGACATTCGCGGCTACTACCCGATCCTGTTCAACTACGTCACCTTCGCGACCCGGCTCACCACCAGCATGTCGGTGGGGCGCGACGAGCTGCGTTTCCCCAAGTGGATCGGTCGTCCCGACTTCATCCGCGGCTACAACCGCGAGGACCTCGGCTCGATCACCTGCACCGGCCTGCCCACCGACGACGGTACATCCTGCAATTCCGTCGAGCTCATTGGCAGCCGAGTCGCCTTCGCCAACGCCGAACTGCGCTTCCCGATCATCCGGAGCTTCGGTAGCGGTCGCCTGCCCATCGGGCTCCCCCCCATCGACGGCCTCTTTTTCTACGACGCCGGCGTGGCCTGGTCGAAGGGCCAGCAGGTCGTGGGCAGCCGCCCTGGGGGATACGATTTCTCGCGTGAGCGGGCGTTGTTGCAGAGCTACGGCTTCGGCGTACGCCTGAACCTCTTCAACATTGCGATCGTTCGCTGGGACTGGGCGGTGCCGATCAGCCGCCCCGGCACGAAGGGCTTCGGGACGTGGTTCTTCGGCGCCAGCTACTAAGCCGCCGCCCCCGTCCGAACCGGGGTTGAGAACAAGGGGGGACGATAGGGGATTTCCCCTGCCGTCCCCCCTCCCTGCTCCTGCCTCTGGCAGGTACTTTTCCCTCGTGCGCACGCTCATTGTGACGGCGTTCGTGCTCCTCGCGTGCGGTGTTGCCGGCGGCTGTGCCGATCGCTCGTCCCGCCCTTCCGGAGCCGACGTCACTCCCAGTATTCCCGGTGGTCCAGACCCGATCGTGTTGCGCGTCTCGCGCGACGGCGGCGTCATGAGCGCTACCCGCTATCCGGATCTTGATTCCACGCTGTGGCGATCGAGCGCTCGGGTCCCGGCCCTCGATCGCATCATCGCGTTCGGTGCCGAAGATGGATACCTCGCCGCGGTCGACACCAGCGGTGCTCCATTGCGCATCGATGTCCGCCTCGGCACGGTAACGACGTCACGCACCGACGACGTGGCCGTCGCCTCGTCGGCCGATGGCGGCGCGATCTACGCACTCACCACCGGCGGCGAAATCACGCGCTACACGCCAAGCGGCGGCGACTGGCGCTTCACCCCTGCACTGCCGGCGCACGCGCTGTATGCGCAGGCCGACGGCTCACTCATCGTGGCCGGCGCGAAGGGCGATCGCGCCATCGTCTGGCGTGTGCGGCCGCCCGGCCAGGAAGTCACCGACAGTCTGTCGTTCGACATCGGCGGCAACGAGGCCACGTTGCGCAGATCACTCGGCGCCACCGCCGGCGCCGTCGGCGATCGCGTCTTCTTCGGCGGGAATGAAGAAGTCATTGCCGTGCGCACGCGCGATCTCGCCAAAGCGCTCGAAGTCGACATCGGCGATCCCGTCACCGCAATCGCCGCCACGCCGAGCGGCGACCGCCTGTTCGTGGCCATCGAGAACGAAGAACTGCTCCGCGTCGTCGATCGGTTCGAGGAAGGCGTGAAGGGTAAAATCTCGCTGCCCGGCGTCCCGCGGGCCCTGCGCATGGACCCGTTAGGTCGCGTGCTTCTGGCGCGCGGCGGTGCCGACTCGGTGTACGTGATCAGTCTCGGCAGCGACGCCGTGATCGGCGTGGTTCGCAGCGCATGGCGCGGCGATCTGCCGCTGGTCTTGCCCGACGGAGCGATCGCCACCACGCGTGGCGAGGACGTGGTCTTTGCGCATCCGTCGTCGCTGGCCGACATGCGCACCGTAGTCGGCGGCGCGCGTCAGTTCTGGCACACGTTGCGCTGGAACGGCTTCCGCCCGCGCGCGGCGGGCCTCGATCAGCCCGTGCAGTTCCGCACCAGTGCACCGCGCGACTCGGTCGACTATGCCGACAGTGCCGCGGCACGAGACATCCCGCGCGACAGTGCACGACGTGACACCGCCGCGACGTCGTCGTTTACGGTGTCGTTCGCGGCCGTGCTCGACGAGAAGCAGGCGCGTCAAGTCGCGTCGCGCATTCGTGTGGACGGCGAGACGCCGCGTATCACCACGTCCGATCGTGCAGGAAAAACCTTGTATCGCGTCGTGCTCGGTCCGTACCCGACACGCGCCGACGCCGATCGCGTCGGCAAAGCGTCGGGACAGAGCTACTGGATCTTCGAGGGGGCACCGTGACGACGCTCAGCCTGACTGAATCGTGGGAGCTGGAGGGTCGCCGCTTGGCGCCTCTGCTTGATGGCCTCTGCTCGGTGGTGATCGCCGCGACCGACGCCGCCTTGGCGACGTCGACGGCGCTTGGCGTTGCGCGGGCACAGGGGCAGCGCCGACGCGTGGCCGTGGCCGACTTGATCGGTGAAGCACCGGCCATCGAAGCCCTGCTCACCGGCGATGATCCACACGGTATCTCCGACAGCTTTCTGTACGGGGTGTCGCTCAACAAGATCGCACGGCCCATGGCCGGCGCCGACAATATCTTCTTGATGCCGAGCGGCACGGAACCCGTGGCGCACGATGCGGTCTATGCGAACGAGCGGTGGCGCCGACTTGCCGCCGGTTTTTACCAGGTCGGTGCGCTGCTGGTCGTTGTCGCGAATCCCGCCACACCCGGCTTCGCCGACCTATGCGCCTACGTCGGCGCGCTGATGCCCGTCGGTGACACGGTGTTCCCCACACCGCCGGGCGTGCCGCTCATCGCGCCGCCCGCGCCGCCCAAGCCCGAACCGCCAGCGCCGACGCCGCGGCCGAATGAGGCGCGTGCGCGCGCCGCCGCCGCGGAAGACGAGTCGAGCCGCCGACGTCGCGTGATCGCGATCATCTCCGTGCTCGGCGCAATCGCCGTGGCCGTCGGCGCGTTCTGGCCGCAACTCATGGCACGCCTTCCGGAGCCGGTCGCGGAACTGATCACGGGCAAACAGCGGGAGCCCGACAGCACCGCGGTGGTGGTGCCGCCCACCCCGATGGACACCTCGGTGCGCAGTGACAGCGCGAAGCGGGATTCACTGCTGCGCGATTCCACCGGCGCCATCCTCCCCGCAGCCGACAGCGCGCCCCCGGTTGCGCCGCCGCTCACCGTGGAGAACGCCGCCGACTCGGCCTCCGCGTCGCGGTATGCCGTGTACTTCGCCACCGCCAATACGCGCGCCGCCGCCATGCCCGACGCGCGCGTGCGGGCGCTCGACGCCGTCGCGCTGTCGCCGGTGGCCGAGGGCAACGAACAGTGGTTCCGCGTGACCGTCGGGGCCTCCGCGACACGCGCGCAGGCCGAGTCACTGCTGACCAAGCTGCGCACGCAGAAGATTGTCGGATCGGGGAGCATTGTGTCGGTGCCGTATGCGTTACGTCTCGCGCGCAATGTCACGCCGACCTCGATCCCCACGCAGCTCGCCGAGCTGGCGAGTCGTGGCATCGTCGCCTATGCCCTGCTGCAGTCCGATGGTAGCGCGAATGTGTATACCGGCGCGTTTGAATCGCCGGTGCAAGCGACCCCGCTTGCGGATTCTTTGCGCGCCCTGCGCGTCGCGCCTGTGTTGGTTTATCGAACTGGGAGAGCGTTCTAGTGCGTCTGACAAAGCTCGAGGTCCATGGCTTCAAGGCCTTTGCCGATCACTTGGAGTTTGTGTTCGAGAAAGGTGTGACGGCCATCGTCGGCCCCAACGGCAGCGGTAAGTCGAACGTATCCGACGCCGTGCGGTGGGTGCTGGGCGAGCAGCGTGCGCGCGCGATGCGTGGCGCCAAAATGGAAGACGTGATCTTCCACGGGTCGTCGGCACGGAAAGCCGTGAACATGGCCGAAGTGTCATTGCATTTCGATAACACGGAAGGCGAACTGCCGGTCCCGTTCAAGGAAGTCGTCATCACGCGACGCCTGCTGCGTTCAGGAGAAAGCGAATATCTCCTGAATCGCGCGCCGTGTCGCTTGCGTGACATTCAGGACTTGGTGCGTGGCACCGGACTCGGTGCCGATTCCGGTGTCGTCATCGAAAGTAAGATGATCGACTCCCTGCTCTCCGACCGCCCCGATGAACGTCGTGAGCTGTTCGAAGAGGCCGCCGGCGTCGGCCTGTATCGCGATCGTCGGCGCAGTGCAGAACGCCGTCTTGAAGAGACCACGGTCGACCTGGCGCGTCTCGACGACCTGATCAACGAGGTGCAGAGTCAGGTGCGTTCGCTGGCGCGTCAGCGTCGCCGCGCCGAACGGCACGCCGAGTTGATGGCCCGTCGGTTCCAGGTTGAGATCTCGCTGGCCACCCGCGAGATGGCGGCATGGCGCGAGGAACTCGCCGCACTCGACGGCCGTCTGGAAGAGTTGCAGCTGGACGTCCCCGGTGGTGAAGACGCCATCGCGCAGGCCGAACTGCTACGCGAACAGGCGCATGGTGCGCGCGCCGCGGCCGAAGCCAGCCGTCTCGAACTGGCACGTCTGTCCACCGAGCAGCGCGATAAGACGCAAAAGCTCGAACGCGAACTCGCCGTCAGTGAGGAGCGTCAGCGCAGCACGACCATGCGCAAGCAGCGCGCAGAAGAAGAGCGGAAGGAGAACGAAGCCTTTGGCCGTCGCCTGCGCGAGGATCGCGAGCGGGCCATCGGGGATCGGACAACGCTCGAGCAGGAGCTGACCGACGCCGGTGAAGCGCTGCAGGAACGCCTGGCCGCCGAGCAGACCACCCGTGAAGCGGTGCAGCAGGCCCGAGCGGTGCTGGAGCAGCTCGAACGGCAGGTGCGTGAACATCGCGATCAGGCGCGCCGCATCGAACTCGATCGCGACGGCGCGTCGCGTGAGCACCTCGAAACGCAGAATCGCCGGGAGGCGCTCGAGATCGAGCGTCAGCAGCTGGCCGATGCGCTGGACGTCACGGAACGTGAACTCATCGCCGCGCGTGAGCAGGTGGCGATCACGCAGGCCAATGCGCAGGATGCGCTCCACGCGCTCGAGGGCGCGCGGCTGGCTGCCGCCACCGCGCGAACCGCCGACGCCGAATCCCGCAGTGCGTTGGCCAGCGCGGTGCAGTCACGCACCGCGCTCGAAGGCCGTCTGAACGCGCTCGCCGCGCTCGAGCGGGAACGGGTCGGCCTCGCCCCGTCGGCCGCCAAGCTCCTGAAGGAGCGCGAGCGGTTCGGCGAGGGGGCCGTGCTCGGACCACTGACCGACTTCCTCACCGCCGACGGCGATGCCGCGAAGCTCGTGGAGCGCTACCTCGGTGCCACGATGCACGCGATCGTCGTGCGTGATGCCGTGGCCGCCGCGTCGGTACGCCGCTGGCATGCCGACACGCAACCTGGTCCGCTCCTGTTGTTGCCGCTGGATGTCGTCACGGATCTTGGTGCCGACGCCGACGCGCTCGCCGGCAGCGTGCAGTCGTCAGGCGCGGCGTCGCGTTGGGTACGTGCGTTGTTGGGTAAGGTGCGCGCGATCGACAGCGGCGAGGCGTTCATCGACGAACGCGGTGCGGTGTTCCTACCCGGCACGGCCACGGGCCCCGGCCCGCTGCAGCGCCGCGCTGAGATCACGCGCCTCGAGTCGGATCTCGCAGCCGCGGATGCGCGCCGCGATGAATGCATGATGGCCGCCGAAGCGGCCCGCCTGGCGCTCGGCGAGGCCGAGCGTGCGCAGCAGGCCGCCACGGAAACGTCCAACCGCGCGCAGCAGGAATCGCGCCGCGCGGCCGATGTGCAGCAGGAGGTCGAACGCCGTCGCGAGCGCGCCGAGCGTGAGTTGCAGCAGTCGAGCGCGCTGGCCGAACGGTTGATCTCGCGTCTCGAGGAGCTTGACTCGCGCACGAAGCAGCTGGCACAGCAGGCCGAAGCGCTGCATGCACGCGCGGGTGAGGCCGACGCCGACATCACTGACGCGCGGGAAGCGATGTCGGTGGCCGAGCGCGATCAAGAGCAGGCGCGCGAAGCACGCGCCACGTGGCAGGTCGCACAGGCACAGGCGCAGGCGCGCTTGTCCGTCGCGATCGATCGTGAGAAGCGCTTGAACGAAGAAGACTCCACCGCGGCGGCTCGTCTCGAGTCGCTGGCGCGCGAGCTCACCAACTTGTCCGAAGCGGACCAGCATCTGGCGCAGCAGCTCGACGGTTGGCGCTCCGAGCTGGCAACCGAGCAGAACACCCTCGCCGATGCCGACGCGCGCCTGGCCGACGCCGAGCGTGCGGTGACCGCCGCCAACGGGGCGCTCGACGACGCCGAGCGCATGCTCGACGAGGCACGCCGCCGGGCCTCGGCCCTTGGCGAACAGCTGCACGGCGCGCAGCTGCGTCACACGGAACTGTCCGGTCGGCGCGAAGCGATCCGTCAGCGCCTCGAAACCGAATGGCGTCGCACCCTCGAGGATCTGCTGGCGGGCTTCGAAGAGCTCGACCTCGAGACCGACGCGTTGCGTACCGAGGCGAAGCAGCTGCGCGAGTCGCTCGACGAACTGGGTCCGGTGAATCCGCTGGCCATCGAAGAGCACGAGGAAGAGCAGCGTCGCCTCGAGTTCCTGACCGGGCAGCGGAACGACCTGGTGGCCGCCAAACAGTCCCTGCACCAGGCCATCCGAGAAATCGACAGTACCGCGCGTGAGCTGTTCCTGGCCACGTTCTCACAGGTCCGCGAAAACTTCCGGCAGATCTTCCTGCGCATGTTCGGCGGTGGCGAGTGCGACCTGCGTCTCGAGAACCCCGACGCGCCACTCGATTGCGACATCGAGATTCACGCATCGCCACGCGGCAAGAAGACGCAGCGCATTCACCTGCTCTCCAGTGGTGAGCGTGCGCTCGTCGCGCTCTCGCTGCTGTTCGGCATCTTCCTGACCAAGCCGAGCCCCTTCTGCCTCATGGACGAAGTGGACGCGCCGCTCGACGACCAGAACATCGGCCGTTTCGTGAAGATGCTGAACGACTTCAAGTCGCGCACGCAGTTCATCGTGATCACGCACAACCCGCGCACGACATCGGAAGCCGCCGATGCGGTGTACGGCGTGACGATGCAGGAGCCCGGCGTGTCGTCGATCGTGAGCGTACGCCTCCGCGGCGGACAGCAGGTGGATGAGACCGTGGTGCCCGATGATGCGATTGCCGGTGAGATCGGCGGCGACGACGGAATGACTGAAGCGGTTGCCGACGCTCCGGACGACGTCGTCGACGCCGACGAGGATCCTGCCGCGGAACCGTCGCCGGCGTGATCGTCGTCGCGCGGCGGCGTTGGTGGAGCGCCGCAGCGCTGTGCTGCGGTGCAGTGCTGGCCACCCTGCCCCGGATACTCCCGGGGCAGACCGTCCTTGTGGACGGGCCCGCTGCCGCGGTGTTACCGACCCTTACGCCGTCGCTGGTGGTGCGGGCGCTCGGCTTCGCGAACGTACGACCACTCCTCGTACGCGTGCAGATCGCAACGTCGGTGGATTTCGGTACGGCATCCATCGCGGTGGATTCGACGTTCACGACGTCGGACACGACCATCGCCGTGCAGATCACGCGCGTCCTACCCAGCGAAGGCACCGTCTACTGGCGCGCCAGCGTGCAGGGCACGTCGGGCGTAGCCGCCGAATCACCGATCACGGGTCCGCGGACCGTGCCGGCGTGGCTCACACTCGTCACACCGAACTCGCCGACGGGCGACATCTTCGATATCCGCCGACCGTTGTTCGTGTGGAAGAGCGCGCGGATCGCGCCCGCGACCGGGGCGTGGAAGTACACCGTGGAAATCACGAACGGTGGGCGCACGGAACAGGCGACCGCCGGCATCTCGGATACGAGCTTCCGCGCCGCGACCAATCTGCAAGCCAATACGTCGTACCGCTGGAGCGTGCGCGCCACGCTCCCTAACGGCGAGAATGTGCGCGTGGCCAGCCTCGCCTCGTTCCTGATCGTTGATCCGCCGCTGCCGACCACCACGATTCTGTATCAGAACTTCCCGAACCCGTTTCCGTCGGCCACCGCGTTCAGCACCTGCTTCTGGTTCGACGTCGGGGAGCCCGGTGGCGCCGTGTCGCTCGACGTGCTCGATCTTCGCGGCAACGTAGTGCGCGCGATCGTGCCCGCACTCGATGGCGTAACGCAGTTCGCCGCCGGGCGGTACGGGCGTGGCGCGCCGGGGGCTGGCAGCAACTGCGACAATCGCTTTGTGTGGGACGGCACGGCCAGCGACGGGCGCACCGTCGCCCCGGGCGTCTACGTGGCGCGATTCCGCAGTGGAACCGGTGCTCCGACCTTCCGACGGATCCTGTTCAAGGGACGATGAAGATGCCCCCCACACGTCGCCGGTTGTGAAGCTCACCACGGTAGGCACCGGCACAGCCGCCCCGCACGCCACGCGGGTGAGCGCGGCGCATCTGGTGGAATGCGGCGACGGCACGGCGGCCGTGCGTCTCCTTCTCGACTGTGGCAGTGGATCGGTACATCGCATGGCCTCACTCGGCGTGGCGTGGCAGACGATTACGCACGTCGCCATCACGCACTTTCATGCCGACCACAT
>CANHJV010000083.1 GCA_947461225.1 Gemmatimonadota bacterium | reverse complement strand
GCGCAGCTCCTGACGGAGATCCGCGCGCGGTGGCCCGAGACGGCCGTGGTGATGATCACGGCCATCTCGGATGTCGACTTGGCCGTGCGGTGCCTCGACGCTGGTGCGCTCGACTACCTCACGAAGCCCTTTGCGATCGAAGAGCTCCGTGCCCGCGTGGTCCAGGCGCTCGAAAAGCGACGGCTGCTCATCGAGAACCAGGCGTACCGCTTGGATCTCGAAGCGCGTGTCGCCCTGCAGGCGCGCAAGTATGAGGAGTTGTTTCTCGCGGCGCTGCAGTCGTTGGCGGACGCGCTCGAAGTGAAGGACTCGTACACGGCGGGACACTCCACGCGCGTGAGTGCCTACGCGATGGCGATCGCGCGCGAACTCGATCTGGCGCCCGCCTTGTTGCACGAGCTCGAACTCGGCAGCCGCCTCCACGATATTGGCAAGATCGGCGTGCGTGAATCGGTCCTGAACAAAGCGGGACCGCTCACGGATGTCGAATACGCCCACGTCATGGAGCATCCCGTGATCGGCTGGCGTTTGTTGGCGCCGTTGCTCGGCGACACGCCGCACGCGCTGGCCGTGGTACGTTCGCACCACGAGCGTTTCGACGGACGCGGCACGCCCGACACCTTGCGCGGTGATGACATTCCGCTCGAGGCGCGCATCACGGCCGTGGCGGACTCATTCGATGCGATGACGAGTGGACGGCCGTACCGCGACGGCATGAACGTCGACGACGCGGTCGCCGAACTCCGGCGTTGCGCGGGCTCGCAGTTCGATCCGGCCTGCGTGGCCGCGTTCGAGCGCGCGCTCGCCAGCGGCGCGATCCCGCGGCCGGATCGCAGTGTGCAGCGTCAGAGCCGCATGCAGATCGTCGCGTAGCCGTTTCGCCTCCTACACGTCGGAGATCAGGGCGCCGCCGCGGAGCTGTTCCATGCCCTGCGCGGCGCTGACGGCGGTGACACGAATCCCCGACGCCGTGTGCCAGCGGCCGGCCAGCATCGACACCTCGTGCTGCGTGATGGCCGTGGCGACGTCGGTTACGCTGATTGGCTGCAGGAACGACACCCGAGCGCCGGCCAGGAGTGGCGCTGCGACGCACACCGCGAGTGCGTCCGGATCATGGCACGGTAACAGCGACAGCACGTGATCCACCGGCGTCAGCAACAACTCGGCGACCGCCGCCCGGCCGGCGGCAATCACGTCGCGATGCGTGCGCACCGTACGCCGCCCCGATGCCGCGTAGGCAATGATGCAGTCCTCATCGCGTCCTTCGGTCGCTGTATCGCCCGCGAGCGCGAGGCCGTGGTGCGAGCCCAGGTCGACGTCCATCTGACGCCCCGGCACGATCACACGCGCCACGCGCGGGGCCTCGTCGAGTAGCACAATGGGAAAGCCGTCGGGGAGCAACGGGACGAGTGCGGTCTGGGTGAACACGGCCCCTACGTCGGCGTCGGCCAGCTGCCAGGCGATGGATTCGGCTGAGGCCTGCTGGTCGAGGAGCACGGCACCACGCCCGTCGGACGCGGCCAGGGCTACCAGATACGCGGGCCCGCTTGGCAGCAGGATCGCCGACCGCTTCCCAGCCAGCGTGCGAACCAGCGGCGCCGATCGTTGCAAGAGGGTGAGCCCGGCGGCGGCGAGCTGCGCCGCGGGGAACGGGCCGAGGTGGCCTCCGCCGGCGGCGATGGCAAGCGGGAGCAGGGCAAGCGGATCGGACATGGTAGAAGACACTAGTGCACTGTTGGTGCCCGTGCCACGGCCGTAACGGGAGCCGGTCCTGAATCGTCTGTGAGCGGAATGCCGTGATATCAGGATGAGCCTGCCTTCACGTCAATGTTGGCCGGACGTGGGCCTGTGTCTAGGTTGAGGGAATACCCGAAAACACGCCGATTTACCGAGGAATGCGATGGCTTTCGAAGGACTGATGGTGAGTGTGTCCGGTGTGCGCGGACGCGTGGGATATGGGCTGACGCCGGAAGTCGTCGCGACCTTTGCCGCCGCCTTCGGTGCGTGGGCTGCGCGGCACGGTTCACGCACGATCGTCGTAGGGCGTGACAGTCGGGTCTCCGGACCGATGTTCACGCGCATCGTCCATGGCGCCCTCGAGTCAGTTGGCTGCACCGTGATCGATATCGGCATGGCGCCCACGCCCACGATTCAGTTGGCCGTTGAACACCACCACGCGGCCGGTGGCCTTGGCATCACCGCCAGCCACAATCCAATCGAGTGGAACGCGCTCAAGTTCATCGGTCCATCGGGGCTCTTTCTCTCGGCGGACGAAGGCGCTGACATGCGCGCGCTCATGGACAGCGGCATTCCGCGGGCGACATGGGACGCGCTCGGTGAGATCGTGCACGATACCGACGCGGTGCAGCGGCACATCGATCAGGTCCTCGCTCTGCCGTACCTCGATGTGGAGGGCATTCGCGCCCGTCGCTTTCGCGTGGCGCTCGACTGCTGCCGCGGTGCAGGGGGCGTGATCATGCCGCAGCTGTTGACCGAGTTGGGCTGTGAGGTGTACGCCATCAACATGGAAGCCGACGGGCAGTTTCATCGCCCGCCGGAGCCGGTCGCCGAGAACCTCGGCGAGTTGGCGGCGCTGGTGAGGGCGACGCAAGCCGATATCGGGTTTGCCACGGATCCTGATGTGGATCGCTTGGCGCTCGTCCTCGACAACGCGATCGCGCCGGGCGAGGACTACACGCTCGCCCTGGCTGCCCGCACGGTGCTCCGGCATCGGCCGGGGCCCGTGGTGACGAACCTGTCCACCAGCAAGGTGGTGGCCGACGTGGCTCGTGATGCCGGCGTGCCCTTCCACTTCGCCAAGGTGGGCGAGGTAAACGTGGCGATGACCATGCGCGATCTGGGGGCAACGATCGGCGGCGAAGGGAACGGCGGCGTTATTCTGCCTGAGATGCATCTGGGGCGCGACGCACCGGTCGGCGCGGCGCTGTTGTTGCAATTGATGCTCGAGGAAGCCCGGCCGCTCTCCGAGGTGATCGCCGAGCGCCCGAAGTACGTGATCGTGAAGGACAAGCTGGACCGTCCCGAGGCGCCGCTCGACGCCGTGTACGTGGCGCTGCGCGCCGCGTTTCCGGACGCGGTGGCCGATACGCAGGATGGACTTCGACTGGACTGGCCCGACCGCTGGGTACATTTGCGCCCGTCGGGGACTGAACCCATCGTGCGCGTGATTGCCGAAGGACCCACCGAGCAGGATGCACGCACGCTGATCATGCAGGCCCGGGAGCCGTTGTCGGCGCTCGGCAATCTCTAGACCTCGAACGACCATGTGCGGAATCGTCGGCTATGTTGGTGATCGAATCGCCACTCCCATGCTGCTCGAAGGGCTCAAGCGCCTCGAGTATCGTGGGTATGACTCGGCGGGCGTCGCCATCATGAACGGTACGGGTGTGGAAACGCGCCGCGCGGCGGGCAAGATCGCCCGGCTCGAAGCGGCGATCGCAAAGGATCCGCCGCTCGGGACGCTGGGGATCGCGCACACCCGCTGGGCAACGCACGGTCCGCCGACGGAAACGAATGCCCACCCCCACGCGAGCCAGAACGGCAAGATCGCGGTGGTGCACAACGGCATCATCGAGAATGCCACCGCCCTAAAGGCCGGACTGGAAGCGCGCGGCTACGTGTTCAAGTCCGACACCGACACCGAAGTGCTGGCCCACCTGATCGAGGTGGCGTACGCCGGCAACCTCGAAGCTGCCGTGATCGAGGCGCTGCGTCAGTGCGACGGCACGTATGGCCTCGCCGTCATCACGAGCGAGGAGAAGGACAAGATTGTGGCCGCCCGCAAAGGCAGTCCACTGCTGATCGGCGTCGGGGAAGGCGAGTACTTCCTCGCCTCCGACGCGTCGGCCATTCTCGCGCACACGCGTAACGTGGTCTATCTCGACGACGGGGATATCGCGGTCGTGACGCGCGACGGCTACAGGGTGCTCGATCTCGACTCGGCGATCCGCGACAAGCCCGTGACGCGCATCGAGTGGGACCTGCAGCAGATCGAGCGCGGCGGCTATCCGCATTTCATGCTGAAGGAAATCTTCGAGCAGCCGACCACGGTGGAGAATACCATGCGCGGTCGACTCATCCTTGAGGAAGGCTTCTCCAAGCTCGGTGGTCTGAACATCTCGAAGGAAGACCTGCTCAAGGTCGACAACATCATCATCACTGCCTGCGGCACGAGTTGGCACTCGGCGCTCATCGGCGAAATGATGATCGAAGAGCTGTGCCGCATTCCGGTGGAAGTCGAGTACGCGTCGGAGTTCCGGTATCGCAATCCGATCGTCACGCCGACCACGCTCTGTATCGTGATTTCGCAGTCGGGAGAAACGGCGGACACGCTGGCCGCTATGCGTGAAGCCAAGCGTCGGGGGGCCCGTACGCTCGGCCTGGTGAACGTGGTCGGATCCACGATCGCGCGCGAAGACGATGGCGGTATCTATCTACACGCCGGCCCGGAAATCGGTGTGGCCTCGACCAAGGCATTCACCAGTCAGGTGGTGGCGCTGGCGCTGTTCACCCTCAAGCTCGCGCGCCTCAAGAATCTCAGCGTGGCGCGCGGCCGTGAGATCGCGCAGGCGCTGGCCAAGCTGCCGGCGCAGATCCAGTCCATTCTGGATCGCGCACCGGAAATCGAAGACCTCGCCGAGGAATTCAAGCGTGCGTCCAATTTTCTGTACCTCGGACGTGGCTACAACTTCCCGGCGGCGCTCGAAGGGGCGCTGAAGCTCAAGGAAATCTCGTACATCCACGCCGAAGGCTATCCCGCCGCCGAGATGAAGCACGGCCCGATCGCGCTCATCGACGAGATGATGCCGGTGGTGTGCATTGCGCCGCATGACGCGGTGTTCGACAAGATCACGTCGAACATTCAGGAGGTGAAGGCGCGCAAGGGCAAGATCATCGCGATCACCACGCGCGACGAGCCGTCGCTGACCGGCAAGCTCGATTACGAGTTCCGGATCCCCGAGACGCTCGATCTGCTCACGCCGATCCTGGCCAGTGTGCCGTTGCAGCTGCTGGCCTATTACATCGCCGTCAAGCGCGGATGCAACGTCGACCAGCCGCGCAACCTCGCCAAGTCGGTGACGGTCGAATAACCGGCGTCCGTCGTCCCGGCTGGAAGCGCGCGGTCCGTACCGAAGTCCATGGTGCGGACCGCGTTGCCGTTTCGGATCCCCCCCCGGAGCGCTTAGCTTTCGGGATGACTGACGCTGTCTCTCCTGAAGTTGCCGCCGAACGCCTCGCGCACGAGATCTCCCGTCGCCGGACGTTTGCGATCATTTCGCACCCGGACGCCGGCAAGACCACGCTCACCGAAAAGCTCCTGCTGTACGGAGGTGCCATCCACCTGGCCGGCTCGGTGAAAGCGCGGCGTGCCACGCGGCATGCGACGTCCGACTGGATGAAGCTGGAGCAGGAGCGCGGCATCTCGGTGACCAGCTCCGTGCTGCAGTTCGAGTATCTGGGGTATCAGCTCAATCTGCTGGATACGCCGGGTCACGAAGACTTCTCGGAAGACACCTACCGCACGCTGGTCGCGGCCGATTGCGCCATCATGCTGCTCGACAACCGCCGCGGTGTCGAAGAGCGCACGCGACAGCTGTTTGAGGTCTGTAAGCGTCGTCGCACTCCGATCTTCACGCTCGTGAACAAGTGTGACCGGCACGGCGAAGACCCGCTCAAGCTGATTCAGGACGTCGAAGCGGATCTTGGCATCGACTGCTTCGCGGCCACCTGGCCGGTGTTCGACAACGACATCTTCGTGGGCGTGTACGATCGCCTCAAGCGCGAAGTGCACCTGTTCGAGCGCAGCGGCGACCGCGGTGCTACGCGGGCCGATGACACGATCGTGAGCATCGACGACGTGGCGCTGATCGAAGCGATGGGGGAAAGCGCGTTCGATCGCCTGATGACCGACATCGACCTGCTTGACGCCGCCGGGCATACGTACGATCACGATCGGGTGATCGACGGCTCGCTCACGCCGGTGTTCTTCGGCTCGGCCCTCACGAACTTCGGCATCGAGCCGTTCCTTCGCGAGTTTCTCGAGCTGGCGCCGGCGCCCGGTCCACGCGAAACGAACACCGGCAACGTGGAGCCCGAGAGCACAGACTTCACCGGCTTCGTGTTCAAAATCCAGGCGAACATGGATCCGAAGCACCGCGATCGCGTGGCGTTTGTGCGCATCGTGTCGGGACACTTCGAAGCGAACATGCAGGTGCTGCATCAGCGTAGTGGAAAGCCGATTCGATTGGCGGCGCCGCAGCAGTTCATGGCACGCGATCGTGTCAGCATCGAAGAGGCGTGGCCGGGCGATGTGATCGGCATCATGGACCGAGGCAACCTGCGTATCGGCGACACGCTGGGCGGCGACGGCAAGCTGGAGTTTCAGGGCATTCCGCGCTTCCCGCCCGAGCACTTCGCCCGCGCCATTCCGGCCGATCCGCTCAAGCGCAAGCAGTTCGACAGCGGGCTCCGTCAGCTCACGGAAGAGGGTGCGGCGCAGGTGTTCTTCGCCGAGACATCGGCGGGCTCACAGCCCATCGTGGGCGCCGTTGGTCAACTGCAATTCGACGTCATGGCCTTCCGTCTCGAGCACGAGTACGCTGCGCCGTGCAAGTTCGAGAAGATGACGTACCGCTGGCCGCGCTGGATTACGGGACCGAAGGCCGATGTGGAGCGCGTCGCCACCGGGCAGGGTCGTCTCAAGCTGTTCGATCACAAGGGACACGTGGTCGTGCTCTTCTCGGACGCGTGGGCGCTTCGCCGTGCCCTGCAACACGAGACCAGCGTCGTGTTCCACGAAACGGCGCCGTAAAAACGAGCGCGCGGTGTGAAGTCACACCGCGCGCTCGTTCCTGCTCGTCGTTGCCCAGCGTGGCGCCGATTACTCGGCCGGCGTGGCCACCGGGGCCGCCGGCGCGACCACGTCGATCTGCCGGCCGACGTGGCCGATCACGAACCCGCCGTCTTCCGACGACGTAAAGTAGATCCGTAGGCAGGTGAGCGGGTTCGCTCCCTTTCGCAGTTGGTCGGCGCACTCGATCTCTCGCTCACCATCGCGGAAGATGTACGGCGTCTTGCGGCTGCCATCGGAGGGACCGGGTGAGAAATCGACCCCGAGGTCGGTGAATACGTCGCCCAGCGGACGTCCAAGGGCGCGATCCTGACGCCGACGGCCGACTTCCCCAAGGGCCTTCAGATACGACCATGCCGTATCGGGGTCGGGGAACGAGGATTCGCGGGACGACGAGAACGCCGACGGCAGCAGTCGGAGCGCATCCGAGTACAGTGCCTGCGCGCGCTCAACGGCTTCGAGCACCGACTGCGGGGCGTCGCTGGCCGGCTTGGAGATCGGCTGGCGTTCCTTGTGCGCGGCCAGCGTCGTGCGGAGGGCGCGGGCGGAGGCGCGTTCGGCTTCCAGCTGTTCGCGCGCTTCGACCAGGCGTTCGCGGGTGCGGGAGAGCTCCCCCTCGGCGGCGCGGACGGCGTCTTCGTACTGACGGACGAGCGAGATCAGTTGGCCCTTGTCCATTTCCACGCCGGACTCGGCGGCCGCAAGGGCCTCCGTGGCGTCCGGGCGCTTCCCGTATGCCGCTGCCCGCTGATCGCGGAGGGTGTCCACGATCGCCGGATCGGAGAACGGACGCTGCACCGAGACTTCCGCCAGGCGCTGGACCAGCCGTCGACGTTCTCCGGGAAGGGCCAAGGCGCGAGCGAGCACGAGCGGATGCTGGAACGGATCCGATTCGAGCGTGAAGCCGGGCAGGTAGGCACGAGCCGAACCGAGGAACACACTCCGTGCGTGACCGCCCACCGCGTCGGAGAGTGCAAACGTATCGGAGTGCCGCAACATGAAGCAGAGGCCCAGGCCGAACATCTCGGCGGCGAATTGCTCGGGCGGCAGCACGTAGCCGCCGTCGGGCAACTCGGTGAGCAGCAGCACCGGCATGGTGCGGGCCGGATCGCAGAGGACGAAGCGCACGAACGCGTCGAGTGTTCCGGCTTCGAGCTGCGTGGGAATCCGCTGCAGTGGGCCGTCGTTCGACACCAGTGTGAACTGTGTGTCGAGCTCGGAGAGCAGGCGTGGCGGCCGGACCGGTGGCGGCGCACCGTTGCTGAGGCCTCCGTCGGTGCCGACGCGGAGGTTTACCTGACGGTGTACCGAGCCGCTGCTGTTCGTGGTGACCACGTACGTGACGTGCGTGGACCATTGCAACGAACGATCGAGGGGATCGGGCGCGTGCACCACGATGTCCGCCAACGCCGTGCCGCCTTCGCGATACGGCGCCCACCGGAGGATGCGCCCACCATCAAGCGTGTGATTGGAGGGCGTGTCCCAGCTTAACTGTTGACCCTGATCAAGCCCCAGCCACGCAACACACGCGGCAAGGAAGGCTGAGTCGGCGTCCGTTGCCGCAGAGCGCGGCGTCAGATCAAAGTGTAGCGCAAGTCGAGGTTGCACGGTCGTCATGATTGACATTTTTCTTCTGCACTTCCGAGAATCGGAGTGCAATGCCAGACTTTCGCACTATGCGAATTTTACTTCAGCGTGTCAGCAGGGCCGAAGTACGTATCCGTTCGGAGGACCTCGACGCGGGATCGAGAGTCTCCGGGCGTATTGAGTCCGGTTATCTGCTCTTCGTGGGGTTCACGCACACAGACACGGACGTGGAACTCCGATGGATGGCCGACAAGATCGTTGGCCTTCGCCTGTTTGCAGACAACGGCGCGAAACTTAACCACGATATTTCTGAGTGCGGAGGTGCGCTCTTGGTCGTATCGCAGTTCACGCTCTACGCCGATGTCCGAAAGGGAAAACGTCCAAGCTTCATCGACGCCGCCCGCCCGGAAATCGCTACTCCACTATATAACCAATTCGTGATGCTTTTGCGCCAGTATGGGCTCGACGTTCAAACCGGCGAGTTCGGTGCCACCATGGACGTCGAGCTGGTGAATGATGGCCCCGTTACAATCTGGCTCGAACGTGAGTCAGCGAACGCCGCATCGTGAACGTGGCGCGCCGTGTGTGATGGCCGTCACCGTGACGGCATCGCGAGAGCACATCTCGCATTTGCCATGCCACGGCTTGGCAACCTGAAGCACCTCGCACCGGCGAGATTACGGCGCTCCAGTCACGCGACTCAGCGCCTGCTCCAGATCGGCGATGATGTCGGCCACGTGCTCAAGACCGACGCTGACCCGAATTAAACCGTCGGAAATGCCGACGGCGGCGCGTTCGGCCGATGTCAGCTTCGAGTGCGTGGTCGACGCCGGGTGGGTGACGATCGTGCGTGTATCGCCGAGGTTCGCCGAGTGCGACACCATCTGCACCGCGTCGAGGAACCGCCGTCCGGCGTCGAGACCACCCGCGAGCTCCAGCGCGACAATGCCGCCGCCCTGTGACATCTGGGCGCGCGCCAGATCGTGCTGCGGGTGTGACGGCAGAAAGGGATAGCGCACCGCCGACAGCGCCGGATGCTGCTCGAAATGCTTCGCCAACGCGAGCGCGTTCGAGCAATGGCGATCCATGCGGACGGCCAGCGTCTCCAAGGACTTCGACAGCAGCCACGCATTGAACGCGCTCATGGCCGGGCCGGTGTGCCGCGCGAAGAAGCGGCAGTCGGCGATGTACGACGCATCGCCGATAATCGCGCCGCCGAGCGCCCGTCCCTGTCCGTCGATGTACTTGGTCGCGGAATGGATCACCACGTTCGCGCCGAGGGCGAGCGGCCGCTGCAGGTAGGGCGTGGCAAAGCAGTTGTCGACCACCAACGGAATGCCGCGCGCTGCCGCGAACTCACCGAGCCAGCGGAGATCGATCAATTCGAGTCCGGGATTCGACGGGGTCTCGATGAAGATCAGTTTCGTGGTCGGACGCACCAGTCGCTCCCACGAGGTCGGATCGGCGGCATCGGCATAATCCGACGACACGCCCCACTTGGGCAGAATGCGCGTGAAGATCTGGTGCGTCGACCCGAACAGCGCGCGCGACGCCAGCACGTGATCTCCCGAGGACACGCGCGCTGCAATCGCCGTAAACACCGCGGACATGCCAGAGGCGGTGGCGATGCCATCCTCGCCGCCCTCGAGCAGACAGAGCTTGCGCACGAACTCGTCGGTGTTCGGATTCGCGTAGCGACTGTAGACGTTGCCTGCGACTTCTTCCGTGAAGAGCGCCCGCGCATGCTCGGCGTCGTCGAATCGAAAGCTCGACGTCAGGTACAACGGAACGGAGTGCTCTCGCTCGGCGGAGACGGGGGTCTGCGTGCGGATGGCGAGCGTTTCGAAGTGGACCTGTTCGTCGGACATATGTGCGTGGGGTGCGAGGAGAATGGTCGTCGTCTAAACTTACTCACATGGCCGATTCCGCTCCGCTCTCGATTACGCCGGGAACCCGTCCCCGGGTGATCCTCGCCTCTCAGTCTCCGCGTCGCCGCGAGTTGCTCGCGCTGATCGGCATCACCCACGACGTGCATCCGGCCGATGTGGACGAATCGGTGCACCCGGAAGAGGCCCCCGTCCCGCACTGCGAGCGCCTTGCGCGGGACAAAGCCCACACGTTGGCGGTGCAGCACCCCGACGCGGTCGTGATCGGATCTGACACGATCGTGGTGATTGATGGCGATATCCTAGGCAAGCCCAGAGATCACGCGGAGGCGATCGCCATGCTCACGCGCCTCAGTGGACGCACGCACACCGTGTTCACGGCGGTGGCTGTCGCCCACGGCGGCGTGACCCTCTCCGGCGTGGAGTCGGTGTCGGTGACGTTCCGGGCGCTCGACGCCACGCTGATTGCCGCGTACGTGGACACGGGCGAACCGATGGACAAGGCGGGCGCCTATGGCATTCAGGGATTCGGCGCAACCAATGTCGAGCGCATCGACGGCGACTACTTCGCGGTCATGGGACTTCCGCTGGGGCGCATGGTCGGGCTCCTGCGTGACCTGGGGTTCAGTTACGCGTTTGGCCCGCTCACCGCTGCCGCGAGCGGTTTGCGATAACGCTCCTGCCAGCGGTTGAGCATGGCGCGCACGTCATCCACCGTGATGCGCTGCATCCGGTGTTCGCGATAGGTCATGTCGAGGGGATACTCTTCGCCAGGGTCGCCGTAGGCATCGATCATCAGATCGCGTGCGAAGTCGTAAGGACCGACCCGTTTGGGGTTGGTGTACCCGAGCAGCGAGATCACCGGTGTGCGCAACGCGATGGCCAGGTGCAGCGGGCCGGTGTCGGGTGAGAGTGCGACCGCCGCGCCGTCGAGTATCGCCGCGAGGCGTCGCAGGCCACTGCCGAGTGCCGAGTGCGCCATAGGGGCGTCGCGCAGGATGATGGCTTCTGCCGCCAGTTCGCGAGGCGAGCGGCCGCCGACCAATACCGGCTGAAGGCCGAAGTCATGCCACAAGATGTGGCACACGGCCGCCCAGCGTTCGGGCATCCAGTCCTTGGCTGCCTTGCTGGTGGCCACCACAATCGGTGCGATGGGACGGTCGAATTGGGCGTGGAAGGCGTGCTGCCACGCCCGCTCCTCGTCGTTCCACGGGCCCAACGTCCACTGCGGATCGCCGTGCGGTACGCCCAGTGCCTCGATGAACTCAAAGTACTGGTCCTGCACATGCTGGCTGGCGTGCGGCTGTATGCGATGCGTCGTGAACAGCCAGTTGGCGTCGCGCGCACGCTCGCGGTCGAAGCCCAGCTTAACCGGCGCGTGCGTGAAGCTCGTGATGAGGCCGGCCTTGAAGTACACCTGCAGCGCCAGCACGACGTCGAACTGACGCGAGGCGAGTTCGCGACGGGTGTCCAGGAAGGCCTTCCACCCTTTGGCGCGATCGAAGAGCACGATGTCGTCGACCAACGGATGGCCGCGCACCAGCGTGGCCGGTCCGGGCTGCAACACCCACGTGATGCGTGAGGCGGGCGAATGGGCTTTGATCGCGTGAATGATCGGCATGACGTGCACGGCGTCACCGACGGCACTCATCATCACGATGCCGACGCGAGTGAGCGTGACGGGTGGCAGCGACGGGGTCGTGGCGGAAGCGGTCACGCTAGCGTTTATCGGAAGGTGAGGCGGCCGTGAGGTCGGCCGTCACGGCAGCGCTGAACGCCGCGATGCGCGCATCGGTCACGTCGCAGCCGAACTGTGTGCGCCATTTTCGCACCGACCGCGTGAGCCGCGCGACGTTCGCGCGCATGGTCGCCTCGGGGGAGCGGGATGCGTCCCAGCGCACGACATCGACGTCGATGATCAGCGCTTCGATGCCGTCCGACGTCGGACGCAGCAGGATGTTCTTCACGTTCAGGTCGGGGTGGATCACACCATGACTGGCCAACTGCAGGAGGAGTCGCTGGGTGCAGGCCAAGGCGGTCTCGCAGTCCACGAACGGCGCGAGTCCTGCCAGCACCATGCCGAGGTCGGCCGCGTTTGCCACATAGCGTGTGACGACATCCACATGGCAGAGGCCGAACGCCGCCGGATAGCGCGCGAAACCGAGGACCTCGGTGGTGGGAACGCCAGCGGCGCGCAATGCGGCCGACCGCGCCATTTCCACCGGCGCACGGGTGGGGTGACGAAAACGGTCGGCTGTGAGCGGCGCGAGCACGCCGCCGTGCCAGCCGTGGCGGACTACCACCGGGATACCACACGTGGGGAGCGTAGCCACGTACACCGGCGCGCGGCCACGCATAGCGCGCGGCTGCGGCTGCTCGGCCGCCCAATCGTACAACGTGTCGTGTTCGCGCACGATCGTGGCGAGATCATCGAGCACGGTCGGCGTGCCAGTCACATCGGCGGTGCCGACGGTTCGGGTCAGCGGCGCCGGATTCACGGCGCGGCGCTCATGGACATCACCTGCCACACGTCCGGCGGCGTGCCGTGCTGGCGGGCGACGGCGAGATCGCGGCGCGGGGTGCAGCCGCTCGGGTCGGCGAGGGCGTCTCGGACCGCATCACTGACCACAATCTCCCCGCCGGCGGCCAAGCTGCATAAACGGTTGGCCACGTTCACCGTGTCGCCGATGAGCGTGAACTCGAGTCGGCGAGGCGAGCCGATGTTGCCCACGAACGCATCGCCCGCGTGAATGCCGATGCCCACGCTGAGGAGCGGCCGCCCCTCAGCCGCCCAGCGCGCGTTCAGCGATTCCAAGGCGAACTGCATGTCGAGCGCGGCGGCCACGGCGCGACCGGCGTCGTGCTCGCCCGCTTCGGGAACGCCCCAATAGGCCATGATTGCATCGCCGATGAACTTGTCGAGCGCACCGTCGTGCCGGAATACGCAATCGACCATGGCGCCGAAGTACTCGTTCAGCTGGTCGGCCATCATGGTCGGCGGCAGCGATTCGGCAATCGCGGTGAAGCCGCGGATGTCGCTGAACAGGACCACCACGTGCTGACGCGAGCCACCGGGGACGACGCGACCCGTATTGTCGGCGATGCGCAGGGCGATCTGCGGCGCGAAGTAGCGCTCGAAGTTCGCGCGGACACGAGCGGCCTGCTGCAGGCGTGCGGTGGAGGCTTCACGTTCCACGGCCGCCGAGGCGATACCGGCAAAGGCCACGAGGAACGCCAGATCTTCGTCGGTGAACACATCGGTTTCGCGCAGATGGTCCACGTAGAGCACGCCGAGCGTGGCGCGTTGCTCGCCGATGAGTGGCGTGGCCATGGCGGATTGCACGGCCTGCTGCAGCACCGAAGCGCCGGCCGTTCGTGCATCCGATCCTGCATCGTTCGCAAGCAGCGCGACCTGCCGTTCCGCCACGCCATTGGCGATCGCCCGCGGCACTGGACGCGGGATGTTGCCCTGTCGGTCGCGTGAGACACGCGTCTGCAGCACCCCATCGCCGTCGCGGAGCAGAATCGCCACGCGGTCGGCGTCGAAGCTGCGAAACAGGTCGCCCGCCAGCGCCTCGAGCAGCGTATCGAGATCGGTGAAGCCGCCGAGGTGCTGCGCGATGCCGACCAGTTGCGCGAGGCGCGCCGTGGCCTTCGGGTAACCGGCCGTGACATGCGCCACGTCGGCCAGCGACTGCTCGCGCGACGGCACATGACGTTCGAACCGTACCGTCGCACTCCCGTCGAACGCCGACAGCGGCGACGGCGAGGCCGACGGCGCTGTCGGCGAGGGCGACGCGGCACGGGGCGCGACGCCGTCGACCTGCAGCAGCGTGAATGCTACGGTGCCGAAGGCCAGTGTGTCGCCAGGCACGACGGTGGCGCGCTGCACGCGCGCACCGTTCACCCACGTGCCGTTCCGTGACTCGAGATCCTGCACGTCGATGGTTCCTGCCT
>CANHJV010000082.1 GCA_947461225.1 Gemmatimonadota bacterium | reverse complement strand
GTTGCGCGGGCTCACCGTTGGGCTCGCCATGCTCAGCCTCATCTGGTTTGGCGCCGCCATCGCCGCGAAGGTGCCGGTGGCCGGCGCCATCGCGCGACTTATTGCCGTGGCGTTTACCTGGGCCGTGGCCACGGTGGGACTGGGCGCGGTCGTGAAATCCCGCATGGGGGTGGCGCAGCTGTCCATGCGCTTCGGCGCGTCGCGCTTCGGCGCGTCGCGCTTCGACATGTCGGGCTTCACATCGCGTTGGGGGGCGGCCTCCACCACCACAACCACCGAAGTCGCGGCTCCCGGCTGGCAGACGCCCACGCCGGTACAGGGTGTGGTGGCCGCACGACGCCCGGTAAGCAGCGAGAGCGGTGTCGACAACGGCACGGGAAACAGCCCCACGCTGTAGTCAACGCGACCGCGTGCCGCGCAACAGGCGCTCGCCGGTTTCGCGCAGCAAGGCGCGCAGAATCGGCCAACACCCAGGTCCCGGCTTGATTACGCTCACGATGCGGCGCGAAAGCCACGGGGCCACCAGTTCCGTGGCGCGCCCGAGTCTCGCGGGTGACGCAACCACGCGCGGGATTCCACGAGATCAATGCCTGCTCGCACCGACCCCATCGAAAAAAAGCGGCGTGCGATCGGGCACTTGTTCTCTGTAGGCATGTCCAGCCCCCGAAGTCTCACGCGATCCGCAGCGCCTTGAACGGCACGCGTTCGCGGTAGGCGCTATCACGAAGACGAGGGAGAAGCGCGTCGCCGAGCGCGATGATCGCGCGCAGACGTGAGGCTAGCGCATCATGGGTACCAGCTCCACAGCCTGACCGCGCGACAGCCTGAGCCGAGCGGCCGCGTGCCCGTCGCGAACGGCGATCTCCACGAAACCGCTTGATCCCACCAGCGCCACGAGTTCGCCGGGCGCGGCCTCACCATACGTGCGCACGACGCGCACCTGGTGGCCGCCCACCTGCACCGCCGCGCCGTCGCGGGCGGCGAGATTGGTGATCGCGTTACCGAAGCGGTCGATGGTCAGAATCTCGCCGTGCAAGGCGCCGTCAGAGGCTCGGCGTGGCTGCGGCGTGCGCAGACGTACTGGCTGCGTGAACGATTCGCCGAGCATATCGAGCGACACACCGCGGGCCAGCTGTGCGGCCGCCGGTGCAAACACATCACGCGCGTGGAAGGTAGGCGACGCCTGCGCCTCGACCGTGAGCGACACCACGCGCGCGTCGAGCGCGAACAGCGCCGGCGACAGCACGCCGTTGTCCGGTCCCACGAGATACCGACCTTCGCTGCACACCGCGATCGCCTCGCGCGACGTGCCGACCCCGGGATCGACGACCACAAGATGCACCGTACCCACCGGGAAGCGACGCCAGTAGCGCGCGACCGTGAGACGGGCGAACGCCACATCCTGCGCCGGCACGTCGTGCGTGAGATCGAGCAGCGGAATACCGGGCGCCAGCGTGGTGAGGACGCCCTTCATTTCGGCGACGTAGCCGTCGGCGGTGCCGAAGTCGGTGAGCAGCGTGATGGCGGGAGCGATCATGTCGTAACGTGCCTTACACCCGCACGCGACGCCACCGTCCACTGCCCCACAGTGCGGCCATCAACAGTCCGCGCGCCGCCGCCGTCAGCGCCAGCGTCCACCACAGGCCGCTGGTGCCCCACTGCGCCGCCGCCCACGCCCCGATCGGCAGTCGCAGCACCGTGATCGCGCTCGACCCGATCATCGGCCACAACGTCCACCCGGCCCCGCCCATCGCGCTTTCCAGCACGACCTCGGCGCCCAGGAACAACTGCGAGAACGCAGCAATGCGCAGGTAGTGCGCCGCTTCGGCGATCACCGCCGGATCGGTCGAGAAAATGGCCGCAAAGTCTTCGGCAAAAATGAACGATGCCCCGGCCATAACCGCACCGACCACGCTCACGATGCCGGTGGCCGTCCAACCCGCGCGCTCGGCACGCGCGGGATCGTCGGCACCCATACTCTGCCCCACGATCGCCGCAACCGCTGCGCCCATGCCCACCGACACGACATACACCACGCTCTCGATGCGAAAGCCGAGCCCGAGTGCGGCCAGCGCCGGCGTGCCGAACTGCGTCGTGATGCGCGTGAGCACTACGTAGATCGCGCTGAACGCCACGCCCGTGAGCGCCGCCGGCGCCCCCACGCGCGCGATACTCGCAATGACATCCCACCGCGGCTTCGCCCAGCGCAGCATGCGGCGACGCTGCAGAATGATCACGCCGACAATACAGCCGAGTCCACGGGGCACGAGCGTGGCGAGCGCGGCGCCACGAATACCGAACGCGGGCACGGGGCCCAAGCCACGAATGAGGATCGGGTCGAGCACGAGTCCGAATACCGTGGTGACCACCAGGATATACAACGGCGTGCGCGTGTCGCCCTTCGCACGAAATGCGGCATCGACGGCGAAGAAGCCGAAGATGAGCGGCATGCCGAGCAGATACGTGCCAAGGTAGTCGCGGCCGATGGCGCTGACACTGGCGCCGGTGCTCATCACGGCAAAGAGCCAGTGCAGCAGAAACGGTGTAGCCAACGCGATCGCGCCACCCAGCAGCAGCGCGAGCACGAACCCTTCACTGATCGTGCGCGCCGCCTCCGACGGACGACGCTCGCCATGACGACGCGCGGCGATCGCGTCGAGGCCGATGCTGACCATTTCGCCGATCGAAATCACAAGCCAGATCCAGAAGATTGAACTCGTGGCCGCGGCCAGTGCATCGGGGCCGAGCGTACGTCCGATCCAATACGTGTCCACGTTGTGAAACGTGGTCATGAGCAGATTGGCGACGACCGCCGGCAGCGCCACGCGGCGAATCGTGAGGGCTAACGGCTCCCCGACGAGTGCGCCGCGTGGGGCATCGACTTCAGCTGCCGTAGATGCTGACAAGGCGCTCCACGACCCGCTGGGCAATGGCTTCGAGTTCCTTCGCGGCGCGCGACATCGGTTCGGCGTCGACGATCGGACGACCGGTATCGCCACCTTCCTGAATGCGCGGATCGAGCGGCACCTGTCCGATGAGCGGTAGGTTGCACACTTCGGCCAACCGCGCGCCGCCACCGGTGCCAAACACGGCGATCGGCTTGCCGGTTTCGGGGTTCTCGAAGTAGGACATGTTTTCCACGATGCCGAGCACGGGCACGGCGGTGCGCTCGAACATCTTCACACCGCGGAGCGCGTCGCCGACCGATACTTGCTGCGGCGTGGTCACGATCACCGCGCCGTGCACCTGCGTGGCCTGTACGAGCGAGAGCTGCGCATCACCGGTGCCCGGCGGCATGTCCACCAGGAAGTAGTCGAGCTGTCCCCACGCCACATCCTTCAGGAACTGCGTGAGGATCTTCATCACGATCGGGCCGCGCCAGATGGCCGGCTGTTCCTTCTCGATCAGGAAGCCGATGGACATCACCTTGATGCCGTAGGCCTCGAGCGGGATGATCTTCTCATCGACCACCGAGGGCGCGGCATCAACGCCGAGCATGAGCGGCAGGTTGGGGCCGTAGATGTCGGCGTCCATGATGCCAACACGCTTGCCCATCTTGGCGAGCGCGACCGCGAGATTCACGGCCACGGTGCTCTTGCCCACGCCGCCCTTGCCCGACGACACGGCAATGATGCGGCCGAGCTGCGGATAGGCGACCGGCTCGGGGACCTTGGGCGGCGCCTTCGGGGCGGAATCCATGACGGGGAGGGCGCGTCCCATCCCACCGGTGGCAGGCGCTTGCGGCTGATTCATGGCTGTCGGTGCGGAGGTCGGGGCGCGACGCGCCGGCGTGGGTTCGGTCTGCGCGGGGTCGCGCACATCAACGCGGACATCGGACACGCCCGCGAGCGCCTCGACGGCCTGGCGCACGTCCCGCACGAGTGTGGCGTCGTCTTCGGCGGCCAGCAGGAGCGTGAGACGCACCTTACCGTCGATGGTGGTGGCGATATCCCGCACCATGTCGGCGGCCATGACATCGGCGCCAGTACGGGGGTTGCGGACCGCGGCGAGGGCGCCGGTGATCCGCTCCATGAGAGGCTGCATTGGAGAGTCGGGTTATCGGGATTACTACCTCCCGAAAAGTAGGCGCCTTGGTGGAGCCCTCCAAGCGGGCAACTGACGTTCCCGAGGGCCCACCGGCGGTGAAAGAGCCCTGCCGGCAGCAATCGGATGACAGTGCGCTGACGCGGCAATGCTATGCTGGCTCCGTCGCGCGGGTCCGGGCCGCGGCGACCGGTGCGACGCACTCCGCGGCGCGCCACTTCACGGATAGATCCCGAGGTTTGACATGACGATGACCATTCCCCGCGCCGCCTTCGGCGTATTCGCGTTGCTGTTCACGGTGGCCACGGTCGATGTGGCGCGCGCACGGGCGCAGACCACGACGGTGACGTCGACGGCGTGCGCGATGGGCACGCTCACGGCGTGCGGCTCGCAGCCGATCACCACCTGCGAGACCTCCATCCAGTTCGACTTGAATGTGTTCCTACAGACCGGCGGCTTCAAGTTTACGCAGACGAATTGCACGGCGGGATACAAGACGCTGTACAAGGATCGCAAGGTGACCAGCACGGGCTCAACGACCACCGGACCGTACAAGACCTGCAGTGCCACGTCGACAGGCGGCACGTCGGACGAGGGGTTTGAAGAGTTCATCGAGCTCTGCGAAGACTGATGCATCGCGCCCCGACCCTGCTGCACTGGGTGATCGCGGGGGTTGTGGTCTCGCTCGCCGGCGTCGGATACGACGTCGCGCGAGCGATGCCGCAGCGCACGCTGCCCGACGCCATGCGCCACGTCACGCGCCACATCACGCGCCCGTCGGCGCCGGCCCGTGCATCGGCGGGTACGCGGGCCGCCACGGCCGTGCAGGCGGCGGTGCTCTTACAACTCAACGACTGCTCCGGCAATCTGCGCATGCTGCATGTGCTGCACCGCGGATCGACGCGGCGGCACATCCAACTGGCGGTCATCTGGTATGTCGGCCCCGATGCTGACTCGACGCACATCCGGGCGGCCCTGCCGTCGTGGACGGGCACCATCCCGCTGCGCGCCGCACCGCCGGCGGTCGTGCAGCAGTTCGCGTCGCTCGGGCACACCACCACCCCCGCACTGCTCGTGCTCGATCAAGACGGGCGCGTGCGCTTCACCACGCAGAGTCCGCGCTCTTCGCGCGAAGTGGCCGGACTGCGGCGCATCATCGAAGGACTCACCTGGATCGAGGAGCTCTGAATGCCTGTGACGTTTCGCGTCTCGCCTCGCGCGCTTGTCGGGATCATCGTGACCCTGGCCACCAGCGCACCGATCGGCAGCACCGCCGTGCATGCACAGCGGTCACCCACGACCCGTCGGTTCCACGCGGATTCGTTCTATATCCGCGAGTGGGTGCGAGGTGGAACCAAGGATCCGGATCTGCTGGTCGAACCACGCGCCATTGCCATCACCGACAACGTGGTCGTCGTACTCGACGCCGGCACGCGCGAAGTACACGCGTTCGATCTGATGTCTGGCGCGAAACGATTCGTACTGAAAGCCACCGGCGAAGGGCCGGGCGAGTTCAAGCAACCCATACAGCTGGCGACGACCGCACGGCATGTGGGTGTGCTCGACGCGGCCACCAGTCGACTCACCGTCTACTCGGACTCCGGACGCTTCCTGTGGACGACTCGCGTCCCAGATGGCCCCGTGGTCGAGACGATGTGTCTCCTCCCTCGCGGGCGCATCCGCGTGAAATATCTCGGCGCCACCCAGGCCATTGCGATGATCGACAGCAGCGGACACACTCTCTCGCGCACATCGCTGCCGGTCGCGACGCCGCTGCAGAAGGCCCCGTCGTTCGCCAACTCCGCCTACATCGCCGATGCGTGCGCGGGGGAATCCATGGCCGTTGCGCCCTTCTTTGGCGGCTCGTGGTACCGCATCGCGTCGAATGGCGCGGCCAAGCGATTCCCGTACATCGAAGCGGGCCAGGAAGCGGTGGTGACCACGAAGCAGCGGCGACTCGAGCGCACGGCCAAGCACATCACGACGCAGACCACCATGACTACGGAGGTTAGCCCGATCGCTCGCGGTGCCATGCAGCGAGGAGACACGGTCGTCATTGAGGCGGGCGCCACCAAGGTGCATCCGTATCAACTCCTCGACTACTACCGCGTCAGCGACGGCGCGTATCTCTACTCGCGCCGTCTGCCCTTCACTCCCACCGCCTTAGCCATTGCGCCGAATGGTCGACTCGTCGCCGCGTCCATCGGTACGGAGACGTCTCTGGTCGTGGCACTCACCAGCACCACCCTCTCCCCACGCGAGCTCGCCAAGCAAAAGCCGCGGAAATAGCACCCAGCGTCAGCGATCGCTCACCACCCTACGCCTCGGCGGTGTCCCCGCCCGTGAGATACGCACGGGCATCCGCGACCACCTGCTCCTGCACCGCGGTGAGATGCCCGGCCAGCAACGCGCCCGATGCCTTGGCATGGCCACCGCCGCCGTAGCGACGCGCGAACTGCTGCACGTCGACGGCGCCGGTGCTGCGGAACGACACCTTCACCTTGCCGTGACCGAGATCGCGGAAGAACATGGCCATGCGCGTCCCCGTAATCGATCGCGGGTGTTCCACGATGCCGTCGAGCTCTTCGCTGGTGATGTCGAAACGTTCCATCGCACCGGCAGCCACCGAGATGTACGACAGCCCGATCTCGGGATCGGTCTGCAACGTGGCCAGCGCTTCTCGCAGGAGCTGTAGGCGCCCCACGCTCACCTGCGCGTAGATGCGTCGGTACATCTCTTCTGGATTCACGCCCGCGGCCAGCAATGCCGCCGCAATGGAGTGTGCACGCGGGGACGTATTGCTGAAGCGGAAGCTACCCGTGTCGGTCAGGATCGCCGCGTATAACGATTGCGCCACCGCCGGCGTGACCTCGAGACCGATCGCTTGCGCGATGTCGAACACCAACTCGCCCGTGGCGCACGCGGAGGTGTCGGCCACGGCGATCTGCCCCACCGGCTCGTCGCCGGCCACGTGGTGATCGATCACGGAGATCGGCACCGTGAGCGAACGCACCTTGTCGGCGAGCTGTCCGAGTCGGCGAATGTCGTTGATATCGAGCACGATCAACGCATCGATGCCGTCGAGGGCGGCGGCCCCTCGCGCGCTGGCCTCCTCGATGTCATCACCGAGGAGGAAGTTGAACATGGCCGGCCATGGCGTGGGATTCACAATACGGGCATGAATCCCACGTTGCGCCAGCAGGCGTGCCAACGCCGTCTCCGAACCACATCCGTCGCCATCGGAGTTGATGTGCGTCGACAGCGCCACGGTCATACCGGGTCGCAACGTCGCAAACCAAGCCTCGATCGCGTCGCGACGGGTCGCCGACGCCGTCAGCACGCCATCACTCATTTGGCGCCGCTTTCTTTATCCGCCTTGCCAATCTTCGAGTTGCCCATGCCGTACACGAAGTACACCGTCATGCCGATCGCCGTCCAGACACCAAGGAGCGTCCACGTGAGCCCGGGCAGCTGATACATCATGTACAGCGTGGCACCCGCGCCCATGATGGGAACGAGCGGCACCCAGGGCGTACGGAACGGACGCTCGAGTTCCGGCGACCGCTGACGGAGCACGAGCACGCCGATGCACACCGTGGCAAAGGCCGCCAACGTACCACCCGACACCAACTCACCGAGCAGGCCGAGCGGGACGAAGCCGGCAATGATGATCGCGATGATACCGACGATCCACGTGGAGGCCGCCGGCGTCTGATACTTCGGATGCACCTTGGCGAAAATCTTCGGGAGCAGTCCGTCGCGCGACATCGTGTAGAAGATGCGCGGCTGGCCCATGAGCATCACCAGCACGACCGACGACAAACCAGCCACGGCGCCGATGTTCACGAGGTACTCGAGCCACTTGAGCTGCGGAACCGCTTCAAGGGCGGCCGACACCGGGTGCGCCACGCCAAGCGCCGTGTAGGGCGCCAGTCCGGTCATCACCAACGACATCAGGATGTACAGCACCGTACAAATCAGCAGCGAGGCGATCATGCCGATCGGCAGGTCACGCTGGGGGTTCTTCGCTTCCTGTGCCGCGGTGGAGACGGCGTCGAATCCGATGTACGAGAAGAACACGACCGGCGCCGCGCGCAACACGCCCGACATGCCGTACTTCGTGCTGCCGTCGGCGTTCGTGACCATGTCCGGGATGAACGGATGCCAGTTGTCGGTATTCACGTACATGAACCCGAAGCCGATCACCAGCAACACGATCACCATCTTGATCGCCACGACGATGTTGTTGAACGTGGCCGATTCCTGCACGCCACGCACCAGCAGCATGGTCAGCGCGAGAATGAGCAGGATCGCCGGCAGGTTGATCAGGCCATTCACCACCTCGCCACCCGCCGCCGTGCAGGCGTCGCGAGTGAGGAACGCGGCCTTGGTGACCGCATCAACGAGCGTCGACCCGGTCGTGGAGTCCACGCAGGTGAAGGCACGTACTACTTGATGCCCGTTCTCCACCGTCAGCGGGGCCGACGCGAACGCCGCCGGCACATGAATGCCAATGCTGCTGAGCATGGCGCTGAAGTACCCGGACCAACCCACCGCCACCGTGGCCGCGGCAAACAGGTACTCGAGCACGAGATTCCAACCGATAAACCACGCCACGCCTTCACCCATGGTGGCGTAGCTATAGGTGTAGGCGGAGCCGGCGATCGGAATCATCGACGCGAACTCGGCGTAGCACAGTCCCGCAAAGAGACAGGCGAGGCCAGCCAACACGAAGGAGAGCGACACGCCCGGTCCGGCGAAGTTGGCCGCCGCGGTACCGGTAAGGACGAAGATGCCGGCGCCGATGATGGCGCCGATGCCGAGCATCGTCAGGTTGAGCGCGCCGAGCGTTCGCTTCAGGCCGCCCTCGGAACTCGCAGCCTCGGCGCGTAGCGCCGTGATCGACTTCTTGGACCAGATTCCCATCGGTCGGGGGGTGGGGACAGGGTGAGGTGGGACGCGTATGTCGGCGCCGCCGACATGCGGGGAGGGGACAAGCCTTCGGACGGAACGATACGCGCTGGACCGCACGCGCGTTATGGCGCCGATGCGGTCCTAGGCGATTCGGTCGACGCCGACCGGCGCCGACCATTGGGCGCCGGCCTGAACCGGACGCCGAACGTCAGAGGGAGTAGTTCGGCGCTTCGCGGGTAATGGTAACGTCGTGGGGGTGCGATTCGCGCAAGCCGGCCGTCGTGATGCGGACGAACTCCGCTTCCGTGCGGAGCAGCTCGATGGTGCCGCAGCCGACGTAGCCCATGCCGCTGCGGAGTCCACCGATCATCTGGAAGATCACGTCCCCGACCGCGCCCTTGTACGGCACCCGCCCCTCGATCCCTTCGGGCACCAGCTTCTTGGGGCTCATCTCGCCGTCTTGGAAATAGCGGTCGGCCGATCCGTCCTGCATGGCCGACAGCGAACCCATCCCGCGGATCATCTTGAAGCGGCGTCCCTCCAACAGGAACGACTCTCCCGGGCTCTCCTCGGTGCCGGCCAGCATGGAGCCCATCATGACGCTTGAGGCACCAGCGGCGAGCGCCTTCACGATGTCCCCCGAGTACTTCACGCCACCGTCGGCGATGACCGGCACGTCACCGGCCCCTTCGACGGCGTCCATCACGGCGGTGAGCTGCGGAACGCCGACACCAGTCACCACCCGCGTCGTGCAGATGGAGCCCGGTCCGACACCGACCTTGACGGCGTCGACCCCGCGCTCGACCAGCGCGGCGGCACCGGCCCGGGTGGCCACGTTGCCAGCCACCAGCTGCACGTCGGGGAAGGCCTCGCGCACCTTAGCCGTCGCCTGCAGCACCCCTTCGCTATGGCCGTGCGCCGTATCGATGATGAGCACATCGACCCCCGCTTGAATCAGCGCGCGAGCACGATCGAGATAATCACCACCCGCGCCCAGTGCCGCGGCCACGCGCAGGCGGCCGTGGATGTCCTTGTTGGCGTCGGGGTACTGGCGCCGCTTGTGGATGTCCTTCACGGTGATGAGACCCTTGAGCACGCCATGCTCATCGACCACCGGCAGCTTCTCGATGCGATGCTTGCCCAGAATGCGCTCCGCCTCGTCGAGCGTGGTGCCGATGGGGGCGATCACCAGGTCTTCCGACGTCATCACGTCGCGCAGCGGGCGGTCGAGATCGCGCTCGAACTGCAGGTCACGATTGGTTAGGATGCCAACCAGCAAGCCGGTGGCGTCGACGATCGGCACCCCCGAGATTTTGAATCGCATCATCAGCGCCACCGCTTCGCGAAGCGACGCCGTGGGCGAGAGCGTAATCGGGTTCAGGATCATGCCGCTCTCGCTGCGTTTCACGCGATCCACTTCGGCGGCCTGCCGGTCGATCGACATGTTCTTGTGCAGCACGCCAATGGCCCCGAACCGTGCCATCGCGATCGCCATCTCGCTCTCGGTCACGGTATCCATCGCGGCCGAGGCAAGGGGCACGTTCAGTGTGATCCCGCGGGTGAAGCGCGAGGCGATGCTCACTTCCCGCGGGTGCGTGGTGGAATGACGCGGCGCGAGGAGCACATCGTCAAACGTGAGGGCGAGATCGTCGCGCACACGCGAGAGCGACCGCCCACCAGTGGTGGCGCTGCTGATATGGGAACGCGAAAGCCCGCTCGCCGACGTGGAGTCGGCGGCGGGCGGTTGCTGCTGCGTCGGGTGTTCTGTCGTCGAGGGTGCCATCTTGAAGAGTAGACGGCCTCCGCAGCGCTGTCCAGCGGTCAGCGCCCGGCCATTTTCCGCAAGCGACGACGGAGTCGAGCCGGCAGGAAGAATCCCGCCGCGTTGACGAGCCGCGTGAGGTTCACATCCTCGAGCTCATCGGGGTCCCCGCGCCAGTGATCGAGCAGCACGGAGCGCCCCGCATTGGCCACCAAACGCTGCAGCGCGGTCATGAGCAGGAACAGGTCATCAACCTCGCCCAGAAACGGAATGAGATCGGGAATGAAGTCGATCGGCGACACCATGTAGGCAGCGGCGGCCAACACGAGGAAGCGGTCGAACTTCGAGACCCGACGGTCGGTGACTAATCCGCCCAGCAGCCGCAAATACGACGGGATCTGGCGGATCGCGCGCAGGACAGAGCGTTTCATGCCCGTCTGCGGACGGGCCGCCGGTTCATCGTCCTCCTCGATCGGACCCGGGCGGCGCGACCGACGCGGAGCGCCTGCCTCTGGACGTGGGATCTCCCTCGGACCACGGCCCGTGAATAAGCCACGTTCCGGCCGGCCGGCACGTCGGTCAGCCTCGCGTTCACGCGCCAGCCGATCGAAATGGCGTTCCCGCGCCGGTTCCGGCGGCTGCTGCTGGTGCTGTTCCGTGATCATGGCTTCCCTCGTTCCCGCAGGTTCACAACATCGTCTGGCGATGACGCTACGCTGCCGCGCTGGGCGGAGTCGGCGGCACCACTGGGGGTGCAGGTTGCGTGCCCGGCGATGCCGCAGACGGTGCGGCAGGCGGAGGAGCGCCCACCTGGTCGGCCGCCGTCTTGGCCGCATTCACCACGTCGCCCGCCACCGTCATGGTGGTCTGCGCAACGCCATTCAGCACGCCCATCGCCTTGTTCAGGAAGCCCATGGTCTCGGCGACCGTGCTCACCGCGACGCCGCCGGCACGCAGTTTGTCCTCCACCCCTTCGGCGAATCGCGTAAACACGTTGGCCACGGGCGCCGACTTCTCGGCGTACTTGGACTCCAAGAACTCGACGTAATCGAGAATCTGGTACAACCGCTCGTCGGAGAGCGTATCGAGCTTGCGATTGATGCGATCGCGGACGTACGGGTTCATGGAACCTCCGGCGTCTCTCGGACGCACATTCGGGCGGGACAGGATGGCTGCCCTGCCCTACGGCTCAGCCGCGCCAGCGTTTCCGTTCGCCGCGCGCGTCAATATGGCAATATGGCGTGGAAAAGCGCCGGCTGCTGTACACGCCGAGGCCTCCGGCGAGTTCCGGGTGCAACCGCTCCACCCAATCCACCGCCTGTTCGACGCGATAGGCATCGAAGATCGTGAGCTTGCCGTCGCCGTCGGCGTCAATGGCGACGTCCGCGGCATCGCCGTAGAGATGACGGGAATCGCGTGCGGAGCCTTCCACGCCGGCGTTGTGCATCGGGGTGCGGAAGCCACTGTGCACTTCGACGTCGAAATCCATTCGCTCTTCGCCACGACGACGGGCCAGTTCGCGCATGACCAATTCGATCTTGTCGAGCACCCGCGGATCAACGGCCACGTAACGCGGCCAGCTGGTCTGGCGATCGTGCGTCACGAAGTCGCGCACCTTGATGTGTCGGGTGAGTTGCAGATCGAGATCGGCTTCGCGGACTTCGGCAAAACCGGCCGGACGTTCGGCCTGCTCGTCGTGCTCCCATTCGGCGGGATAGCGACCGATCTGATAGCCATTGAGCGTACTGCCGAGCTTGAGCTCGAAGGGCACCAGCACGGCGAGACGCGGCTCGGTGATCCGCTGCACCACGCCGGCCCGCGTCACGGCGAGTTCGTAGAAGCCCGGGGTGAGTGGTGCGAGCAGCGTGTCGCCACGAAGCGGACGCGCGACGTCGGCCGAACTGTTGCTGCGAACTTCGATCCACTGATAGGTGAACCCTTGCGCGTTGCCACGCACGCGCACCGGGAACGCCACGCGTTCCCCCGCGCGCACAAAATGCATCTGCACGTCGCCACTGACACCGTGCGATTCGGGTGCCGCTTCGACCACCGGTACCGCCAGCTTCGCGCTTTCAGCCGAGGAACCGGCCAGGAGTTCGGCGGGCGGCTGATAGAGCATCACCGCAGTGAGCGCGGCCGTCCCACTCAGCAGCAGTGCGATACGGCGACGGATCACATCGCCCCCCAACGCGCTCGCGTGCCGCGCACATCGATGTGCACAAACGGACCGTGGGCCGAGGTGGCGTTATAGATGCCGACCCCCCCGATGAGGTCGGGATGCTCGCGTTCCACCTGCTCAGCGGCCTGCGCCAGCACTTTCGCATCGCGCGTGTCGATGCGACCGTCGCGATTGAGATCGCTCATCCAGTCGCGATCGCCGTTGACGACATACACGTCGGCGGCATCCCCGTACTGGTGCCGGCTGTCCTGCACACGTCCGCCGGCGCCCACGCCCTGCTGATTGTACTGCGGGGTGCGGAAGCCCGACATGACACGCAGCCGATTGGCGGGGACACCCATGGCGCGCAACTCCGACAGCACCAACTCGAGCTTGTCGACCAACGGCTCACGAAGCACGAGGTACTTGGGCCATACGGTGGCCTGATCGTGCGTGAGGAAATCGCGCAAGCGGAAATGCTCGGAGATCGGCGTGTCCTGATTGAGCGCCGTCACTTCGAGGAAGCCGTCGGGATTGCGGTACGCGGCCGTGCGTACGGCCCGCTGCTCGCTCGGAAAGAAGCCGATGCGATAGCCGCCGATACGTCCCTTCACCTTGTCGGCGAACGGGCGCATGGTGATGAAGTGAAAGGCGCCCGCGGTATCGGTGGCGGCATAGACACCGGCGCGCGACACGGCGGAGTCGCCGAACAGCTCACGCAGCAAGGGAATGCCGGCGGCCCGGGCTGGGCTGAGGAAACGGGCCCGAAGCTTGCGACTCTGTCCCTTCAGGGAGTCGAGCAGGGGGATGCGCGGGAGCGCGCTGGTCGACAGTGCCCCGGCCGACAGTGCCCCGGCCGACAGTGCCCCGGCCGACGACGCGGTGGCGCGGCCAGTGGCGCGCTCCGCCGTGGCCGCGGCATACCCTGGACGGGCGAAGGCCACGAGTGAGGCGCAGGCGAACGCCCCGGCTACCGTAATGGCGAGCCGGGTCCATCTGGGCTGCTGGCGGCGCCGCGGGGAGGATGACATCTCCCTGGCTGCCTGCGGTGTTTCGAGAGTTTGCTGGGTCACGGAATCGGGTTTGGCGCTCGATCCAAGGACGAGCGAGCGACCGTCAGGAAATATAGCCGACCCGGTGCTTAGTAGATGTAGACCGGAGTGCCGACCGCGACTCGGTCATACAGCAGGGCGATGTCTTCGTTCCGCAATCGGACACAACCATGACTCACGGCCTGGCCGATCGAGGCGGGGTTGTTGGTCCCGTGCAGGGCGTAGCCGTCGCCGAGGTAGAGGCGGTGGGTCCCAAGGACGCCGGCGTACTTCCGCTGGTTGGTGCCGTACGGCGGGATCACAATCTTGCCGTCAGCGACGATTTCGCGGCCGTCGCTGGCGGTCAGCGGGCGAATCCGACCGTCTGCGCCGCGGCGGACGACGTCGTTGCCCTGGACGATGATCTGCGATCCATCACGGAGCGTCAGCGGGACGCCACGAACGAGCTGGACGAGTCCCAGGCCGCGCTTGTTGGCCTGCTCCTGGTAGTGCCAGTCGGGTGGAATCCAGGCGGGGGCGGAATCCCGGCGCTGCACCGTGAGTCGACCACGTGGCGTTTCAAAGCGAAGCACCTTGTCGTTGCCCTTGATGACCAGCTGCTTGCCGGAACCGGTGGCGACCCGCGCGGTAAAGAGCACGCTATCGCGATGCTTGTACCAGACGCGGCGGTCGGCGATGGACACCACGAGATAGTCGCTGTCGGCGGTCAACGATGCGGGCGTGTCGTCAAGTACCGCCCGGAGGCTGTCCGTCGTGAGCCCAGCCTGCAGCGTCGCCAGCTCCAGCGCCTCGCTGTTGTCATTGAAGACCATACGGGCGACATCGCGTGCAAACCG
>CANHJV010000081.1 GCA_947461225.1 Gemmatimonadota bacterium | reverse complement strand
CCAGCACCTGATCGGTGGGCGGCTCATACGGAGCTTCGCCGTTGATCACCGCGAGGAAGTGCGCGATCTCCGCCCGGTAGCTCTGCAGGAACGGGCTTTCGCGCGCCGCCGCCCCCGACGGCGACACATCCACCGGGCGTCCGTTCAGTTCCTTGGTGACGCGCAACGGCGCGAGTCGCGCCGAGCCACGCGTGGCGTGCACCTCAAACCACCAGCGGTCTTCGTCGCCGACGTACGACCACGACACGTCGATATTGAGCACAAGACCGTTCTCGCACTCGAGGAACACCTGCATCGCATCTTCCACCGAACCGGCAGCGCGACCGCGACGCATCGACGACACAACACGGATCGGATTCGGACCGTCGGCCAGCCACATGGCCAGATCGAGCAGCGGGAACCCGTGTTCGAGAAACACGCCGCCGCCCGACTCGGCGCGGCGATTACGCCACCCGTCGGCAGTGCGCTTCACGTGCAGCGCCCCGGCGCGGATCGAGGTGACCTGCCCGAGTTCCGCGTTTCGGATGAACTGGTCGAGCGCCTGCACGTCGGCTCGGAAGCGATGGTTGTGCCCCACCACCAAACGGCGATCGGCCTTCTGCGCCGCCGCCAGACACCGCTCGATGCCACGCGCGGACAGTGATAGCGGACGCTCGCACAGCACATGCAGCTTGGCCCGCAGTGCCGACAGCACGTGCGGTTCGTGCAGGTGATTCGGCGTGGCAATGACGACCGCGTCGAGCTCGTCGCTGTCGAGCAGCTCCTCGAAATCGGTGAATACGTCGGGCACGTCGAAGCGATCGGCCAGCGCACGCGCTTTGGCCGCATCGTTGTCACACAACGCGACCAGTTTGGCGCCGCGCAGCTTGGACAGAACTGGGATGTGCGTCAGCTGGGCAATGGCACCCGTGCCGACGACGGCTATACGCACGCCGTCTTTCATTCACGCCTCCGGAGATGACAGATCAGTCGGCGAACCCGACGACGGTTCCCGGATAGTAATGACGAAGGATGGTGCGAGCATCGATGCCGGCCCGTGACCGGCCGATCGCTCCCCACTGACACATCCCCACTCCGTGGCCGTTGCCGTGGCCGTGCAGGGTGACACCGGACAGGTGTCCACGCGCACGGGATTCACGCTCAATAGAAAAATACGTGCTGGACAGGATCGCGCCACGCGCATCACGCAGCACATTGCGAATCTCGTTGTTACGCACGGTCACGTCACCGCGATCGGTACGCAGCACCAACGCGGTCGCTCGTCCCGATGCCGTCCGCCCCTCCACGCGCATGGCGGTGACCACACCGGGGCGCGGATCGCGCGCGCCAGCCGCCGCGAGCGCCCGACGCACCGTTTCGCTCAGCTGTCCTTCGTCGAACTCCGCCGTCCAGTGATTCCGGGGCGAAATGTCGCAGTACGGGCGACCGGTGCGCGGGTCGGTGTCGTCCACCGACTGCAGATACGGCTCCTCACGCACATTCTGCCACGATTCCTTCGGAGCGGCCGTGTGACCACCGCACGACGAGTAGTACGGCGCGTCCACCAACAGGCCGTTATAGCGAATGACCAGCCCGGCGGTGCGGTCGATCGCGTCATTCACGATCGACGCTTCGACATCCAGGCCGGCGTACACCTGATTCCGCACGGTGGCGACCATGTGCCACCCCGACCGCGGCTCCACCGACGCATCCGAGGGCACGCGGATGTAGGCGTAGCTCCGCGCCGCGATCGCCTGCGCTTCGAGGGCGGCCCGGTCGCCCGGCTGCCGCGTGCCGAGTTCGATTGGCACCACGCCGCGGAGATAATCCTCCACCGGCACGCGGTTCACCACCAGGATGCCGCTGTCGGTGGGGGTGAACCAAAGTTCACCACGATAGCGGCGGTTGTCGTAGCGCAGGGTGGAGCCGCCATCAGACGCGCGCGCCACGAACGGCCCCTCGCGCCACGGCGTGGCATCCCCGTTATCTCCGGCCACGCGCAACAGCCCACCCTGCTGTTCCACCCGCCAATTCTCGGCGCCCTGCCCCGTCACCAGTTTCGTGCGTCCACCCTGCTCATCGATCCGCCAACGGCCAGTGGCCGACACCCGCGCCTGCGGCGCCTTACCCGCCAACGCGATGCGCGCCATCCGGTCGCGTCCGTCCAGTCGTCCATGCGCTTCGCCGGTGATCGGCCTCTCGGCAACCGGTGTCGGCGCGCTCGTGCCACCGGGTCCCCCGCGCGGCGCGCACGCCACCGTGAAGGCGGCGGCAGCCACGAGCGTCCCGAATGCACCAGCGATGAGCGCGCGCATGGTCTCCTGAGCTAGTCCCGTTGCGCGACAGCCGCGCCCAGCGCGTCGTCGAGCCGGGTCAGTGTATCCGCGATTTCCGCATCACCATGCGCTGAGGACATGAACGCGGCCTCGAACGCCGATGGCGCGAGCGACACACCGCGACGACGCGCCGCATGAAAGAACCGTTTGAACAGCGCCGTGTCCGACAGCTTGGCGTCGTCGTAGGTGTGCACCGGCTCATCGCGGAAGAAAAAGCCCCACATCGAGCCCGAGTGGCTGGCCGAAAACGGCACGCCATGTCGGGCCGCGATATCGCGCATGCCCTGCACCAACACGCCGGTCTGCGCCGTGATCCCGTCGTGCACCTCCTGCGTGAGCGCGCCGAGCGTGGCGAGTCCTGCCGCCATCGCCAACGGATTGCCCGAGAGCGTGCCGGCCTGATACACCTTGCCCGTGGGCGCCACGTTCTGCATGAGCTCGCGACGGCCACCGTAGGCAGCCACCGGCAGACCGCCACCGATCACCTTGCCGAGGGCCGTGAGATCAGGGGTGACACCAAAGCGCTCGCGAGCGCCGCCGAAGGCGATACGGAAACCGGTCATGACTTCATCAAAGACGAGCAACGCCCCGGTTTCGTCAGCGATTTTCCGCAATCCGGGGATGAAATCAGGGAGCGGCTCGATGAAACCGCTGTTGCCCACGATCGGCTCGAGCATGATTGCGGCCAGCGGGAACGCGCGGGCGATGCGGGCCGCCTCCTCGAGGTCGTTGTAGCGGCAGGTCAGCGTGAGTTTGGCCAGCGCCTCCGGGACGCCCGGCGAATCGGGGAGCCCGAGCGTGGCCACGCCCGATCCCGCGCGCACGAGAAACGCGTCGGCATGACCGTGGTAGCAGCCTTCGAACTTGAGGATGTATTCGCGGCCGGTGATGGCACGGGCCAGCCGCGCAATGGTCATCGCCGCTTCGGTGCCGCTGGACGTGAAGCGCACCATTTCCATGTGCGGCATCCGTTCGGCGATCTTGTCCGCCAGCTCCACTTCCCGCTCGGTGGGCATGCCGAAGCTCGTGCCGTCCTGCATCGCCTGCGACACGGCCTCGAGGACCACGTCGGGCGCATGGCCCAGCACCAACGGGCCCCACGACAGGATGTAATCGAGATACGCGTTGCCGTCGGCGTCCCAGACGCGCGCGCCCTTGCCGCGCTTGGCTACGAACGGTTCACCACCGACGCCACCAAACGCGCGCACGGGCGAATTCACACCGCCCGGAAAACGAGCGCGCGCCCGCGCCATGATTTCGGCGGAACGCGCGCTCGGGCGCGACGTCAACATGGCTGCGAGTTCTGTCGGACTGCTCATCGGCCGAAACTCCCCACGGAAGAACTGTCAGGAATGCCACTGCCCACCAGCGGCAAAGTGCGCGACGCGCGGCGCACCGGCGCCGTCGCGTGCTCGGCCACGCGCAACAGCGTGGCGCGGAAATCGTAGTCGTCCACGACGTGCTCGATACGCACGTCGGCAAACGTGCCGGGCGTCATGATGCCCGATGCGGCGTTGATCGGCACATGCACCAGCCCATCGATATCATCGGCCTGCCACGGCGCGCGGCACAGCATCTCGCCCTTCACGTCAGAGGCGCGCTCCACCAACACGCGCGCGTCGACGCCGAGGAAGCGCTCGTAGCGCTCCGACGTGATCGCGCGCTGCAACTCTTCGATGCGCTCCTTGCGCTCCTGCTTGATCGAGTCGGCCACATCGTCTTCCATGCTGTTCGCGCGCGTGCCTTCCTGCGGCGAATAGGTGAACACGCCGACGCGATCGAATTGCATCTCCTCGAGAAAATCGCAGAGGATTGCGAAATCGCTTTCGGTCTCTCCCGGGAACCCGACGATCACCGAGGTCCGCACGGCCAGGTCGGGCACGATCGCGCGATACTGGGCGAGGCGTTCACGGATGGTCTTCTGGCGCTCGGGGCGGCGCATGCGCGCGAGTACGGCATCGGAACCATGTTGCATCGGGGTGTCGAGATAGCGCACGATCCGTGGATTGGCGGCGATGACCTCGAGCAGCCGCGGCGTGATGCCGGTGCTGTACAGGTACATGTTGCGGATCCACGGAATCGACGTTTCGCGGACGAGCGCTTCCAGCAGCTCGGGCAACGCGACGCCATCACGACGGTCACGGCCGTAATGCGCGAGGTCCTGCGCCACGAGATTCATCTCGCGGGCGCCCTGCACTTCCAGCAGCTGCGCTTCCTTCACCAGGTCGTCGAGCGCAAACGACCGGTGCTTGCCGCGCATGAGCGGGATCGCACAGAACGCGCAGCCGTGGTCGCACCCTTCGGAGATCTTCAGGTAGCGCACGTGCGGCAGGTCGCCGCCGAAGAGGCGCACGCCGGGATGCTCCACCAGCGACCCGCCCAATAGGCCGCGCTCCACGAGCTCGGGGATGAGGCGGTCGGTCTCCGAGTTGCCCAAGAAGACGTCCACCTCGGGCAACGCCTCCTCGAGCTCCGACTTGTGCCGTTCCACCATGCAGCCGATGGCAAACACCGCTTGGCACTTGCCGTCGTCTTTCAGGCGTGCCGCCGCCACGATCGCCTCGATCGATTCGGCCTTGGCGGCATCGATGAAGCCGCAGGTGTTGACGACCACCACATCGGCTTCACGCATGTCGGTCACCTGCTCGCCACCATGAGCGACGAGATCAGCCAGGTACCGCTCGGAGTCTACCGTATTCTTATCGCACCCGAGGGTGACCAGACCGAACTTAAGCATGCGGGAAAGCTAGTAGGGCCGCGGGGCGCCTGAAACAGTTGCGACACACCGTGCAGCGGCGGATCGCGGTCGGCTAGACCGCGCGCATGAGCCGGGCGCGCGTGAGGGCCTCCAGCAACTGCACCTCCTCGAAGGGTTTGGCGATGAAGGGTCCCGGTGGTGCCGCGCGGCGGTCGGCCGAGCCCGCGTCATCGTACCCGGACATGTACGCCACGGCCAGCGTGGGATCCCGCTCGACCAGGCGGGCCGCGAGCTGGCGCCCGTTGAGGCCAGGCATCCGGATGTCGGTCAGCAGGAGATCGATGCGACCAGCGTGTTCCGCGTGGAATCGCAAGGCGGCTTCCGCATGCTCCGCGTCATAGACCGTGTAACCGCAACGGTGCAGAGTCCGGACGGTCATCTGCCTGACCGTGGGCTCGTCATCGACCACCAGCACGGTGCAACCGCCGACCGGTGTCTCATCGGACGCGACCGGCAACGCGACCGGCAACGCGACCGGCAACGCGACCGGCAACGCGACCGGCAACGCGACCGGCAAGAGGACATCGAAACGCGAACCGGCGCCGGGGGCACTCTCCACATCGATGCGACCACCGGCCTGCACGACCGCGCCGTGCACGCTCGCCAACCCCAATCCCGTCCCCTGGCCCTGAGCCTTCGTGGTAAAGAAGGGTTCGAAAATGCGGGACTGCACGGTCGCGTCCATGCCGATCCCGGTGTCGATCACGCGAACGACGACGGCATCCTGGCCATCCAGCGCGCCCGCGACGAGGCGCACCGAGAGCGTGACGGTGCCCGGCGCTCCCTCGAGCGCATCCCGCCCATTGGCCACCAAATTGATGACCATCTGATCGAAGCGATCGGGGTCGGCCAGCACGAACAGGGCGAGTGCCGGGAGCTGCATGGTGAAGGCGCAGCGCTCGCCGGCCTGCCGTATCAAGTATTGACGCAGCGATGCCAATCGCGGCACGACGTCGAACAGCTCCGGACGTACTTCCTCGCGCCGGGCGACGGCAAGCAGTTGCTGCGTCAACCCCGCCGCGCGCTTGGCCGTGCTCTCGATTTCGATCAGTTCCGCATTGATCGCCGCGGTCGTGCCGACCTGTGCGCGGACTTCCCGCACGTTTCCCAGCAGGGCGGTCAGCATATTGTTGAAATCGTGCGCCACGCCGCCAGCCAACCGACCGACGCTATCAAGCCGTGTCTGCTCCGCTAACTCGCCTTCGAGACGGCGGAGTTCCTGGACTGCCTGAATCGCCCGGTCCCGATCGCGCTCAAACAGCAGCGCCACCGTACCCATCGCCGCCAAAATGAGGACAATGTTCTCGGAGGCAAACAGTGACCTCGTACCCGATTGCCCCGCCGACAGATAGGCATGAAGGTTGAACAGCTGCTTGACGGCATACGCCGCAAACCCGACGGCCGCGAGCTGCCGTCCGAGTGTGAGGCTGTCGGCCGGGTGACGCAGCAGACGCCAGGCGACATACCCGAACGCCACCCCGAACGAGACCGTGACGCAGAACAGCAGCAGGGCCACTCGCGCGCCGGCGGGAGCACCCTCCGCCGAAAACACCAACGACAGCGGGATCACGATCCCGGCGAGCGTGAGTGACCAGCGTGCCGCGCGATCCGATTCACGAACCACGTTCGCGACCGACAGCGTCCCGGACACGAGGAAGGGAAGCACCGCCACGGCCAGCGCCACCCCCAGTGCCGACAAGGCGCGCCGCCCTGGGGCGTACGTCGGAACGCCCGCCTGCGCGAGCGCGGAGAGGACACTGGACACGATCATCCGGCTGGTCCACAGTGACCACCCGATCGCCAGATGCTTGAGCGAACGCCCCCCGTACACCGACCACGCGCGGAAGATGATGAGCGCGGTGATCGCGGTGAACGGCGCCTGCAGCATCAGCGTCGACGAGACGGTCGGCATGACCGACGGGATCTGCATCTCGGCGCGTGGGCTAGCGGAAATTGCCGAACTGCAGCTCCACCTCGAAGTCCGCCTTCCGGAGCACCGCAATGGCGTCCTGCAGCGCGTCCTTGTCGGGACTCGACACGCGCACCTGATCGCCCTGGATGCTGGCCGTGACCTTCTTGAGCTTCGCGTCCTTGATGGTGGCCGACACCTTCTTGGCCTGATCGGAATCGAGCGCCATCTTGAGCTTGATCTCTCGACGGAGCACGTCGCCGCCGCCCGGCTTCACATCGCCGATCTCGAGATTCTTCACCGGCACACCGCGTTTGATCAGCTTGCCGCGCAGCGCGTCGAACAGCGCCTCCATGCGCATGTCGCTGTCGGTGGCGAGGTTCACGATACTGTCGGTGCGCTTGAACTCGATCTCGACCAGCGCGCCCTTGAAGTCAAAGCGCTGAGAAATCTCCTTCTGCGTCTGATTGACCGCGTTGTCCACTTCCTGCAGGTCGACGCTGGTGGTGACGTCGAAGGAATACGTAGAAGCCATAGAATCAGAACGGGCTCAGCCTAGGAAACTTTCGAGCGATTTGGCTCGTGAAACATGCCGGAGACGCGAGAGTGCCTTCTCCTTGATCTGACGCACCCGCTCGCGCGTGATGCCCAGCTGCGAACCGATCTCTTCGAGCGTCATCGGTTCGGTATCGTCAATGCCGAAATATAGCCGCAAGATCTTCGACTCGCGCTCCTTGAGGCTGCCCAGCGAATCCTCAATCGCTTGGGTGAGCGCCTTCTCGAAGGTTTGCTCGTCGGGCGTGGCGTGGTTCGTATCCGGGAGGTAATCGAGCAGGCGGTTGTCTTCGCCAGGGGTCAGCGGCGCGTCGAGCGACAGGTGCACCTGCGAGATCGACATCGTCTTGGCGACTTCTTCCTCGGTGATGTCCATCCCCTCGGCGATCTCGGCGTGCGTGGCCTCGCGCCCCAACTCCTGCAGCAACGTGTTCGCGCGCTTGCCGATGCGATGCAGCGTGCCGGCCCGATTGAGCGGCACACGCACGATGCGCGACTGCTCGGCCAGGGCCTGCAGAATCGCTTGACGGATCCACCACACGGCGTACGAGATGAACTTGATGCCCTTCGTCTCGTCGAACTTGTGGGCCGCGCGAATGAGGCCAAGGTTGCCTTCATTGATCAGGTCGGACAGCGACACGCCCTGATTCTGATATTTCTTCGCGACGGACACCACAAAACGCAGATTCGATCGCACCAACTTGTCCAGCGCTTCCTGATCACCGACCCGGATCCGACGCGCGAGTTCGGCTTCTTCTTCCCGCGAGATCAGCGGATACGCGCTGATGTCGCGCAAGTACTGATCGAGGGAGCCTTCCTCGTACGACACCTTCTTTTTCTGGGGCGTCACAGCCATGGCAGCGCGGCTCGTGTGGCAGAGAGACGGGACATGCGACCGCGCGGCGGGAGAGGGAGCGCGGCGTCCTACGTACAACAACTAACCGGTAACCCCTTAACTCTGAACTACCGAGGCACCACTCGTCAACGCACCTGGCGCGAAATCGAGACGGCGCAGGTGCGCCCGTCAGCGCACGCGTGCTCCAAGGCGACCCCACCGGATCCTGGTGAGCCATGGCATGCGCGCCGAGGAGTCCGGCGTGAAACTGTAGTACACACGCCACGGTGTCCCACGCAGCAAACTGTCGGGCACAAAGCCCCAATAGCGGCTGTCGAGGGAATTGTCGCGATTGTCGCCGAGGACGAACAGGTGTCTGGGCGGCACCACGATGGGCCCCCAGTTGTCCCGCGACGGGCGATAGATCGGCGGCATACCGACAGGCGAGTCGGCGTCCGCCGCCGCGGCCGTGTTCGTGAGGTAGCCGCGCTGCCACCGAAACTCGTCGGTCATCGGATCGACATTCGGTTCGGTGTGCGAGACGTATTGCTCCTGCAGCTGGCGTCCATTCCGCACCAACCGCCCGCCCTGCATCGAGAGCGTATCACCCGGGCGACCGACCAGCCGCTTCACAAAACTCTTGGACGGGTCGGCGGGCCATTGGAACACGAGAATGTCGCCCAGTTGCGGTGCCCGCACGGCCGGTGACCGCATCCGCGTGTACGGGACCTCGGCCCCATACAGCCACTTGTTCACCAGCAGAAAGTCTCCCACGAGCAGCGTGCGCTCCATGCTGCCCGACGGGATCTTGAAGGCCTCGACGACGAACGTTCGGAGCACGAAAAAGAGCAGCACTGCCGGCGGCAGGACCTTGGCCCATTCCCAGAGCCAGGCGAACGAAATCGCGCGCCGACGCGAGCGGCCATTGGCCGCCCGCAGGGCGTTCGCGCGGTGGTCCTGCTCCAACGCCATCAGCCTCTCAAGAACGTCTCGTGGTACGGGGCGTCCGGCGGCACCGTACTCAGTAATTGTCGATCTGGGCGCGCTGGAGTGCGCCGGAGTAATCCACGTAGCCCACCTTGGTCTCCGAGTAGAACTCGTAGACTTCCCAACCGCCTTCGCGATGTCCGTTGCCCGTTTCCTTCACGCCGCCGAACGGGAGATGCGCCTCAGCGCCGATCGTGGGCGCGTTCACGTACGTGATCCCGTTGTCGAGATCCTGCAGCGCCCGGAACGCAACGTTGACGTTGCTGGTGTACACCGACGACGAGAGACCGTAGCGGACTCCGTTGTTTACCGCGAACGCCTCCTCGACGGTAGCGACCTGGATCACCGACAGCACCGGTCCGAAGATTTCTTCCTGCTCCAGCCGTGAGCCGGCCGTCACATTGGTAAAAATCGTGGGCTGAAAGAAGAAACCCTGGTCGAGCGCGCCACCGGTGGCCCGCGCGCCGCCGCAACGCAGCGTGGCGCCCTGCTCCTTTCCGACCTGCACGTAGCGCTCGACCTTCTCGCGCGCGGCCTCGTTCACCAGCGGACCGACCTCGTGGCCGCTCACGCGCCCGTCGCCCAGCACGAGCGCCTGCGCCCGCGCCACGAGACGCTCCACGAACGTGTCGTGAATGCCCTGTTGCAGAATCAATCGGCTCGTGGCGGTACACCGTTGGCCCGTTGTCCCGAAGGCGCCCCACAGCACGCCATCGATGGCGAGATCGAGATCGGCGTCGTCGAGCACGATCTGCGCGTTCTTGCCACCCATTTCGAGCGACAACCGCTTGTGCATCCGGCCGCACGTCTCGCCCACGAAACGTCCCGTTTCGGTGGACCCCGTGAACGAAATCACGGGCACCTGCGGATGCTCCACCAGCGCCTTGCCAACGACCTCACCCATGCCGTGCACCAGCTGAATCACCTCGAGCGGCAGGCCGGCCTCGAGGAGAATCTCCACCAGCACGGTGGCCGTGTGCGGCACATCTTCGGCGGGCTTGAGGATCACCGCGTTGCCGCACAGCAGCGCCGGAAACGCCTTCCAGGTGGGGATCGCCATCGGGAAGTTGAACGGGGTGATCAACCCGCACACCCCGATTGGCCGACGCATCGTCATCGCCCACTTGCTGGCGAGTTCGCTCGGTACCGTGTGCCCGAACAGGCGTCGTCCTTCGGTGGCGGCGTAGTACGCCGTATCAATGCCTTCCTGCACATCGCCGCGCGTTTCCGCGAGCGGCTTGCCCATTTCGCGCGTCATGAGATTCGCGATTTCTTCCTTGCGTGCCGCCATCAGGTCGCCGACCCGACGCAGCACATCACCACGCGCCGGTGCCGGGGTGCGCTTCCAGCGCTCGAACCCGCGCTGCGCGCTCACCACGGCGGCTTCCACGTCGGCCGCGCCAGACGCGGGAAAGCGGCCAATCACGTCCTGCTGGTCGGCCGGATTGCGATTCTCGAAATAGTCGCCGGTCGACGGCGCGACCCACGCGCCACCAATGAAATTGTGAAAAGTCGTCATCCCTGAAATTTAGCTTGGAATCACCCCTGGACCTACCGACGGGGCCGGACAACGCCAGCCTGCACTCCGTTCTGCCGTGGGGATTGCATACCCGGCCCGCGGCAGGATTTCGCGCGCACCGAGCGCGAGCCCCCACACCACGACCAGCAGCGACGCCACGTGGGCGAGGCCCAGACGGTGGCGCCATGTGCCGACCGCGCTCCACACGCCAAGCAGTGCCACCGCGCCGGTGGCCGCCGTGAAGCCGATCAGCGGCCCGCCGCACGCCGCCGGCCACGGCCAGAACATCAGCCCCGCCGCCGCACCGACCGCGATCGCCACTTTCACCCAGCCACGCCAAGCGCCAGCCGCGGGCGCTGACAACCCGGCCGAGGCAGCGCCAGCGCCCGAACGGGCCGGGGCCGCGACCATCGGCGCGGCCACCGTGCGCCCCGCCGTCTTCGCCGGGGCCGCAGCCTTACTCTCGGCCAGCAGCGCCTCGTCGGACACCGAGGCCAGCTGCTTGTCGATCTTCGCCAGTTCGGCTTCCCAGTTGCGGTCGCTCATACCAAGTCGGGCTGAAGGTCAGGCACATCTCACGCCGGCGTGTTCTCGCGCGTCAACGCATAACGCTCGATCTTCTTGTAGAGATTCGACCGCGGCATGTCCAGCGCCCGCGCCGTCTCCGAGACGTTCCAGTCGAAGGCGCGCAACTTGGCCAGGAGAAACGCCCGCTCGGCCGCCACCTTGAACTCCTCGAACGTCGTGCAATCCACCAGGTTGCCCAGCCCCGCCGGTTCGGCCGACCGCTTCCCCACGAGGCGCTCCACGTCGGCCGCCGTGAGCGTGGCCGCGCTGGCCAGAATGACCAGCCGTTCCACGGTGTTCCGCAATTCGCGCACGTTGCCGGGCCAGTCGAGCTCCGAGAGGCGCACCAACGCCTCGTCGGTGATACTACGAGCGGGCAAACCGTCACGGGCGGCGAACTGCTGGAGGAAATACACCACCAGCTGCTCGATGTCCTCGCGCCGTTCCCGCAGGGCCGGCACGGGAATGGGCACCACGTTGAGCCGGTAGAACAGATCCTCGCGGAACCGGCCGTTGGCGATCTCTTCTTCGAGATGCTTGTTCGTCGCGGCGAGCACGCGGACGTCGACCTGAATCGGCTTGCTGCCGCCGATACGCGTGACGACACCGTCTTGCAAGACGCGCAGCACCTTGGCCTGCGCGCTCAGCGACATGTCGCCGATCTCGTCGAGAAACAACGTGCCACCGTCGGCCTGCTCGAACTTGCCGGCGCGATCGGCAATCGCACCGGTGAACGAGCCCTTCATGTGACCGAACAGTTCACTCTCGATCAGCTCCGAGGGAATCGCCGCGCAGTTCACTTCCACGAACGGCTTCTTCGCGCGCAACGACCCGCGATGAATCGCCCGCGCCACGAGTTCCTTGCCGGTGCCGTTCTCGCCCGTGATGAGCACGCGTGCCGGCGTACCCGCCACCTTGTCGATGCGTTCGAGCAGCGCGCGGATACCGTACGTGCGTCCCACGATCTCGTAGCGCGATTCGATCGTGTCACGCAGCCGCGCATTCTCTTCCGTGAGCAAGCGCGTTTCGAACGCATTGCGCAGCAGCACCAGCACGCGATCGGTGTCGAGCGGCTTCTCGAGAATGTCGTAGGCACCGAGTTGCGTGGCCTCCACCGCCGTTTGAATCGTGGCGTGCCCGCTGATCATCACCACGGTGGCATTGGGATCGGCCTGCCGGAGGCGCTTGAGCACCTCGAGTCCGTCGAGCCCCGCCATCTTCACGTCGAGAAACACGAGCTGCGGACGGAAGCTGTCGTAGATCGTGATGCCCTCGGCACCACCCGTGGCCGTCTTGACCTCGTAGCCCTCGTACTCGAGCAGCTGACCAAGAGCCTGACGGATACCCGGTTCGTCATCCACAACGAGAATGCGACGCGCACTCATGGAACCACCGCCTTGTAAAGAGTGATCTTGCCGTTGGCCACGCGCACGTCGGCCACCGCCTTGGGCAACGGCATCGGCAGCGCATCCGTGGGGAGCGAGTCGACAGCGGCCCCACGACGCATTGCCCCCAGCAAGGACGGAATCAGTCGCGGTGGCACATCGATGCCCGCCATGCGCAACTCGCGCACGCGATACTCCGCCAGCCCCGGCCGGACGAGATCCAGCGTGCCCGCCATGCGCAACGTGTCACGACCGTCCAGCGCCACGCCGAGCAGGCCCCGCAACGTGCCGTCGCTCGCGAGGTCGCGCACGTCCACGACGGCCCGTACCAGGAGCTGCTCGTCCACGATCGCGATGTCCGGCCGTGAGGCCGTCGAGGGCAAGGCCGTCGACACGCCGGCGGCCAACACGCCGGCCACCTCGGGCGCGCGCAACGACACGTACGCCGGTCCGTTGCGACGCGACAGGCGGGCGAGCGCCTCGCGGCCGGCCGTGCCCCCCGGCGAGACAGGCGCCCAGACGATGGCCTGCTCCCGCGTCGCCCGTTCCGCGCGGCGCGCGGCGTCGTTCTCGGACGCGATGCGCGCCCCCTGCTTACTGTCGAGCCGCTCGCTGGCCATGGTCGCCGCGTCGGTCACCCGGCTCGCCGCGCCGGACGCCGCGCGCGAGAGCACCGTCGGCAAGCGCTCGCCGTACAGCCAGTACGCCGCCGCGCCACCAACGGCGAGGACCACGATGCAACCAATTCGAGAGAGACAGCCCAAGGGAGCGCGGGTCGAAGGTGAAGCGGGAAGGTACGACCACTCAGTCCCGTGCGGCAGCGGTCGCGTGGAGCGAGTCCCCCGACACGGGATCCCCCGACACGGTGAGGAGTGTCTACCCCAAACGGGCCTCACCGGACCACGACCCGAAACCCTGGACGTCGAGCCCAGCGCGTGGCAGGAGTTTCGCACCTCGCGAGACGCGCACTTGGCGCAACGGCGTTCGTGAGGTAACGCCCGCAACATTCCGATGACAGCGATCGGCGCGCCGCGCCGTACACTCTCCCCATGCTTGCCGCCGCCCCCTCCGCCGCCGTACTCGGCATCGATGCCCTCGACGTGCTCGTCGAGGTGCATGTAGCCAATGGGCTACCTCAGTGGACGCTCGTCGGTCTCGCCGCGACGGCAGTGAAGGAAAGCCGCGACCGCGTGCACGCGGCGCTGGCGAATTCAGGATTCACGATTCCACCGCGACGGATCACGGTCAATCTCCAGCCCGGGGATCTGCCGAAAACCGGTACCGCCTTCGATCTCCCTATCGCGCTCGCCCTCCTCGCCGCCAGCGGGCAACTGCCGGCCGACGCGCTGCAGCACACCTGCGCCGTAGGAGAACTGGGACTCGATGGACAACTCCGGAGCGTGCGCGGGGTGCTCGCGGTGGCGCGGCATGTGGCGGCGACCAGCGACGCCCTGCTCATCGTTCCGCCGGATAACCTGGCTGAAGCGCTGCGCGTGCCGAGCGCGCGAGCGATGGCACCACGCACGCTCGAAGCATTGGTACACGCGCTGCGTGATGGCACGGCCCGCAGTGATACGCGACCACGTCGCACCGACGCGCCGCCCGATGACACTCCGGACCTTGGTGACGTGGTCGGTCAATCGCTCGCGGTACGGGCGCTCGAGATCGCAGCGGCCGGCTCACACAATTTGTTACTGGTCGGCCCGCCAGGCGCCGGCAAAACGATGCTCGCCCGACGACTACCCGGGATTCTTCCGCCACTCGATGAACAGGAAGCACTCGAGGTGCTCGCCATTCACTCCGTGGCCGGACTGCTGGGCCCCGAGCACGTGCCCACCAGTTCGAGTCCCGCACGTCCCTTCCGCGCGCCGCATCACTCCATCTCCACCGCCGGACTCGTTGGCGGCGGCGGATGGCCACGCCCCGGTGAGGTGAGTCTCGCCCATCGCGGGGTGTTGTTTCTCGACGAGCTGTCGCTGTTCCCACGCCACACGTTGGAGTCGCTGCGGCAACCGCTCGAGGATGGCGTCGTGGTCGTCGCCCGCGCGGCGCGCGCCGTACGATTTCCCTCGCGCTTCGCGCTCAT
>CANHJV010000080.1 GCA_947461225.1 Gemmatimonadota bacterium | reverse complement strand
GATCGACGGCAAGCAGACCGCACTCACCGGCTTCGGCTCGCAGAACGGATTGGACAACCTGCCGGCGTCGGCGCTCGAGCGCATCGAGATCATCAATAATCCGTCGGCCAAGTTCGACGCGAACGCCAGCGCCGGCATCATCAACCTGGTGTTCAAGAAGCAGGAGCAGCAGGGGTTCAACGGCAAGCTCGGGCTTATGGGCGGGGCGGGCGCCCTCTGGGTGAAGCAGGAGAATCTGCCCACTATTCGCCCGCAGTATCAGGGCACGCCCAAGTTCAATCCGTCGGCCGCGATCAACTATCGCCGCGGCGCCACGAACAGCTTTCTGCAGGCGGATTGGCTCTACTCGCCTACGCTCAACAAGAACGAGTTCTCCACCCGCACATACGACAACGGCACGGTGATCACGCAGCAGGTGAAGCGGAATCGCCGTACCGACTACGCCACGCTGAATGCGGGTGTCGACCACGCGTTCAACGAACGCAATACCGTGACGCTGTCGGGGCTGTTCAACCGGGAAAAGATTCTCGACAACGGCGACAATCCGTACTTCGACGGCGGATTGCAGACGCGCTATCGCCTGTGGCAGTTCCTCGAAGACGAGGTGAAGTACACCGCGTTCGCGACCGCGGTGTTGACGCACAAGTTTACCGAGCCCGGGCACACGCTCGCGTTCACGGGGAACTACTCATTTCATCGGGAAGACGAGCAGTATTTCTTCACGAATACCGTGCCCACGTTTGTCGGCACCGATGCGTTCAAGCTGCTGTCAGACGAGCATGTGGTGGACTTCAACGTCGACTACACGAAGCCGCTGAAACAGGGGCGCCTCGAGGCCGGCTTCAAGGGGCGGTATCGCTCGATCCCAGTGAACATGCAGTTCTTTGCCGGCAAGAACTCCCCCCTCGACACCGGCGCCGGCGGCTGGGCCACCTATCGCGAGACCATTCCGGCGGTCTACGGCACCTATGTGTTCGAGAGTCAGCGCGTCGAGCTCGAAGCGGGTGTTCGGCTCGAAGGGGTGCGCCTGAACTACGACGTGAATCCCGATCACAACACCTACAAGAGCGACGGCTACCGCTACGTCCAGCCGTTTCCGAATGTGCGAGCGGCCTACAAGTTCGATGACGCGAACAAGCTGTCGCTGTTCTTCAATCGGCGCGTAGATCGGCCGAACGAAGTCGACATCCGCATCTTCCCCAAGTACGACGAGCCGGAGCTGATCAAGGTCGGCAACCCGGCGTTGCAGCCGCAGTATGCTACGTCGGCCGAGCTAGGCTACAAGACCAGCTGGTCGAAGGGGAGTGTGTACGCCGCCGCGTATCATCGCATCGTGGACGGCACCATTACGCGCATTGCGACGCAGGTGCCGGGGAGTGTGCTGCTGTACAACGTGTTCCAGAATGCCGGTCGCAGCTGGAGCACGGGTTCTGAGCTGGTGTGGCAGCAGACCGTGTCACCCCGCCTGTCACTCAACGCCAACGCCAACGTGTATCGCAAGACGGTGAATGCGTTCGCGGTGGTGAATCAGTACCCGGTGCCCGTTCGGTACGAGGCGGCGCGGGCACAGCTCACGTCGGGGAGCGCGAAGGTGAACCTCGTGATGACGCTGCCGCACGGCTGGCTCACGCAGCTTTCGCAGGTCTACCTCGCTCCGGACCTGCTGCCGCAGGGGCGCCTCGACAGCCGCTATTCGCTCGATGTGGGGGCCAAGAAGAGCGTGCGGCAGGGTCGAGGCGAAATCGTGGTGAATGCCACCGATCTGCTGAACACCATGCAGCTCCGGCGCACGATCCGCGGAACGGATTTCCAGATGGTGAGCACGGACTACCTCGAAACGCAGGTGGTCCGTGTGGGCTACAACTGGAAGTTCTAGACGTGCGGCGTGGGGGCCGCTCGCTCGCGGTCGCGATCAGATGCGCACGAACCCACGGAAGCCTCTGGCCGCGTAGTACGACGACGCACCGTTGTGATACACGAATACGGTGTCATAGCGGCGATCGCAGAACAGGGCACCGCCGAGTGCGCGAAAGTCGGCCGGCGTGTTGATCCAGCTCGAGGTCTTGAGATCAAAGGCGCCAAACGCCTGAAGCGCGCGGTACTGCGCTTCGGTGAGCAGGGTGATGCCCATGCCGGCGGCCATCGCCACCGCACTGTTCGCGGGCTTGTTCTCCTTTCGGGAGTCAAGCGCGTCTTGATCGTAACAGCAGCTCCGGCGACCGATTGGGCTCTCCGCCGCGCAATCGTAAAACGTGTACTCGGCGGACTCGCCGTCCAAGCTCACGACGTCAGGCTCGCCACCGGTCGCCTCCATCTCGCGTAGCGCCTGCAACGCGGCCGTATTCCCATTGAGTCTGGCGCGTACGTCCACCCACGCGATACCGGGATGGCGGTGCGCGTTGCGCTCGAATCGCGCGGCCAGCGTGTGGAACAGTGCGTCCCGTTCTTTGGTGTTCATGGTGAGCTCTTGGGGGGGGGCAGTTGTCCACTTTCGGCGAACCCACTGTCCTGAATCGAGGATACGGTACGCCGTGCCGCGGCCGATGGCAAACGCCAAGTCGTTGTAACGTAACGTACTTCCCCGCGGCACCGCTGAGGTACGAATCCTGCACGGCCCTGAAGGTGAGAGGTCTCTTCGTGTCCCCTGTCGGAGCGGCACCATGTCCCGTGTTCCGTTCGTTCCCCTGATCGTGCTGTCACTGGTCACGGCGTCCCCCCTGGCGTCGCTCACGGCACAGGTCGTCGTGGCGCCGCGAAACGAGGTGCTCGATGTAGAGCGCTTCCCCGAAAATCAGCTCGATAATCTGGTTGGTCCGATTGCGCTGTATCCGGATGCGCTGCTGGCGCAGGTGCTGGTGGCGGCCACGTTCCCCGACCAGGTAGAGGACGCGGCGCGTTGGGTGCGCGAGCACGGCACGGACGGCATCGACGAGCAGCCGTGGGATGTGAGCGTGAAATCGGTGGCGCATTACCAATCGGCACTCAATATGATGGCCGACAAAGGTGACTGGACGGCGACGCTGGGTCGCGCCTACGCCTATCAGTCGAGCGATGTCATGGCCGCGGTGCAGCGTATGCGCCGTCTGGCCGATGCGCAGGGTAATCTCGTCTCCACCGTACAGCAGCAGGTGGTGCGCGAGTCCAACCACTACGTCATCGTGCCCGCGCAGCCACGCGTGATCTATGTGCCGGTGTACGATCCGATCTTCGTCTACACACGACCGGTCTTCAATGTCGGCGTCACCGGCCGTTACTGGTCGTTCGGCGTCGGATATCCCATCGGCGGCTGGCTGAACTACGATCTCGACTGGGGTCGTCGGGCGGTGTACTACAACGGTTGGGACGACGCGTACGTGGGCTACGGCGGCGGATGGCGCGCCCGGTCGCGGCCGTTCATTCAGGTCACGAATATCTACGTGAGCCCGCAGTACCGTGACGTGTACGTGAATCGCAACGTCGTGTACCGTACGGTGAACTATCGCAACGTGGATCGCTACGCGGGCTATCATCGCGACGTGTCCTTCGCCTCGCGTCGGGATGGCTATCGCAACGAACTGCCGCAGCGCGATGCCGGGCGAAGCGACGGCGGGCGCGGTGATGCGGGGCGCAGTGAAGGGCGAGGTAACGGGGTGATGCTGGGTCAGCCGATGCCGTCCGAGCGTCGACGCGAACCAGTGGCACCGACCGTGACGACGCGCGCCCCGTCGACCGACGTGCGCGGTCGCGAGTCGCCGCGCAGCGAGAGGCGGGGGGAGCGGTCCGCCGCGCGACCCACGCCGGCGTCGTCATCACCACAGGCGACACCACAGGCGACACCACAGGCGACACCACAGGCGACATCACAGGCGGCGCCGCCGTCGTCACCGCCCGCCCGCTCCCCGGAACCACGCAGTGCGCGTCCACGCACGGCCCAACCACGGCCCCCGTCGCGCTGAAAAACGCGATCCGCGCCGTGCTCTCCAGCACGCGTGAGCTCGGTACGGACCACTACGTTCTACCGATACTGCTCCATCAGCGCCTGCAGCGCGGTATTGCCCGGGCAGAGATCGGCAAAGGGCACGTCCACCAGCGGCTGCGGCACAGTTTTGGCCATGGCATGCATGTCCTGCCCGCTCTCGTCGATGAAGAGGAGTCCGGTGGCCACTTCATGGCGCAGCTGGCAGGCGCGCACGTGCGCATAGGCCTGCTCCCGGTTGGTGGGGTCGTAGCCATCTGCCGTCTTGCGGAAGCGCACCGTGCTGCCATCGTGCATGGCCACTACCGAGACATCCTCGTTGGTTTCCGGGGCAGTGATCTCGCGCCGTAGTGGCACGAAGTCCGCCGCTGAAATCTCGACCTCATGCTCCCGCGTGAACTTGTAGCTCTTGGTGGACCCTTCGTGATCGTTGAAGGTCACGCAGGGCGAGATCACGTCGATGAGCGCGAGGCCGTTGTGCGACAAGCCGGCTTTGAGAATCGGCACCAGCTGCGCCTTGTCGCCCGAGAAGCTGCGGGCCACGAAGGTCGCACCCAGCGTGAGCGCCAGCAGCACCGGGTCGATGGGCTGCTGCATGTTGGCTTCGCCCTTCTTGGACGTGGAGCCGATGTCGGCCGAGGCCGAGAACTGTCCTTTGGTGAGTCCGTACACGCCGTTGTTGTCGATCACGTACAGCATGCGCACGTTGCGACGAATGGCGTGCGACAGCTGCCCCAAGCCAATGCTGAGCGAGTCGCCGTCGCCCGAAATGCCGATGTACGTGAGGTCGCGGTTGGCCGCACTCGCGCCCGAGGTCACCGACGGCATGCGCCCGTGCACGCTGTTGAAGCCGTGCGACTGCTTCATGAAATACGCCGTGGTCTTCGACGAGCAGCCGATGCCGCTCATCTTGGCCGCGCGATGTGGCGGCAGTGACAGCTCCCAAAACGACTGCACGAGGGCCGCGGTGACCGAGTCGTGTCCACAACCGGCACAGAGCGTGGACATCGCCCCTTCGTAATCGCGGACGGTAAAGCCCAGCGCATTGCGCTGCAGGCCGGGATGTCGAACCGGCGGTTTGGCAATGGACGTCATGCGGGCACCTGGGCAAAATGGTTCGCGATGGCGGAGACGACCACATGCGCAGTGAGCGGCATGCCGCCGTAGTCAAGCACGGGCGTCATGTTGTCGCGGGGCACACCGGTTTCGATCGCCAGCAGCGAGCGGAGCTGCGCGTCACGATTCTGTTCTACAACGAACACCGCGTCGTACGCGTCGATGAACTCGCGCACGCTGCTGTTGAACGGGAACGCCTTGATCCGCATGTAATCGGCCACGATGCCCTGCTCGCGCAGGCGATCGATGGCTTCGAGCACGGCCGTGTGACAACTTCCCAAGGACACGATGCCAACGTGCGCATCAGGCTGCCGGTGGAACTCCGGCGCCGGCACCACCGTGGCGGCGGTGGCGAACTTACGCGAGAGCCGATCGACCACTTCCTGATACGCGTCGGAGTCTTCGGTATACGCGCCGTGTTTGTCGTGTCCAGAGCCGCGCACGAAGTACGCGCCGTTCGGGTGCACGCCGGGCAACGTGCGCGCGGCGATGCCGTCACCGTCCACATCGAGGTAGCGCGAGAACTTCTTCACCTGCTCGAGCGCCGCCGCGTCAAGCACCTTGCCGCGATCGGGCTGATAGCCGTCATCCCACACCAGGCGTTTGCACATCCAGTCGTTCATGCCGATGTCGAGATCGCTCGCCACGAACACGGGCGTCTGGAACCGCTCGGCCAGGTCGAACGCCGTCGTGCCGATGTAGAAGCACTCTTCCGGGCTACACGGGAACAGGACGATGTGCTTCGTGTCGCCGTGTGAGGCGTAGGCGAGCGACATCAGGTCGCACTGTTGCGTGCGCGTCGGCATGCCAGTGGCCGGACCCGTGCGTTGGATATCGTAGAAAACCGCGGGGATTTCCGTGTAGTACGCCAGCCCGATGAACTCCTGCATGAGCGAAATACCGGGGCCCGAGGTGTTGGTAAACGCGCGGGCACCCGCCCAGCCGGCGCCGATCACGATGCCAGCCGCCGAGAGTTCGTCTTCCGCCTGAATGATGCAGTACTTGTGCAGCCCCGTGTCGGGCTCGACGCGGAAGCGCTCGCAGAAGCTGCGGAACGCCTCCATGAGCGACGTGGACGGCGTGATCGGATACCACGCGCCGACGGTGGCGCCGGCGTACACCGCGCCCAAGCCGGCGGCGGTGTTGCCGTCGATGAGGATCGAATCGCCGGTGGCGTCCATCTTTTCGAGATGGAAGGGCAGGGGACAGGCGAAGTGTTCTTTCGCGTAGTCGTAGCCCAGCCGGATCGCGGTGTGGTTCGCTTCGAGGAGTTTCTTCTTCTTGGAGAACTTCTCGAGCAGCATCTGCCCGATGATGTCCATATCGATTGCGAGCAGTGCCGCCAGTGCGCCTGCATACACGATGTTGCGCAGCAGCGTGCGGTCGCGGTCACCGACGAAGGTGTCTACGCACATCCGTCCGAACGGAATGCCAAGAATCGTGATGCCTTCGCGTTCGAGTTCGGCGTCCAGCGGCCACGACGAGTCGTATACGAGGTAGCCGCCCGGACGCACCGTGGCGATGTCCTTGGCGTACGTGCTGGGATTGAGTGCCACCACGAGATCCACGTGCTGCGGACGCGCGGTATAGCCGTCCTTGCTCACACGCACTTCGTAGAACGTGGGCAGGCCCTGAATGTTCGACGGGAAGATGTTCTTGCCCGTGACGGGAATACCCATGCGGAAGATCGCTTGCATGAGTAAGCTGTTGGCGCTGGCCGAACCCGTACCGTTGACGGTCGCCATCTTGAAGGCGAAGTCGTTGATCCCGCTCATACGCACATCCTCATACGTTCACCGGAACGACGGTGCCCGATGCGCTGAAGGCATAAGGCAATACGAGGGAGAATTTCTGCATGTCCCACGCAGCCGTGGGGCAACGTTCAGCGCAGAGCCCGCAATGCAGGCAGATGTCTTCGTCTTTCACCATGATGCGATGGGTCTGCGGCAGCGCGTCCGATACGTACAGGTCCTGTGTCAGGTTGTCTGCCGGTGCTGACAGCCGCGTGCGCAGCTCTGCTTCGGTTTCCGCCACGGGCGCGATGGTGAGGCAGTTCACCGGACACACATCCACGCAGGCGTCGCACTCGATGCACAGCTTCGCCGTGAAGTGCGTCTCGATATCGCAGTTCAGGCATCGCTGTACTTCGGTGGCGGTCTGCTCGGGCGTGTAGCCCAGCTCTACCTCTTCGCTGACGCTGGCGAACCGCTTCACGAGCTCGGCGTGCGACATCTGCGCGCGCGGCGATGGATTGAACTCGTTGCTGTACATCCACGAGTGCATGCCCATCTTGGTGCTGGTCAGGTGCATGCCTTGGGCGGGACGGTTGGTTACGTCTTCGCCGAGACAGTGCTTGTGAATCGAGATCGCCGCCTGATGTCCGTGTTCCACGGCCCAAATGATGTTTTGCGGTCCCCAGGCGGCGTCGCCGCCGAAGAACACGTCGGGGCGCGACGACTGGAACGATGCCTTGTTCACCACCGGCATGTCCCACTGGTCGAACGTGATGCCGATGTCGCGCTCGATCCACGGGAAGGCGTTGTCCTGACCGATGGCGAGGATGACCGTGTCGCACGGCATGATGATCGTCTCGGTCACCGTGCTCGTCTGACGCCCGTTCGCCTCGGTCCACTCCAGCCGCTCGAACTCCATGCCCACCAGCTTGCCGTCTTCGATCACGAAGCGCTTCGGTGCGTGATTCTCGATGATGTGGATGCCTTCTTCCTCGGCATCCTCGAGCTCCCACGGCGACGCTTTGAAGAACTTGCGTCCGCGGCGCGCGATCACGTTGGTGTTGGTGCCACCGAGCCGGCGCGAGGTGCGGCAGCAATCCATGGCGGTGTTGCCCACGCCAATGATGAGCACGTTTTCGCTGATGGACTCGATGTGGGCGAAGTGCACGGAGCTGAGCCACTCGATGCCGATGTGGATCTGGTCGCGCACGGCCGGGTCCCATCGTCCCGGAATGTCGAGCTCTTTGCCCTTCGGGGCACCGCTGCCCACGAAGACCGCGTCGTATTGCTCATCGAGCAGCGTGCGCAGGCTCTCCACTGGTGTGTTGTACCGCACCTCGGCGCCCATGTCGATGATGCACTGCGTCTCTTCGTCGAGTACCTGCTCGGGGAGACGGAACGACGGAATGTTCACGCGCATCAATCCACCGGCCTGCGCGTTCTTCTCGTAGATCACGATGTCATAGCCGAGCGGGAGTAAATCGTTGGCCACCGTGAGTGACGACGGGCCGGCGCCGATCAGCGCGATGCGCTTGCCGTTGCGGTTAGTGACCGGCTTTGGGAGATAAGCGCTGATGTCGTCGCGCAGATCGGCCGCGACACGCTTCAGTCGGCAGATGGCCACGGGCTTGCCGTCGACGCGGCCGCGCCGGCAGGCGGGTTCGCACGGGCGATCGCAGGTTCTTCCTAGAATACCCGGAAAGACATTGGACTCGCGGTTGAGCAGATACGATTCCGTATAGCGTCCCTGCGCAATGAGCCGGAGGTATTCTGGCACGTTGGTGTGCGCGGGGCAGGCCCACTGGCAGTCCACCACTTTGTGGTAGTGGTCAGGCGTGCTGACATCCGTGTGCAAAGTCATTCGGCGTCGTCCCGTGGCAAGGCCATGCCGATATCGAGCAGCTCTTCGACTCGGCGTCCGAAAATCAAAGCGTTGCTGGAGAGTATGCGTCGCACATGCCGCGTCCGCCATGGTCGCGTGGGGCGGCCGTTGGGGATATGAACGGAGCCATGCGATTCCTGCCTAACCGGATACGAACTGATGCGTACTGATGCGACCGGATTCGGTCCGAGACGACGACGGAGTTCTTGACGTCGTGCAATTGCATGCATTGAACATGATCAGCGGTCGAGCCGCCGAGCCGGTCGCGCAACAATGATGATCGGTTGCTATCCGATCGTATCTGTTCGTATCCGTTCAGGCAGGAATCGCCTGTTTCTGTTTATATCCCCAGCTCGCCAAGCACTACGAGAACAAGGTCAGACGGCGGGCTGAGCCGCCAGCCACGTTACGTAGCTCTCGATCCCCGTGGCCACATCGGCAAAGCGATGATCGCAGCCGCTGCCGCGCAGCTGCGTGAGATCGGCCTGCGTGAAGCACTGATACTTGCCCTTGAGGGCGTCGGGGAAGTCGATGTACTCGAGGAGCCCGTGCGCGATCAAGTCGTCGATCGGCAGCGCCGGCTCCCCGCGTAGTGCGCGCACCGCGTTCACCGTCGACACCGCCACGTCGTTGAACGGCTGCGCGCGGCCGGTGCCGAGGTTGAAGATGCCGCGTTGGTCGGGATGCTGGAGGAACCACAGGTTCACCGCGACCACGTCGTTCACGAACACGAAATCGCGCGACTGTTCTCCGGGCGCGTAGCCACCGTACTCGCCGAACAGGCGGACCTTGCCGGTGTCGCGGAACTGATGGAAGTGGTGGAACGCGACCGAGGCCATGCGGGCTTTGTGCTGCTCGCGCGGGCCGTACACGTTGAAGTAGCGAAAGCCCACCACCTGCGATGTGGCTGATGGCAGCATGCGACGCACGACATTGTCGAACAGCAGCTTGGAGTACCCGTACACATTGAGCGGCTGCTCGAACTCGGGCTCCTCGCGGAACGACGCACTTCCGCCGTAGGTGGCGGCTGATGACGCGTAGAGCAAGCGCGTTCCCTGTGCTTGGCAGGCGTCGAGCAGATCCTTCGAGTTGCGATAATTGTTGTCGAGCATGAAGCGGCCGTTGTGCTCCATGGTGTCGGAGCAGGCGCCCTCATGCAGCACCGCGTCGACGTGGCCGAAGGCGCCGCGCGCGAAGCGCTCGTAGAACTCCGACTTGTCGAAGTAGTCGCTGATCTGTGCGCCGGCCAGGTTCCGGTACTTCTGCCCGTCGGTCAGGTCGTCGACGGCGATCACATCATCGATGCCGATCGCGTTCAGTCCATGCACGAGGTTACTGCCGACCATGCCGGCGGCGCCGGTGACGACAACTTTCATCTTGGCGGGAATCCTTCGTGTGGTGGAAACGGTACGGCTGCTGGCCTGTCGTGAAGTATGGGCACCGTGGCGTGGTCACGCGACTCACGGCACCACGCGTGTACGCGGGTCACGCGCCGTCTTTCTGCCAGCGCTTTATAGCATAAAGTACTTGACAAGCGCCGAGTGCGATCCCATCTTTCCCCATATGACTGCCCCGTCGTCGGAGCCGCCCGCGCTGCATCACCGGGCGTTGCAGGACCTGTCGTTCATCCGGCGCACCATGGAGGGGGCCGCGTCGTTCACCGACGTGCCCGGCTGGGGACTCGTGGCGATGGGGGCCTCGGCGCTCGTGGCCGCGCCGATGGCGCACCGGCAACAGGACCCCGAACGCTGGCTCACCGTGTGGTTCCTGGCGGCGGCGGTCGGTGCGACCATCGGGGGCGCCGCGATGTACGCCAAGATGCGGAAACGGGTGGGCGACGGCAGCGCGCGTCTGCTCAGCGTGCCCGCCCGAAAATTCCTGTTCAGCTTTTGGCCGGCGGTGCTGGCCGGTGCCGTGCTCACCTTCGCGCTGGTCGACCGCTCCGCACCAGGCATCCCTCCCCAGTCCGCGCGGGTGCTCCCCGGCCTCTGGCTCCTGCTGTACGGCGTGGGCGTCACCACGGCCGGCACCTACTCCATCCGCGCCGTGCCGCTCATGGGATTCGGCTTCATCACCTTGGGCGTGCTCGCGCTCGTGATGCCCGCGATTAACGGAGACCTCATGATGGCACTGGGCTTTGGCGCGCTGCATCTCGTGTTCGGCGTCCGCATTGCACGGCGGTACGGTGGATAAGCGCGATGGGAGTGCCGCACGCGCCCGGCGTGCGCCATCCGATGACCTCCCGCGCAGCGAGGGAACGCCCTTGAAAGCCGTTGACGGAGACGCATTGACGCCGATGGCGCTCGATCGTCTCATCCACGAGCGCGTGCGTCTGGCGATCGTGAGTGCGCTGGCCGTACACGCCTCGCTCACGTTCAACGAACTCAAGGCCCTGCTCGAGACGTCGGACGGCAATGTGTCGGTACATGCGCGCAAGCTCGAAGACGCCGGCTACATCACGTGCACGAAAGGCTTTGACGGGCGCATCCCGCGCACCGAGTACCAACTCGCGGCCGCCGGTCGCGCCGCACTCGAGCGGTATCTGTCGCATATGGAAGCGCTGATCAAGCGCGTGGGAGGCGCATGACGCGTGTACCGCAACATCTGGCGTTGATCATGGACGGCAATGGCCGGTGGGCCACCGGAAAGGGCCGTCCCCGCTGGATGGGGCACGCGCGTGGCGCGCAGACCGCGCGCGAAGTCGTGTCCTACTGCGCGCAGCGCGGCGTGGCGCAACTCACGCTGTACGCGTTCTCCAGCGACAACTGGAAGCGTCCCGCCGACGAAGTGGGCTTTTTGTTCGATCTGTTCGCGTCGCACCTCGAGCGTCAGCTGGCCAAGCTGCTCAAGCATGGCATCCGCTTGTCGGTGATCGGCCGCCGCGATCGACTGCCGCAGGCGTTGTGCGAGGCGATCGAAGCGACCGAAGCCCTGACGGCACACGGGAGCCGCATGCATTTGCGCGTGGCCGTGGATTACTCAAGTCGGGCGGCCATCCAGGAGGCCTTCATGACGGGCGAAGGCCGTGGCGACGTACTGCCCAATACGCACATCCTGCCGCCGGTGGACTTGGTGTTGCGCACCGGCGGCGAACGCCGCTTGTCGGACTTCCTGCTCTGGGAAAGCGCCTACGCCGAACTGGCGTTTCTCGATGTCAACTTTCCCGATCTGTCCACCGCCGATCTGGATGCGGTGTTTGCGGACTACGCCAAGCGGGAACGGCGGTATGGTGCCGTCCCCGCGCAGGCGGAGGTCAGCCCTCCGACGATCCCAGTGATTTCGGCGCCCCGTTAAGCACTTCGGGTAGCGCTGCCGCCACCGCCCGCATTTCGTCGGGCGTGCCGATCGAGATACGCGTCCAGTCGGTATACGGCGGGAACGCGCGGCCGATCATGAAGCCCTTCGCCAGCATCGCCTTCTGCACCTGCTCCACCGGCATGCCGGCGTGGAAGAACACGAAGTTGGTTTGCGACTCGGTCATCTTGCGTCCCAGCTTCGCGAGCGCCGTCTTCATGATCTCGCGCCCTTCGAGATTACGCTGCTTGCACATCGCCTGATACGCGGCGTCCTGAATCGACGCGGCCGCGCCAAGGGCGCCGAACACCCCGGGGGCGCTCGTGCTGAGCGGCTGCAGGCGGGCAATGATATCGGGACGCGCAATCACGAAGGCGGTGCGCAGCCCCGCGAGCCCGTGAATCTTCGAGCCGGTGCGCGAGATGATCACGTTCTCGCCCTTCTTCACCATGTCCACCAGCGACGTGTACGACGGATCGGTCACGAAATCGTGATACGCTTCGTCGACCAGCACCATCGAGCGACGCGAGGCACTGCTCACGAAGGCGCGCAACGTGGCGTCATTGGTGAGATTCGCGGTCGGGTTGTTCGGATTGCACACGAACGTGAGATCGACCGCCTGCGTGAGACGGCGGTCCATCGTCTCGAGATCGTGTGACAAGTCGGCCGCCAGCGGCACCTTGTGCACCCGGATGCCGAGCGACTCGGCGTAACGCGGCAGTCCCTCATACGTGGGCCAGGGGGTGAGCACGTCGCCCTTCATGCCGTAGGCGAGGCAGACGATGCTGAGCAGCTCACTCGAGCCGGCCACGATCATGATGTGATCGGCGGGCACGCCCACCGAATCGGCGTAGATCTGCTTGAGATTCGGCAGCGACGGCGCGCTGTACCACGAGTGCTGCTTCCAACCGGCTTCGATCGCCTTGCGGGCGCTCGGTGCCATGCCGTACGGGTTCTCGTTGGAGGCAAGGCGGATCGGGCCGTCGGCGCGACGGGCGATCGCCACCATCTCCTCGTGCGCCGCGAAGCCGGCCGCCGTGGTCTGCCCGTCGATGACGTGCAGGGCGTCGCTTTCCAGCGCCGGGAGTCGCGACGGCGTGAGGGATCCGGCGGCCATGGCACCCCCGGCCACGAGACCCGAGGATTTGAGCCACTGGCGGCGGGAGAGCGGCGATGGCGTGAACGGCGTCATGGGGCAGGTCCTCGAGGTGTGGGGCGCGACAAACGCAACGGAGACTCCACGGGGCCGGACAGAGGCGGACACGCTCCGGGCCAACCACGCCATATTGTACGACATTCCGGGCACGTCCGCTTGGCCGGAGGCCGATCGGTACCGGCGAGTCCTCACCCTCAGGCAGACGGAGCGTCGGGATGCATGCGCAACGGGCACGGCAGTGGGTACGCCCTTTCGTGGTCCTGGCCAGCACGCTGCTGGCCCTGACATCGGCGTGCACGGCGGGCGCCCGCAGTGCCTCAGCGCCCCCGACCGCTCGGACGACACGCCCCAACATCGTGTTCATCCTGCTCGACGATGTCCGCTACGACGACATGGTCGACCACCCCTTCGTGGACCTGCCGAACCTGAAGCGGCTGGCTACCGAGGGCGCCTCGTTCCGTCGCTTTTTCACCTCCGCGCCCCTCTGTTCGCCGAGTCGGGCCGTCTTCATGACCGGCCAATACCCGTTCCACAACGGCATCGTGGACAATGGCGAGCGCGGGGAACGCAGTCATCAGATCGTCACGTTCCCGAAGCTGTTGCACGACGCCGGCTACCACACCGGCTTCTTCGGCAAATGGCATATGGGCCACGAGGATGATTCCCCGAGGCCCGGCTTCGACCGCTGGGTGAGCTTCGTTGGGCAGGGCGTCTACTTCGACCCGACGCTGAACATTGACGGCGTGGTGGCGGGCGCGAAGGGCTACATGACGGATATTCTGACCGCGCACGCCGTGTCGTTCATCGCAGCGGCCCCGGCCGACACGCCGTTCCTGGCGTTCATCGCCCAGAAAGCGGCGCACCCGGAGATCTATCCGAATCAGGTGCGTTCGTTCCCCCCGGCGCCCGGCGACGAGGGTGCGTTTGCCCACGATGCGATTCCGCACGACATCAGCTGGCGCGCGCCGCTCACCGGGAAGCCGGCCCTGCAGCGACCGGTCGATGCCAACGATCCGCGCAGTCCGCCAGGCGGGCTCCCGGACCAGTACGTGCGTGATCGGCTGCGCATGCTCCTCGCGGTCGATCGCGGCATCGGTGCCGTGATCACGGCGCTGGACGCGAAGGGTGTCCTCGACAACACCGTGTTCATCGTGACCAGCGATCAGGGGTTCTTTTACGGCGAGTTCGGATTGGCGCAGGAACGCCGGCTGGCGTACGAACCCAGCACGCACATTCCACTGATCGTGCGCTACCCGGGCGTCGTGCCTGCCGGCGTGCAGCCGCAAGCGCTCGCCAGCAACGTCGACATCGCGCCCACGATGCTTGAACTCGGTGGTGCGCCGGTACCCGCGGCGATGGACGGGAAATCGTTGCTGCGTGCGCTGCGCAACGATCCGACGCCCATTCGCGACGAGCTGTTGATCGAGTACTACTCGGATACCGAATTCCCACGGATCAAGGGCATGGGATACAAGGCGGTACGCACGGATCGCTACAAGTTCATCCGGTATGACGAACTCAAAGGGATGGACGAACTGTACGATCTACAGGCCGATCCCCACGAGTTGCGCAACCTGTTGCCCGACCGTGTACCGGCTGGCGTTCACGACGACTTGTCGGCGCGACTGGATCGATTGTTGACGCGAGCGGTCGCACCGCCGTCGCCGCGATGAATGATTCTCGGTCAGCGGTAAACAGAGCGGTGCCAGCCGCAGCCGTCGTCGCCGCCACGCGCACGTGGCTGGAGCGCGCCGTGATCGGTTTGCAGCTATGCCCGTTCGCGCGCGCGGTGTACGTGAACGAACAGGTGCGTTATGTCGTGAGCGATGCGCCGACTACGGCGGCGCTGCGCGCGGAGCTCGAGCGCGAATTGCACACGCTGATACACACGGACGCCAGCGTCCTGGATACGACGTTGCTCATCCACCCGCAGGTGCTCACT
>CANHJV010000079.1 GCA_947461225.1 Gemmatimonadota bacterium | reverse complement strand
CGCAGGTCAGTGATACCGTCCCGCACATCCATCGATCTCGAACTTCGATTGTCAAACAGCGGTGCTACTTCCCTGCTATGTGATCGCAACCGCTTGCGGCTGCGTCAGTTACCTTTTTTTGACCGCCGCCGTTTAGGTGGCAGCCTCTAACAGTACCTAGCTGCACACCGGAAGTCAACCCCGTTTCTTTTGCTGCATCGCGCAATCTGTGTGCGCCGACAACAGTAGAACACCCGGCTTTTCTTCCAGCGACCTGGAACGGTTTGTATCGCGGGGTCGCAAGTATGCGACTTCGTTGCGTATTCCGCAACCCCAGATTTCTAGTTCGATCGCCGACGGACATACCGCCCAGCGAGCCGTCAGCGGCCGACAACAAAAAGCGGCCGCTGAGAGCGGCCGCCGCATACCGACGCTTTTCAGCATCGGGGAGGTCCGGGTAGACAACCCGGCAGCATCCAGTAGAGAACTCGTGTTCGGTCGATGCAACGATGAGCGTGTAGCGCATGGCTCTCATAGGAGCCTGCCAGACAACACCACCAGCAACCAACAAACCAAGAACCAACCAGCCTGACAACGACAGTAAAAACCCAGAGAGCTTTACCGCGCCGAACCTCGGAACGCGTTCGATACCCACATCGAACGACTGCGACATTCCGCCCAACCCCACTCCGGCAGTATAACACCGGCACCACCTAAAGTGCACCCTCTAGGACTCGAACCTAGAACCTACTGATTAAGAGTCAGCTGCTCTACCATTGAGCTAAGGGTGCGTTCCCCAACGACCTACCGTTTACAACATCGACGTGACGCGCCAGGAGGGACTCGAACCCCCGACCAACAGCTTAGAAGGCTGCCGCTCTATCCATCTGAGCTACTGGCGCCTGCCCTGCCGCTGGTCCCCCTCGCGGGGTCCCGAACTTGGATCCTGTACGGATCCGCCACATCTGATACATCCTACCACGAGATCGGGGCGGCCGGATTCGAACCGGCGACCTCCTGCTCCCAAAGCAGGCGCGATACCGGGCTACGCTACGCCCCGCAGATCAGCGGCCGCGTATGTTATCCCGCTGGTGCGCCGAGGTCAACGGGGACTCGCAAATCCGTTGCAATTTTCTGCGCACACCACACACGCGAACCACCGCTACAGGGTACACCGTCACGCGGCCTACGCCAACTCCTCCGCGCACTAGAGACTCACACGCGTTGCGTGGAGTTGCTGAAGCCGCGCGCGTACGGCTTCAAGGCGCAGCAGCGCGGCAAACGCGCGACCGCGATGACTGACGGTCGCCTTCGCCTCGCGTGTCACCTCGGCGAACGTCGCGCCGAGGTCGTCTGAGAGGAAGTAGGGATCATACCCAAAGCCGCCGATCCCCCGCTCTGTGGTGAGCATCGCTCCCGTCGTTTCCCCACGAGCGACGGCATCGCACCCGTCGGCGCCACCATCCCACGCACACGCTGCGGCGCACACATATCGAGCCCGACGAGAAGCGGGTTCAGAAAGCGCACCGGCCGCGTACGCGTCGCGATGCGCCACGCGCAACGCCTCCTGCAAGTACGCATTGTTCGCCGCCTCAAGGGCCGCTCCTTCAAGATCGATCCGTCCGGACCAGCGCTTGCTATGCACCCCAGGACGACCGCCAAGCGCATCAACCGAAAGTCCGGAGTCGTCCGCCAGCACGATCTCTCCGGTGAGCCGGGCAAAATAGCGCGCCTTGGCGAGTGCATTTGCCTCGAACGTGTCGAATGCTTCGAGCGCGTCTTCCTCGGGCGATTCGGGGAGGCCGAGGTCGGCCAGCGTCAACACGTGTACGCCGACCGCGCCGAGGAGTGGGACGAGCTCCTTCACCTTCCCCGCGCTGCGCGTGGCGAGCACTACGCGAGCCTCGGGTATGCCATCGCCATTGGCGTTCGGCGATGACGTCACCGCGTTCATCGCGGCTGCGGGAACGGCTCGGCCAGCACCCGAACCTGGAGTGCGTCGAGCGTCTCGATTCCCCGCACAGCGATCGACAACAAGGCGTCGAGCTGCTCCCGCGCAAAGGTGCCGTGCTCACCTGTGCCCTGCACCTCCACGAAACGACCCTCGCTGCTCATCACCACGTTCATGTCCACGCCGGCGCGCACATCTTCCTCGTAGTCGAGGTCGAGACGCGGTTGATCATCGACCAGTCCGATGCTGATCGCAGCCACGCGTCGCCGCACGGGGGAAACGGGAATCCGTCCGGTTTGCACCATCCACGTGAACGCATCGTGCACGGCGACGCAGGCACCGGTAATCGCTGCGGTACGGGTTCCACCGTCGGCCTGCAATACGTCGCAGTCCACCTTCACAGTGAACTCGCCAAAGCGGAAGTCATCCAGCATCGCGCGCACACTACGCCCCACCAGCCGCTGAATCTCCTGCGTCCGGCCACCGACCTGCTGCCGTTCACGAGAGGACCGCGTTTTGGTTGCGCGCGGCAGCATCGAGTACTCGGCGGTGACCCAGCCTTCGCCCGAGCCGCGGCGCCACCCAGGAACGCCGGTCTCCACCGACGCGGCGCAGAGCACGCGCGTCTCACCAAACGAGACGAGACACGACCCTTCGGCATAGGGGACCGCACCACGCTCAAGGCGCACGGGACGCGTCGCGTCGTTGGCACGCCCCACGCGCATGGCGAGCGATGGGCGCTCGTCGTTCGTCAAGTCCGATCCGTTCACGGCAGCGTCAGCCACGCAGTTTCTCGATGGTGGAAGTTGTGGAGTGTCCGTCGACGAGCGGAATGACCACCACGCGTCCGCCGCGTGCGGTCACGAGATCCGCGCCAACGATTGTTTCTGGCGAATAGTCGCCGCCCTTCACGATGACATCGGGCTCGATCGCGCGCACGAGCTCGATCGGGGTGTCTTCTTCGAACAGCACAACCGCGTCCACCGCCTCGAGCCCAGCCAACACGATGGCCCGCTCGGCCGACGTGCGAATGGGGCGCTCGGGTCCTTTGAGTCGCTTGACCGATGCATCGCTGTTCACACCGACCACCAACGCCGCCCCCTCGCGACGCGCACGATCGATGACATCGACGTGGCCCGGATGCAGCAGATCGAACACGCCATTCGTGAAGACAACGGCGCCGCGCACGGTGCGGCGCCAGCTCGCGGCCTGCTCGAGCGTCATGACTTTGGACGACGGGTTTCGTGGGACATCGCGCGTTACCATTGCGACTGGACGCCTTCCACGAGATCGGAGATCAAGCTTTCGAGCGCGTTCTTGCGTCCGGCGACCTCACCGCCTTCGGCGTACTGTCCTTCGCGCTGCAACCCTTTCTTGGTGAGCAGGGTGCGCCCGGTCGTCTGATCAAGGATCTCGACATCGATGACGATGAGGAGCCGTCGGCGCGTCGATGTGGTCTGCCGACCGTCGGCGCTGACACCGGCGGGCAAGTCGACGTCATACTTCACCAGTGTGCCGCGCACCACGACGTCGGCGCGAGCGGTGGGTGCCTCGCGCAAGTTGAGGCGATCGCGCAGTGCGGCACGCAACTGCTCGAAGACTTCACGCTGCAGTTCGGGTACCGCCGTCTGATTGTCGAACGGCTCGATGGCCACGGTCTTCAACTGCTTGGGCAGGCCGCCGCCACCGGAGAAGCCATAGCAGCCCCCCAACAGCGACACGGCCAGCACCAACACGGAAGCCCCCCGCGCGGCACGCGCGATCTTACGGACGGCGCCAGATGGCGTCATCGAATCCCTCGACAGTCGTGGTATCGGTCACGGCAATGGCCAGACGCCGCTTGCCTCGCTCATGAACATACTGCAGTTGCCACTGCCCGTTGGCCCCACGCCGGCGCGACATCCACTCGATCACCTTGCCGTCTTCGATCCGCTCGACCCGTGAGAGCGTGGCGCCGCCAAATGCGAGGCGCCACGCCCGACCGTCGGCGCCGGAGGCATCGCGGCCGCGCAGCACGCCAAGATCCGCTCGCAATGTATCGCCGTCGACCCGCGCGGTGGTGTCACGGGTGGGCGGCAGTGCCAGTCGTCCCAGACTGGACCACAGCAGCGGCACGGGAGGGAGGAGTCGCTTTACGAGGTCAACGCCGGGAACGAACAACGAGTCACCGACGAGAATCGCATAGCCGCCGGCCATCCCGTTCCTGAGGAAGAAGTCGAGTCGTGCCCGGTCCGGTGCCTGCGCCCGCACCGCGCCATCACCGTTGGCCTCAAACGTCTCGTCTTTGTAGGTCCAGGTGAAGCGGAGCACCTGCGCGCCCGCGGCCATCGTGGTGGGCGGCAACACCGCGCGCGTCGGCGAGCCGACCAGCGGCCGCGCGGCAGGGGCACAGGCGAGCAGCAACGCCGAGCCGACGGCGATTACCGCGACGGGCGTCCGAGAGCGACTCGAGACACGGGCTCGTTCGGTCATGAATGGGCGTAGCGTCGGTGAAGAAAAACGGGTTACTGGATCCGGATGCGCAGCATACGGTCCCCTTGCACGATGCGATCCATGACGTCGAACCCAGACAATACCGTACCGAACACGGTGTAGGCGCCGTCGAGATGCGGCTGACTGGAGTGACAGAGGTAGTACTGGCTTCCGCCGGTATCGGGTCCGGACGTTGCGAGCCCAAGGCAGCCGCGCTCATGACGCCGCCGAGAGAAACTCTCGCGGAGGGAGAAACCCGGTCCGCCGGTTCCGTCGCCTCGAGGATCTCCGTCCTGCACCACGAAGTTGGGTACCACACGATGGAAGACCGTGTTCCGGTAGAACCCTTCGTTGGCCAGTCGGACGAAGGCCTCGACCACCAACGGCGCTTCGCGTCCGTAGAGCTGCAGGGTAACCACACCATAGTCCGTCTCGATCACGGCCACGGGCTGCCGGCTGCCGACCGCGCCCCACTGACGAACCAGCCGCTCGTACTCGACCAGTGGACGAGCGACCAGTGAGTCCGGCGTCGCCCGCCGCGGTGCACGAACGGCGGCATCCCGCGGCACGAGCAGCCGCTGGGCCAGGGAACGGACGATAGAATCGCGATCGGCACTGGCGCGCACGGCGAGCTGGCGAACGCGCGCCAAAAGGCTGTCGGCGGTGACGCTCGCGAGACGCTGCAACGCGGCGGTCCGTATCCTCGGATCGGTATCGCCGATGAACGTTTCCGCCGCGCGTATGCCATCGGCGTCGGTCGCGCGCGCGCGATGCTCGAGCGCGGCGATCCGATATCGCCAGTCGGGGTGCCGCTCCCACGTGGACACTTCGACATCAAAGATCGGGAGCGCGAGCCGTCGCGCATGCGTGAGCATGAGTCGGCGCACGGCCAGCAGCGTGTCACGCTCCCATGCACGACGCCACCGATCCGCATCGCGACCGAAGACGACCGACAGACTGTCGGTGGCCACGACGCGCACGTTGGCGACCGTGTCGGCGAGTCCTATCTGAATTTCGTCGAGCGCCGACACGCCGAAGGTCGAGACGCTCCCGGCGGCATTCGCGCGGACACGCCAGTCGGGGTCTCGCACGAACGCGTTGAGCGCGTCACGCGCCAGTGCGGCCAACGAATCGCCGACGGTGGTGCGCGTCAAGGCGCGCGCGACGTACTGTCGCACTTCCTCATCCGCGTGCGCACGCACCGTGAGCAGGGCGCGCACGCCCGCCGGTGCCCGCAATCGGCCGATCACATACGTCGCCGCGCGCACGACCTGCGCCGAAGTATCGGCGAGCCACGGTACGACCAGCGCAATCGGCGCGGGGCGCAGCTTCACGGTGGCGAGGACCAGTGCGGCCCGAACCGACGGATTGCGTACCGACGCCGAGCTTCCCCGCAATGGCGCCGTGAGGCCATCGCCCAACGCGACCGAGAGCACGGTCCGCGCGGGCTCGCCAATCTCGCCCAAGGCCCACGCCGCTTCCCGCGCGACAGGATCGGGGGCGCCGCCGATCGCGCGCGCGAGTGCGGCGACCGCCTGCGTATCCTTGGCCACGCCGAGTGCGTACGCGGCATTTGCCGCGATCAGCGTATCGCCATCGGTGAGCAGTCGGCGCAACTGCGGGAATCGAGCACGAATACGGAGCTGTCCGATTGCTAACGCCGTGCGAGCGCGGCGATCGGGGTCGGCATCGACGAGCAGCGTGTCGACGAGCAGTGTGTCGGCGCGACGGACGTCCAACATGGCCAAGAGCCGTGCATCGTGTCGGAGATCAGTCGCCGGCATCGGCGCAAGGCCGCTCCCACTCCGGCCACTGGCGTTGGCGCCCGCGCACCCGCCCCCGGTCAGGCTGACACCGAGCAGGGCGGTGGCCAGCAGCCGCCGGTGGAGCGCACGATCAGCGAGCATGGTCGTCCGGTACAACTGCGGCGGCGAGTACGGCGCGCACGTCACGCGGCATGGCTACGAGGCGTCCACTCTTGTCGATGGAGACCAGCGCGGTGGTCGCCGAGACGAGGAGGGAATCGGTGTCGGCCCGCATCACGCGATAGGCGAAGGCGAGCCCGCGCGATCCCGCAGACGTGAGTCGCGTATGCACGCGAATCGGATCATCGTACCGTGCCGATGCATGGAATCGCATCGTCACATCTGACACTGCGAGGAGCACGCCTTCGCGTTCGAGCTCGGCATAGGATTTCCCCAGCGCGCGAATGAAGTCGGTACGCCCGAGTTCGCACCATACCAGATAATTGGCGTGATAGACGACGCCCATCTGGTCAGTCTCGGCGTAGCGGACGCGCAGTTCGGAAATGGTTTCGGACACCATGGCAGGCATGAGAGACACCGGCGCGGGCCGGCGGAACGGGGAACTGGGAAGATGCCCCTGCCCTGCTCGGCCGCCAAGCGGATGGCGCGGGACGGCGGACCGCTGTGTTTGTGGCGTCGTCCCTGAACGGTTAGACTCCCAGCGTGCTCCACACTCCGACACTGGTTATCGGCGACGCACACCTTGGCGTGGCCTCGAAAGACACCGAGCGTGCCCTGCTGCGGTTGCTACGCGACGTGCCCGCGCGCGCCCGTTCGCTGGTGATCATGGGCGACCTGTTCGATTTCTGGTTCGCCTGGCGCCATGCCATGCCGCGCACCGGGTTTCGTGTCTTGGCGGCACTGGCCGACCTCCACGACGCGGGTATCCCCGTGGTATGGATCGGCGGGAACCATGATTGCTGGGGCGGCGATGTGCTCATGGCGGAAACGGGGGCTCAGTATACGCTGCGCCCCTGGACCGGACCGATCGGGCCTTGGCGGGCCGAACTGATCCACGGGGACGGGCTTCGCGAGGTCGAGGACGCGCCGTATCGCCGACTCCGTCGCGTGTTGCGCCATCCCTTGGCGATCCGCGCCTTCGGCATGCTCCATCCCAATCTCGCCTCGCGCGTGGCGCTCGCCTCCTCGCACACGAGCCGTGCGCGGCGCGCGGGCGATGAAGGGCGAGGACTGCTGGCGGTTGGTACACAGTCGCTCTCTGTCGCGGGCGGACCGAATCTGGTGATCCACGGGCACTCGCACGTCCCGATGTTGCGTCGCGCGGGCCGTGGGTGGTACGCCAACGCCGGCGCGTGGTATCTCGACCAACAGTATCTGCTGATTGAGAGTGAGCGCATCTCCCTGCGCGCGTGGCGTGATTCAGGAGAAGACGTGATACTCGACCGCGGAGATCGGCACGTCGAGGAATCGACCGCCGAGCGCGAGGAAGTGCCGCGGCGCGTCTGACGCGACAAAGCGGTGCGTCGGTTTCTCGACATGCTCGGGATCGCCCTGGTTTAGCACGCCGCGATCAGCGAGGACGCGTTCGACCTCCACGGCGGTTTCTTCCGCGCTGTCGATGAGCCGCACCCGCGGCCCCATCTCGGCGGCGAGGAGTGGCGCCAGCAGCGGATAGTGTGTGCACCCGAGCACCAGCGTATCCACCTGCGCGTCGCGCATCGACGCCAGATACTCGTGCGCAATAAGTCGGGAGGCCGGATGGTCGACCCAGCCCTCTTCGACCAGCGGCACGAAAAGCGGACACGCCGCCGCCAGCACCGTGGTCCCCGGCGATTGCTGCTGAATGGCACGCGTGTACGCACCGGAGGCGATGGTGCCGCTGGTGCCGATAACGCCGATCGGTCCGATGCGGCTCGCACGCACCGCGGCGCGCGCCCCCGGTTCGACTACACCAATAACTGGCACCGGCAACGACGACTGCAGCACGTCGAGCGCATGAGCGGTGGCGGTGTTACACGCGACTACGATGCACTTCACGCCTTGGCTCACCAACCACTCGCCGATCTGCAGCGCATAGCGTCTGACCGTATCCGGACTCTTCGGGCCGTAGGGGACCCGTGCCGTATCACCGAAATAGAGCAGCGATTCCGCTGGCATCCGACGCATGAGGGCGTTGGCCACGGTGAGTCCACCAAGGCCTGAATCGAACATACCGATCGGTGCCTGCGGCGACTGGTGCATTTAGGTCAGAAACGCACAGTGGCCGCGAACACCGCGCCCGACGGGCGCGGGTACGCGGACAACTCCACCGGTACATCCCACAGCTGCGCCGACACGAACGCATCGGCGCCGGCAAAGAGATGATTGAACGCGACGACGGCCAGCCAATCCTCGACGTGCAGTCGCCGCGTTCTCACTAGATCGCGCGTGTATCTGTTGGTGAACACGCCGTTCTTGATGACCGAATCGCCGGCGACCGAATACTGGTTCGGCAGGGTGTCGATCTGGTAACGACGTGCTTCCCGAAGATCCATCTGGCTGCGGCGCATCATCACGCCGGCGGCGAGTTCGATACTGGCAAAGAGGGCGCCCGACGTGCCGCGATCGAGACGCGACTGCCCAAATCCCGGCAGGAGAGCCGAGTAGAGGAACGCCCGCTTGGGCGTGAGCGGCGGCGTGAACCTGCCGCGCTGTGTGAGCGGCGCCAGTATCGGGGTGGGCTTCGCGCCGGTCTGCGTCACCGGCTTCGTGGACACCGAGTCACGCTGCTGCGCTGCCAATGGAACGCCCGCCGGCGCCACCAGAGCCACCACCAACAGCATGCGCGGAATCAGACGAAGCATCTCTCTGATACTCCTCAGCGCGCCGGGAGAGCCGCGACGAGTTCGATCTCGACGCTCACGTTGCGCGGAAGCCCAGCCACCGCCACGGTGGAGCGTGCCGGACGGGCATCACCGAGCACGCGCGCGTAGACGGTATTCATCGCAACGAAGTCGTCCATGGTCTTCAGGAAGACGGTGGTCTTCACGACGTCGTTCCAGGTCACTCCAGCTTCGTTCAGCACGGCCGACAGATTCGAGAGTACGCGCTCCGTTTGCGCGGTGACGTCGCCCGTCTCGATCTCCATGGAGACCGGATCAAGCGGTATCTGACCGGCGGTGAACAAAAACCCATTGGCTCGAACCGCCTGAGCGTACGGGCCGATCGCTTTCGGGGCATGGTCGGTGTGCAGCGTCTCGATGGACATGTCGGTAATGCGCTGAAGGGTGATCAGGAATGCGCTAGGTCGGACATCGTCGGTGGGGCGACGAGTACCGCGTCCGGCAGATCGAACAGCTCTTTCGTGTTGCGCAGCGTCTGCCAGCCGAGCTCGCCGACATCCTGTCCGCGGACGACGGCCAATCGGGCCAGCGTAAGACTTACCAACGCCGATTCGTTGCGTTTCCCACGATGCGGGACCGGTGCAAGATAGGGCGCGTCCGACTCCACGAGCAGGCGGTCGTTCGGCACCATTCGCAGCAGCGCTTCGTCGGTCCAGCTCTTGAAGGTGATGATGCCGCTGAACGACACGAACCATCCGACGGCGAGTGCGGCTTCGGCAAGCGCCACCGAGCCCGTGTAGCAGTGGAGGACGCCCCGCACCCGAGCGGCGTCGGCCCGTTTCAGGAATTCGGCAGTATCGACTTCTGCCTCTCGTGTGTGCAACACCATCGGTTTCTGCAATTCCGCGGCGAGCGCGAGCTGCGCGTCGAGGGCGTGGACTTGCCGGTCGCGCGGCGCATGATCGTAGTGCGTGTCGAGGCCGCACTCGCCGACAGCCACCGCCCCGTGGGCAACCGACGCGCGAATCGCCTGCGGATCGGTTGCGTCGTCCCATGAGGCCGCATCGTGCGGATGGACTCCGGCGGTGAAGAACACCACACCAGCGTGACGCTCGGCCAGGCGCCGGGCACGAAGCGCCGTGGCCGCGGACTCGCCGATACAGACAAGGGCCCGCGCACCTGCTGCGCGGGCCCGCTGGATCACCGCGTCCGCTTCTTCAGCGAACGCGGGATCGGCCAGATGTACATGACTGTCGGCAAACACGCTCATGCGCGTTACCGCGCGGCGAGGCGCTCCGCCTTCCGCGAACCCTTGCCGCCGGCGGCGTCATTGCCCGCGTTGACAGCCCGGCTGGTGGAGTCGGACGTGGTACGCGGATACCTCGACTCGATCCAGATCAGGAACGGACCGGCGACGTAGATCGACGAGAAGGTGGCGACAAAGACGCCGAAGGTCATGACCAACGCGAACGGGCGGATGATTTCGCCGGCGAGCAACAGCAGCGCCAGCGTGGACGCCAGCACGGTGGCGTGTGTCATGACGGAACGCGGCAACGTTTCGTTGATCGCGCGGTCGAGTACCTGCGCGAGGGACTCGCCCTTGGCCCGCTTCTTCAGATCTTCGCGAACGCGATCAAAAATGATGATCGTGTCGTTCGCGGAGTAACCGAGCAGCGTCAGAATGGCCGCGACCACGGTGAGCGACACCTCGACGTTGAACATCTTGATGAACGCCAACGTGAGCAAAATGTCGTGAGCCGTGGACAGTACGGCCGCGGCACCGAATCGCCAGTCGAAGCGAATCGCGAGATACATAAGCGTGAACAGCGAGGCGATGAGCATGGCGGTGAAGGCCCCAGCGCGCAATTCACTGCCAACCTTCGGCCCAACCGCTTCGGTGCGCACCACCGTGACGTTGCCTTCGCCGAACTGCTGCTGCAGCGCCGACGAAATCAACTTCGAAATGCCCTCGGCGCCAGCATCCTGCGCTTCCACTTGCTTCTCGTCACGGGCGCGGATGGTGTACTCCGTTGCCGTGCCGTACTGCTGGATTTCGCTGCCCGTGATGCCCGCCTTATCGAGGGTACTGCGCACGACGGCGACATCGGGAGCCTGTTTGAACTGGACCTGCATGAGCGTACCGCCCGTGAAGTCGATGCTGTACTTCACGCCGCCAGTGATACCGAAGGTCACGAGACCTAACACGATGAACGCGATCGTCAGCATGGCAGCGAGGCGCCAATGCTTGACGAACTCATACTTGGTGTTGTGAAAGATTCGCAGCATGGCGTCCTCAGATGCTCAGCGTCTGGTTGCCGCGCGTGCGGCTGAGCCAGATCATGAAGAAGGTCTTGCTCACGAAGATCGACGTGAACAGGGAGGCCACGAGGCCCGCGATGAGCGTGACCGCGAAACCGCGCACCGGTCCGGTGCCATACTGATAGAGCACCATGCCGGAGAGAATCGTGGTGGCCGAGGTGTCGATGATCGCGCTCATGGCGTGGCGAAAGCCTTCGTCGATGGCCAAGCGGTTTGACTTGCCATGATCGAGCTCTTCACGAATGCGCTCGAAGATCAGCACGTTGGCATCGACGGCGATACCGATGGAGAGCACGAAGCCAGCCAATCCGGGCAACGTGAGGACGGCGTGGAAGCCGGCCAGCACGGCGAGCGTGTACACCAGATAGAGCAGCAGCGCCGCGACCGCCAGCGTGCCGGCGAAACGGTAGTAGCCGATCATGATGACGACGATCAGCAGGAAGGCCACCGCAAGCGCGAGCGCGCCCTTGTTGATGGAGTCAGCGCCGAGGCTGGCACCGATGCTGCGGACTTCCGCCACCTTGAGCGGCACCGGCAGCGCACCGGCGCGCAGGACGAGCGCGAGGTCTTGCGCGGCCTGCAGCGTTCCGCCGCCAAGCGTAATCTGACCATTCCGGCCGATCGCGCTGTTGAGCACCGGCGCCGTTACGACGCGCTGATCGAGAACGATGGCCATGTTGTCCTTCACATGCTTGCCGGTCTCGACCTTGAAGCGCCGCGCGCCTTCGTTATTCAGAGTGAACTGCACGACATTACCCTCCACCGGATCGGTGGACGGACGCGCGTCGGTGAGCACTTCACCCGTGATGATCGGACGCGAGTCGAGCACATACAGCGCGAAGAACCGCTGCGTGCCTGACACGAGCGAATCGACGCCCCAGCGCATGACCTTACCCGGCGGCATGGCGCCCTGAATCGCCGGCAAGGCCAGCGCGCGTTCGATGGCGGCATACGACGCTTCCGGCACGATGTACTGACCGGGGATCTGCCCAGGCTGCACGTTGGTGCTGAACAGTCCGCCAACGACGGCCGCCGGGGTTGTGGTCGCGGAATCGGCACCGGTGCTCGCCACGGCCTTCCCAGTCGAGTCCTTGGAGGAATCCGACTTCTGCGTGAGCAGCGAGTTGGCGCCGGCCTTCTTCGTGGTGTCGCCCGCCGCCTTCGCGTCGGATGCGGCCGAAAGCCCGGCGTTCTTCGCGATTTCGTCGAAGCGCGGCATCACCTTTTCAAACGCCTGCGTCTTGTCAGTAATCTGAAACTCGAGGAATGCCGATTTCTGCACGACGTCCTGTGCACGTTCGGCGTCGTCGATGCCGGGGAGTTCCACGATGATGCGCTCGTTGCCGGCCTTCTGCACCACGGGTTCGGACACGCCGAACTCGTCGATGCGCTGACGCACGACTTTGAGTGCACGATCGAGCGCCTCGGACTTGTTGGCGACCGCCTGCTTGGACTCGTCGACCTCGAGCGTCAGGTGCATGCCACCCTGCAGGTCGAGACCTCGCTTGAGCGGCACGCGACGCACCGTGTCGTACACGAAAACGCCGTCGCGCTTCACCCGTTCAACGACGGTGCGCGGAAAGAGGGCCCACGCGGAGGCCGCGAAGAGTCCCGCGATGAGCAGGATGCGGTACTTCAGGTTCGCCATCGATGCCGGTGGCCAGAGGTAATGTCAGCGCGCCGAGGGAGCGACGCGAGAAACGGCGCAAAATGCGCCTAGCCTCTTAACTTAGGGGGCCGGACGTCGTGGCGGTAGCCAGTCCCCGCAGAGTCTCGCGTGCCGCCGCCTCATCACGGGCCAATTGCGCGCGAAGGGCCTCGACTCCGTCGAAGGACCGGGTGTCCCGAATCCGTGCGATCAGGTCGAGACGGATGGGGGCGCCATACCAGTCGTGCGTGGCATCAAAGACATGGGTCTCGATCCGGCGGGACGCGTCCCCGAAGGTCGGCCGAGGGCCAAGGTTCAGCATGCCACCGAACGGTCCCTGAGGCGTCTGGACCCGGACCGCATAGACACCGTCGGGGGGCAGCAGCTTCCGAACGGGAGGGGACGTCATGTTCAGGGTCGGATAGCCGAGTAACCGCCCGCGCTGGTCACCGCGGATCACGAGACCGGCGAGACTGTATGGGCGTCCCAGCCCAGCGGCTGCGGCTTGCAGATCGCCCCGCAGGATCGCTGTGCGGATCGCCGTCGACGAAATGGCCTGTCCGTCGGCCGCGTGCACTGGGGGCAGCACGGTTACGGCGAACCCGCGCGACGCACCGAGGGCCTTCAACACCTCGATATCGCCGAGTCGACCGCGTCCAAATCCGTGATCGTGCCCCACGAGCAGTTCGGCCACCCGAAACCGCTCAAGGAGCACCGCGTCGACGAACTGCTCGGCTTCATAGGCCGCCAGCGTGGGCGTGAAGGGGAGCACCGCCACGTAGGCCACCCCGCATTGCGCGAACATCTCGAGCTTCTCGTCATGCAATGTGAGCAGTGGCGGCGCGGCCGACGGACGGACCACCTCGAGCGGGTGCGGCTCAAAGGTGACGACGACGCTGGGCCGACCGGTGTCGGCCGCTCGCGCGGCGAGTCGCTCCAACACATCATGATGCCCGCGATGTACGCCATCGAACGTGCCCACCGTGACGACGGCGCCGGACTCCCCAATGGGCAGTCCGACGGGATCTGACCAGACCGACGTCATGTGGCGGCCTCATCGCCGAGCATGACGACGCGTGGCTGCCAGTAGTCGCCGGCCAGGCGTTCGGCGATGGCCACGACGGTGTCGTGCCACAGCAGTGCCCCACGAACGCCCGACGCGCTGGCGGGGATACGACGACCAACGCGAAGCGCGGCCAGTCCCGCCTCGTCGAGCGGCTCATGCGCAATCGGTCCGAGGGCCGACAACGGTGAGCGCAACAGGATGCGGCCGTCGACGATGCTTCCCGGCTCGAGCCGTTCGAGGGGTTCCGCGTCATCCACATGTGCCGCCCCGCTGGCTACGCGGCGCAGACTGTCGCAGTGCGCCGCACTACCGAGCGCGCGTCCGAGATCCCGCGCAAGCGCGCGAATGTAGGTCCCGCCACCACAGGTGATCCGCACGGTGAGCGAATCCGGCGTACTCGCCAGCCACTCCCAGCGCATGACATTCACCTCGACGGGGGGGAGTTCGACGACTTCACCGCGGCGCGCCATCGCATACGCCCGTTCGCCGTTGACGTGCTTGGCAGAATAGGCCGGAGGCACCTGCGCCAGCCGTCCGGTCAGCGACTCGATTGCGTCTCGGAGCGGCGTGGCCTCGGCATGCGCGAGCAGTTCGGCGGCCGGGGGCGTGGCTTTCCGGGTGACCTCACCGGTGCGGTCGTCGGTATCGGTTTCGTGCCCGAAGCGAATTACCGCGTCGTACACTTTCGGCTCACCGACGACGTACGGGAGCAGGCGCGTGGCGGAGTTGACCGCCAGTACGAGTAGGCCCGTGGCGAAGGGGTCGAGCGTGCCGGCGTGCCCAACCCGCTTGGAGCGGGCCGCGCGTCTGACGACGCTGACGACATCGTGCGAGGTCATCCCCGCCGGCTTGTCGACGTACAGCAATCCTGACGTGATCATGACATCGCCCCTACGCCCGCGTCAGCGCACCATCACGCCGAGCGGGTCGCAGTCACTCGGCGGAGGACGATGTCCCCGACGGGCCGGGGACATCCCCGGCCGCCGAGTCGGCGTCGTGCGCGGCTTCCGCCACCGCATCACGATCGGTGCGGATTTGCGCCAAGAGCTGTTCGATACGCGATGCATGCGCAATGCTCTCGTCGGCCTTGAAATGAATTTCCGGCGCGTTCCGCAAGCGCAGCGTCTTGCCGAGCATGGAACGCAGGTGCGACGCAACACTTCCGAGTCCTTG
>CANHJV010000078.1 GCA_947461225.1 Gemmatimonadota bacterium | reverse complement strand
GGCCTGCTGGGCGTGGCCGGTTTCTTCATGTACGTGCTCGGCAATGGCACGGGTGAAGAAGCGATCCGCGCGGCGCTCGAGCCGATGATCGGCCTCGCCTTCGGGTCGTCGCTCATCTCGATCTTCGCCCGACTCGGCGGCGGCATCTTCACGAAGGGCGCGGACGTGGGCGCAGACCTCGTGGGCAAAGTCGAAGCCGGCATTCCCGAAGACGATCCGCGTAACCCGGCCGTGATCGCCGATAACGTGGGTGACAACGTCGGTGACTGCGCCGGTATGGCGGCCGACCTGTTCGAGACGTACGCGGTGACCATCATTGCGGCGATGCTCGTGGCTGGTCTCTCGTTCGCCACGTACGGCAACACCGGCGTGCTGTATCCGCTGGTACTCGGCGCGGTGTCGATCCCAGCGTCGATCGTGGGCACGTTCTTCGTGAGCGTGAAGCCCGGCGGCAAGATCATGAATGCGCTGTACCGCGGCCTTATCGTGTCGGGTGTGTTGGCGGCGATCGCGTTCTTCTTCGTGACGCGTACCATGTTCCCGGGTGAGCTCGGAACCAACCTGTTCATCTGTGCCATGATCGGTCTTGGCCTCACGGCCGCGCTGGTCGTGATCACCGAGTACTACACGGCCACCGAGTACGCCCCGGTGCGGCAGATCGCCAAGGCGTCGGAGACGGGACACGGCACGAACGTCATCGCCGGCCTCGCGGTCTCCATGAAGTCGACGGCCGCCCCCGTGCTCGTCGTGGCCGCCGCGATCTACTTCTGCTTCCTGCACGCCGGTTTGTACGGCATCGCCATTGCGGCGACGTCGATGCTCTCGATGGCGGGCATGATCGTCGCGCTCGACGCGTACGGTCCGATCACCGACAACGCCGGTGGTATCGCCGAGATGAGCCATCTCGGTCCGGAAATTCGCAAGATCACCGACGCGCTGGACGCGGTGGGTAACACCACGAAGGCCGTCACGAAGGGTTACGCGATCGGTTCGGCTGGCCTCGCCGCGCTGGTGCTGTTCGCCGACTACTCGAGCAAGCTGGGCGTGCATCTCGGCAGCCCGGTCAACTTCTCGATCGACGATCCGAAGGTCGTGATCGGCCTCCTCATCGGCGGCATGATTCCGTACCTGTTCGGCGCCATGGCCATGCAGGCGGTGGGTCGCGCGGCTGGTGCGGTCGTGCAGGAAGTGCGTCGTCAGTTCAAGGAATTGCCCGGCATCATGAAGGGCACGCAGAAGCCGCAGTACGACAAGGCCGTGGACCTGCTCACGAAGGCCGCCATTCGCGAGATGATTCTCCCGTCGATGCTGCCGCTCGTGATCCCGCCTATCGTTGGTTTCCTGCTCGGCGGCGCGGCGTTGGGTGGCCTGCTCATGGGCACGATCGTGACGGGCTTGTTCGTGGCCATCTCGATGTGCACCGGCGGTGGCGCGTGGGACAACGCCAAGAAGTACATCGAAGAAGGCAACCACGGCGGCAAGGGCAGCGAAGCCCACAAGGCGTCGGTGACCGGTGACACCGTCGGCGATCCGTACAAGGATACCGCGGGCCCGGCCATCAACCCGCTCATCAAGATCATCAACATCGTGGCGCTGTTGCTGGTGCCACTGCTGGCGAAGGCGTAAGCAGGTCAGCCGCTCGATGAATGAACAACGGCACCGTCGCGAGACGGTGCCGTTGTCGTATGCGGGGGACGAACGACGCGAGCACCCGCAGCGCTATCGCTGGCCCCCCGGCCGGCGCGATGCATCCGCCACTATTTCCCCTCCTGCCAACCGTCACGAATGCCGTCGCCGACGTCGGAGTCGGCGATTCGACGGGCGAACACTGCGGCGGTCACGAGCGCCAGAACGATCACGCCCCCCATGAAGACACGGCCCATCCAGCGTCGCGAGCGCGACACGCGGGGATATCGGGTCGGCATGTCTCCCGCGAAGGGCGAGATCGGCGGCAACGGGTGCTGCCCTGGCCCTTCCAAGGGGGCAACGTGCTGTATCTGAGCGCGGAGGCGTGCATTCTCCATTCGGAGTCGCTCAAGCTCGGCGAGTGGGGTCTCGTCGTCGTAGTGCATGGGGGAACGTTATCTCCGGGCCGAGGCTGAGGGGCACCGTCGGTGCCGCGTTCGGGGAATATGTGGTCGGTGCCGCGACCGCGGCGAATCGCCGTATCGGCGCAACACCAATGCGGTGCAGGCGCCGCACTTACGTGCGCGCCGCGAGCGTGGTCGCGAGGGGCGACCGGACTCTTCATTGCGGACCGCTTCTTGCTGTGTGCGCGGGCTCTCGTGACCGTCTCACACTCAAGCTCAAGGAAATCGATGATCCGACTACGTTTCGCTGTGGTCGCCGCAACGCTGGCGCTCGTTGGCGCGCGCGCCGCCGCCGCCCAGGAACTGGTCGTGAACGGTGGGTTCGAGACCGTGACGGGAAACTCCACGTTCCCCGACTGGCCCGCCGAATGGAGCGCGAGCTGCCCCGGCTTTGGCGGGATCGGCATGAATCACGCAAAGAGTGGGAGCTACGGCGTCTACCTCGGGAATGGCTGCACGCTCAGTCAGGCGATCGCCACGACCGTCGGGCAGAGCTACACCTTCTCGTTTTGGCTGAGGAGCGTTGCTGGTCAATCGATGTCGGCGAGTTGGAACGGTGTCCAAAAGGCTTTTGTAAACGATACGATCACGGGCGGCTTCATCCAGCTGAGTGCCGTCGTTACGGCGGTGGGCGCGAGCAGCACCATCCAGTTCGCCTCGACGATCAACGCAGGGCAGTATCTGTCGATCGACGACATCAGCGTGCAACCCGTGGTCGAGTCGCCGACGGAACCGAGTACCACCGTGCCGGAGCCCTCAACGGTGGCGTTGACGGCCGCGGGTTTGCTCGGTGTGGCCGGTGCGGCCCGCCGGCGTCGCCGACGCGCGTAAGGTTTTCTCCGCTGGCCATAAGGCAGAACGGGCGTCCCAGGTGGGACGCCCGTTCGCGTTGTGTCCATGCGCTGTTGGCATCGTGTCGGAGCGCCCGCAGCAGAGCGGGCGTTCGCGGCGTATATAAGCAGGGTCCCGATTTCGGTCTGACCCGCCTTCTCGCTTCTCGACGCGCCCGCCAACTCCGTGTCCAAACCCCGCGGCAACAACCTGGTCGCTCTCGGTTCAGCGGCCGTGCTCATCGTCTACACGGCTGGCTTCGCGAAAACGAAGCCGGCCGCCGATCGCATGGCCGCGGAAAGCGCCGAACGCCGTCCGCGCAGTGCGTCGCGGGCGGGTGCGGGGGCTGTGGGCGCTCGGACGGTGGCAGGGGAATCGGGCGAGTCGACGGTGTCGGCGACGCCCGCGGTGGCGGTGGTGGACGCGCCAGCCGTCGCATCGGTGCCGAGCAATTCCAGTGCGGTGGCCACGCCCGCAGGACTCACGGCTCCGGCATCTTCGAATTCGGCCGTGGCGGGGGCACCGGCGACCAACGCGACGGTGTCCAAGCCTGCTGCCGCGACGCCGTCGGTATCGGCACCGGTGGCCACGGTGGAGACTGCACCGCCGCCAGTGGCGACTACACCTGCGTCCGTGACGGTCACTCCGCCGGTGGTTGCGGCGCCCGCGGCCGCGCCGAGTGCACCGACTCCGGAGAAGACGGCCCCGGCGCCTGTTTCAACGCCCGCCGCCGCCGCGCCGCCGGCTGCTCCACCCGCCACTGCTGCCGCCAAGCCCGCCGCTAAAACGACCTACAAAGACGGCGTGTATCTCGGTCGTGGGACGTCGCGACATGGCGACATCGAGGCGATGGTTGAGATCCAGAACGGACGCATCGCGAACGCCGTGATCTCGCAGTGTCTTACCCGCTACTCGTGCTCGTGGATCGCCGTGTTGGTCCCGCAGGTGGTGGCGCGGCAGTCGGCCGAGGTCGACTATGTCTCGGGCGCCACGGTGAGCTCCGACGCGTTTTACTACGCGGTCACGCAGGCGCTCGCGCAGGCGAAGTGAGTTGCGCCACGCTTGGGCTGCCGCGTGATCTGCCGTTGGCTCTGCCGTTGGATGTCACGCGCGTGAGTGCGCCGAAGTCCTCGCGAGCGCGCATGGGCACGGTGGTTACGATCGAAGTGGTCGGGCACGATCGCAGTGCGCGCGCCCGACGCACACGCGATCTCGCCATCGAACGGGCCTTCGCCTGGTTCGATCGCGTAGAGGCGGTGTGCTCGCGGTTCGACGCCGGCAGCGAGTTGCGGCGCCTGTGTGCCACGCACGGCGTTGACGCAGAAGTGTCGCCGATGCTGTTCGAGGCGGTGCGCTTTGCCGTGGCCGTGGCTGAGGAAACACACGGGGCGTTCGATCCCACGGTGGGCGCGCGCATGGAGGCCCGCGGATTCAATCGCGATTATCGCGATGGTGCGGCGGTGGGCTCCGAAGTGCGTACGGATGAATCGGTGTCGTACCGTGACGTGGTGCTGAACGCGTCCGCGCGCTCCGTTCGACTCGAGCGCGCCTTGTTGCTCGACCTCGGCGCCGTGGCCAAAGGACTCGCCATCGACATGGCGGTGCAGGAGCTGCGGCCGCTGGCGAACTTCGTGGTCGACGCCGGCGGCGACCTGTATGGCGGCGGACACAACGCGGCCGAGCAGCCATGGACGGTCGGGATTCGCCATCCGCGCGACTCGCATGCGCTGCTCACGCGCGTGGCGATCACCGACGCCGCGCTGTGTACGTCGGGCGATTACGAACGCCGCGTGGCCGACGATCCGGCAGGTGAACATCATGTGCTCGATCCGACCACCGGAGCGTCGCCGCGCGATGTGATCAGTGCCTCGGTGATCGCCCCGACTGCCATGGTCGCCGACGCTCTCGGCACCGCAGCCTTTGTGTTAGGCTGCGCCGAGGGACTCGCGCTGCTGGAACATCATGAACTGCGCGCGTGCCTGGTGGATGCGCAGCTCGTTCGTCACACAACGCCGGATTGGATCGATGTCTGAAGTGGCCGCGACCCTGTCGCCGATGCCGAGCAACTCGTTCAAGTCGCTCACGAAGTTCTTCAAGACACCGAAGGGGCTGCTGGTGATCGCGCTCGCGGTGCTGATCCCGGTCGCAGGCTCGCATAGCGGTTTTGCGGTGGTCGCACCCGGTGTGGCGGCTGCGGCCATCGCCGCGATGCTCGTCGACGCACCGATTCTGCGCTACCGCGACAAGGAGTGGTCGTTCCCCAGCGGCGCGCTGCTTACGGGGCTGTTGGTGGCGATGGTACTCAGCCCCTTCGGTTCGTGGAAGATCGCCGCTGCCACCGCTGCCATCGGTGTGCTCAGCAAATACGTGGCACGCGGACGCTCGGCCAACGTGTTCAACCCCGCCGCGCTGGCGCTGGTGGTGAGCTACTTCGCCTTCGACACGGGGCATTCGTGGTGGGGCGCACTTCCGGAGCTGCCCATCCTCGCCATCGCCGCGCTGTTCGTGACCGGCGTGTTCATCACCGATCGCGTGAACAAGATGCCCGCCGTGCTAGCGTTTCTCGGCGTGCACTTTCTGCTGTTCACCGTCACGTCGTTCGTGGGCGATCCGGCGAAGGTGGCCGAGCTGTATCGCGAGCCGGATCTGCATGCGGCGCTGTTCTTCGCGTTCTTCATGGTGACCGATCCGCCCACGTCGCCGCCCAAGGCGCGCGATCAGATCGTGTTCGGCGTGATCACGGCGGTGGTGTCGTATCTCGTGTTCGAGCTGGTGGGGGCGGTGTACTTCCTGCTGGCGGGACTGCTGGTGGCCAACGTGTGGGAAGCGTGGCGGCGATACCGGGTGCGGGCGCTGCGAACTGCTCAGTAAACTGACTCCAGATGTTCAGAGTTCAGGCGTCAGACTGGGTATAGTGTTCAGATTTCAGCAACAATAGTGCACAGGTTCGAGAATTTCCTTGGTGGCGTGCGACGCTGTTCTTCGCGTACCTTCGCGGCCTTCGCGTGAACCAGCGATGCTCGTCGACCACCGAGGCCATTCGAAGGCGCCGCCAGCCAAATGCTCAGCACTGAGCACTGTCGTTGCTGAATTCTGACCACTATACCCAGTCCGACGCCAGAATTCAGTTCACTGACCACTGGGCAGTTACTGCCGGCAGAGCGGCGCCGGCCCGAGCACCGCGTCCGCACGCATCGGCACCACCGTGAACTGCTGTACGCGCGCCGGCTCCGTGGGCGCCAGCGTAATGCCGACAGAAAGCGCCCCGTTCGCGCATTGCATGCGCCACACGCCGCGCAACGCATTCTCGGCCCACAGCTGACCAACCGCTTTGCAGTTGCCGCCCACCGCGTTCGACATCTGCTCGATCGCCGCCGCGCGACGCGGGCCGGATTCATCGAGAAACAGATTCATGGCCGCGATGCTGTCGGCCAGCGGCTGCTTCCACTCTTGCACAAGTCGCGTGACTTGGCTCTGCATGGCCAGCAGTACCGGCGCCGGCTGCGGTTCGCGCGGCTTTAGCCCGCCGCTTTTCGCCAGAATCTCGAACGACTGATCGAGCACGCCCGTCCACCCCGTGTACGTGAGGTTGCCGAGCGCCACGATGCCCACACCGTACTCGGGGAGCCAGCGCATCTGCGAGCCGAAACCAGGCAGGCCTCCGGAGTGCGACACGATATGCGCAAACAAACAGTTCGACGCTGAGCGCAGGCCGTAGGCGTATCCACCAGCGTTCAGTGACAACATGCCGGCGGCGTTTCGCGCGGCCGTGGCGCCGCTGAAGCGTGCGATCTGCTGCATCTCGCGCAGCGACGAGCGCTTGAGCACCGGCGACTCGGCGCCATCGCGCGCCGGCCAGGCGTCGAGCATCAGCGCCACCCAGCGCGACAGATCCGCGCTGCTGGTGAGCATGCCACCCATGGCGCCAAAGGAGCCGTCGGGCAGTGCCGCTTCTTCGAGCCACGCGCCGTCCTGCAAGCGGTAGCCGTGCGCCAGGCGACTGGCCGGTACGTCGCGCGCCTCCATCGTGGTGGAGGTCATGCCGAGCGGGCGCAGCACCCGCTGCTGGATGTAGCGGGCGTACGGCATACCACTCACGTTCTGCACAATGCGGCCGAGGATCGCGAAGCCGAAGTTCGAGTACTCGTATGCGGTGCCGGGTGCGTTCGAGAACGGAATGCCGGATTTGATCATGGCCGAGAGCTGCGCATCGGTGGCGGCGAGCTGTTGGTCACCCCACGGATTGTCTTCCGGAAAGCCTGCCGAGTGCGACAGTAAGTGCCGGATCGTGATGCGCGGCGCATCGCTGGTCGCGTAGCGCATGGCCTTCATTTCTGGCACGTAGCGCTCGGCCGGATCATCGAGTGACAGCTTGCCGGCGTCGCGCAACTGGAGAATGGACAGCGCGGTGAAGCTTTTCGTCATCGAGGCGATGCGAAACACCGAGCTGGTGTCCACGACCGCCTTGCTCGGCACTTCGCGCAGGCCAAGCGCAGAGACGTGCAGCAGTTTGCCGTCCACGATTACGCCGTAGGCGATGCCGGGTACGCGCGAGTTCGCCGCGAAGGCACGCATCACGCTGTCGACCTGCGGCAGCGCCGTGCGCAGCTTGGCGATACGATCGGGATCGGTGAACCGCGCGGGTGGGGCGATGCTGGACTGCGCGGCGACGGTGCCCACCGCGGTCGTGGCGAGCAGAGCTGTTACGGCAGCACGCACGACGAGGGACGACGAAGAGCGGCGCATCAGGATCCCGGCTGCAGGTTGAGTATGGCGACGGTAACTGGGAGTCTAGCGCGCGGAGCCAAGCCGGGTAATGCATCCCATGGCAGGCCGTGCGTTGCCCCGGGATCACGGGCGGGAAAACGATGACGCACGGCGCGGATCGGACTGTCATGATGGGTCGTGACCCCTTGCCATCTCCCCCTGCTGCTCGGCACACTATGGCCATGCCCGCGCTCATGCCCCGTATCTGGACTGCCGCCGAGGTGCAGGCGCTGCCGGACGATCCGTCCAACCGGTACGAGTGCGTGGACGGGGAGCTGCTGGTGAGCCCGTCGCCACGCACCCTGCATCAGTCGGCGTTGATCGTTCTGACCCTCACGCTGGAGGCGATCTCGCGCCCGACCGGGGTTGGCGTCGTGTTTGTCGCCCCGTCCGACTGGGTGCTCGACCCACGCACGCTCGTGCAGCCCGATCTCTACGTGGTGCCGCTGGTCGACGGTCGTCGCCCGCGCACCGACGAGGAACGCGGCCACCCGCTGCTGTTCGTCGAGATCCTGTCGCCCAGCACCGCGCGTTTCGATCGCGTCGTCAAGCGCGGCCGCTACCAGCGCGCGAACATCGAGTACTGGATCGTGGACCTCGACTCGCGCCTGATCGAGCGATGGCTGCCGGGCGACGAGCGCCCGAGCATTCACGCTGAGCGCGTGGAGTGGCAACCCGCGGGTGCCGATGCGCCGTTTGTGATTGAGCTCGAGCCGTTCTTTACCGAGGTGCTGGGCCCCGCCTGACGCGCTCGCGGCCTACTTACCCTGCGTCTTCTCCCACAGCGCCGGGTACTGCTTCTTCAGCGCGTCGATCTTGGGGAGATCGTTGTAGACGATGTACGGCTGATCCGTGTGGCTGTACAGGTAGTTCTGATGATACCTCTCAGCGTCGTAGAACTTGGACAGCGCCGCCACCTGCGTCACGATCGGCCGCGGAAAGACCTTGGCCTGCGTGAGCTGCGCGATCACGGTCGTGGCGCTCTTCTGCTGTTCGGCGTTGGTGAAGAAGATCGCCGAACGGTACTGGGTGCCCACATCGGGCCCCTGACGATTGAGCTCCGTGGGGTTGTGGGCCACGGTGAAGAACACGGCCAGCAGGGTTTCGTACGACACCACGGCCGGGTCGAAGGTGACCTTCACGACTTCGGCGTGTCCCGTACGACCGCTGCTCACGGTCTCGTAGTCGGGGTTTACCACGGTGCCGCCGGCGTAGCCGGACACGACCGACTTCACGCCCTTCACGTGCTCGAAGACGGCTTCGACGCCCCAGAAGCAGCCACCGGCGAAGACGGCGGTCTGCAGCGTGGCGGCCCGCGCGGTGGAGGCGAAGGACAGCGTGGCGAACACAACGACAGCAACGAGCGCGCGAATCATCAGACGTCTCCCCCAAGAGAAAATCCGTACCGACCCCGGCCACGGGACTGCAGAACATAGCCGGAATCGGTGCGGGAAGTTCCCACGGGCGGGCGCCGGGCCAGCGACCGACTACCTCCGGCGTCCGCCGCCGCGCGGGCCGCCGCCCACGATGATCGGCACGCCGACGAAGCCGGTGTAGAAGGGGCGGTAGCCGAAGCCGCCGTAGAGCCCACCGACGCCATACCCCGCGCCGTACATGAACGGGTCATAGTACGGATAGCCGCGCCCGTAGGCGTTCCCGTACGCTTTGCCGTTGTCCTTCACGGTGGCCGCTACGTCGAGTGGTGCCACCATCACCGACGCGTTGCCCTGCACGTCTTTGCACGCGCGCTTCTCCTTCACGGCCTTGGCCACGAGTTTGCCGCCGATCCACAATTCGAGCGGTTCCTTGGCCTTCGATTCGAGTTCCACCAGCTCACGCGCGTTCAGCGTGAGTTTGGTGTGTTCGGTGCCCTTCTCGACAGCGTACTCAAGATCTACCGGCTTGGCGCCGTCGTTGCGGATCACGAAACGGTCTTCACACAGCTGCCCGAAGGTGACCTGCACGGCATCGTCGATCGACGCGCGCGATACCACGGCAATTTGCGCCGAGGCGCGTGCCGTAACGGTGAGTGACCCAAGGGCGAGCGCGAGCAGCGCCGTCCATCGCGTGGAGTGGTGCGTCATGGTGCCTCTCTTTGTAATGTGTCGAGATCACCGTGGGCGCGGGGATGTCGTCGCGCGACGGAGGCTCAGTACGAGAGACACGCGTGGTATCGTGTTACCCTACATGCGGCTCACGCCGATGCGCGCATCACGAGGCGTTTCGATCGGCGGCGTCCTGCCGGCGCTGTGCTTCCTGCCAATCCACGATCGGCGCCACGCCGCGATCGTCGAGCGACAGACTTGCCAACGCGCGTTCGACCACGGGCGCGCCGAGTTCCGGTGGCAATGCCTGCCCGAACGCCAGTTCGGCGCGACGGCACAGGCGCTCCTCGCGGGGCAGTTGGTCCTCCCTGCGATACACACCCATCGCGTGCACGCGCGCATGCACCCCTTCGTGCAGAATCGACGAGGCCACCGGTGCCGCGCTGATATCACGTCGCGCGAGAAACGTGAGTTCGGTGATGATCACGTTCTCCTGCGGCATGAAGGCGCCACGGCAGGCGAAGCGCTCCACGCGGATGCCGTGAATGTCGCGTTGCAGATGCGCCAGGCGCCACGGCTGATACGTGGCAATGAGCGCGAGTGCCTCATCGAGTCGCGCGAGCACGTCGGCGGTGGCGATGTCGGCACGCGTGTTGATCACCTCGACGGGCACGCCGTGCAGCGACGTGCGCACGGTTACCGGCGCCGACGTGCCATTGGTGGCGGCGGGGACACCAAACAGCGCGGTGAGTCGATCGAAGAATCCGGGCATGACGGACAAGTATGGGGGGCATCACGCTGGCGCGCGACCGTCGGGCCGGTCGTCGTGCATCTCCGAAAACGCAACAGCCGTAGCCGCGTCCCCAGGCGCTAGGCCGACGTCAGCTCCCGGTGATACTGCTCGATGCGCAGCACCTCTTCACTCGATCCGAAGACAAAGCCGCTGCGCTGATGCAACCCCGTCGGCTGTTCGTCCATCATGCGGCGCGCGCCGGTGCTCGCCATCCCACCGGCCTGCTCGATGAGGAACGCGATGGGATTGGTTTCGTAGAGCATGCGTAGTCGACCATGCTTCGTGGCGGACTTGCTGTCGCGCGGATATAGGAACACGCCGCCACGCATCAGAATACGATGCGCCTCGGCCACCAGCGACGCGATCCAGCGCATGTTGAAGTCGAAGCCGCGCGGGCCGCTGGCGCCGGCGAGGCATTCGTCGACGTAGCGTCGAACCGCCGGCTCCCAGAAGCGGTGGTTCGAGGCGTTGATCGCAAATTCGCGGGCCGCTGGGCCGACGCGCAGGTGCGGATGCGTCAGCACCCACTCGCCCAGCTGGGGGTCGAGAGTAAACCCGTGTGTCCCACGACCGAACGTGAGGACCAGCATCGTGCTCGGTCCATACACGGCGTAGCCGGCGCAGACTTGCGCGGTGCCGGGCTGCAGGAAATCCGCGACCTGTGCGTGGGCCCTCGGCGTCGGCGCACGCAACACGGAGAAGATGCTGCCAACCGACATGTTCACATCAATGTTCGACGAGCCGTCGAGCGGATCGAACAGGAGCAGGTACTTGCCGCGCGGCAGATGCGAGGGAATCTGATACGGCAGCTCGAGCTCTTCCGACACCATCCCGGCGAGATGGCCGCCCCACTCGGCGGCCCGCAGGAACGCGTCATTGGCGGCAAGATCGAGGGGTTGTTGCTCCTCGCCGTGGACATTGTGGTTGCGCAGCGTCCGTTCGTCATCGACGAGCACGCCACGCGCCACGCGCTGCGAAATCGCCTTGCAGGCCAGCGCAATGTCGGTGATCAGCGCATCGAAGTCGCCAGTGGCCGCCGGTGCCCGCCGGCGTTCTTCGATGATGAATTGGGCGAGGGTGGGACGTCCGCCGGTCAGCATGGTATTAGACTCTACAGAACTGCACATGCCGCGCTGCGTCGCGCTGGCCAGAGATCCGCGTATTCTAGCACCGCGCGCTGCGGTGCGGAGGTCATCGACTCGATGGTATTTGCTGCCCTGCTGGCGCTGATGATCGCGCCACGCGTTTCAGATACGTTGCCCTGCCAGGCCGCGGCGCGCTTTCTCCGTGACGAGCGGCACATGATCGTCGAGGTCGAGGTCGACACGATCGACGACTGGCGCACGCAGAAACGGGTTCCCGGATGCCGGATCACCGCAGCCGGCGGCACGGAGCTCGGTGTGGGCCCGGAAGCGGTCCACTTTTACGAATTGCTGCGCGCGGCGAAGTGGGTGCGTACTCCCGAACCACGCGATTCCCCGAACGAGGGATCGCTGCGCTTTCGGTGGGAGCAGGCCGACTGCCTGTTCAACATCAACGCCGAAGCCCTACTGGGGACGGATGCCGAGCAGCGGGTGAACGACAGGCTCCGCGTGTCGTCTGGGCAGACGCGCTACCAGATGTTCGTGATGTGCATGCCCGCCATGCCGGCGGCGCCACGGTAGGGGCGCCGCGGTAGCTAGTGGTCCGTCGGCCACTCCACCGCGCCCGAGTGCGTGACGGCGCCCTGATGCGCCGGGCCCACCAGGCGAGTGTACTTCTCCAGCACCCCGCCGAGTCGCACCGGCACCGCTTCCGGTAGCGCCGCCAATCGTGAGGCCAGTTCCTCGTCGCTCAGCTCCACGGCGATACGGCGCGCCTCAGGGCGCGCGTCGATCGCGATGATGTCTCCATCGCGGAGGAGGGCGATCGGGCCTCTATCGGCCGCTTCCGGCCCCGCATGGCCTATGCACAGGCCACGGGTGGCGCCGCTAAAGCGGCCGTCGGTCAGCAGCGCCACGTCGGCGCCCATCCCTTGCCCGTAGAGCAGCGCGGTGATGCCGAGCATTTCGCGCATGCCCGGGCCGCCCCGGGGGCCTTCGTTGCGGATCACGATCACGTCGCCGCGCGCGTAGCGCTGCTCGCGCACTGCCGCCTGCGCCTGCTCCTCCGATTCGAACACCCGCGCCGGGCCCCGATGCACCAGCGTAGCGAGTCCCGCCGTTTTCAGCAGCGCGCCGTCGGGACAGAGGTTGCCGGTGAGCATCGTCACGCCACCATCGGCGGACCGGGCGTTCGCCACCGTGCGCACCACCTCGCCGTCGGGGAGCGCCGCACTCTCGAGTTCCTGCGCCAGCGTACGCCCAGTGTATGTGAGGCAGTCGCCGTGCAGCGCGCCCGCCTCGAGCAGCGCACGCATCACCACGCCGGCGCCGCCGACGTGGTAGAGGTCGCGCGCCAGGAAGCGGCCGCCCGGCTGCAGGTCGGCAATCAGCGGCGTGCGCGCAAAGACCGCCGCGATGTCGTCGAGGTGAAAGCGGATGCCGGCCTCGTGCGCGATGGCCGGCAGATGCAATGCGGCGTTGGTTGAACCACCAGTGGCAGACACCACCGCGCACGCATTCTCGAGCGCGGCGCGCGTCACGATGTCGCGCGGCAACGGACCGTCGCCCATCACCGCCCGCATGAGCGCTACGCCGGCGCGACGCATGAGCGGGGCGCGCTCGCTGTACACGGCGGGAATCATGCTCGAGCCGATCGGGGCCAGCCCCAGCGCTTCCGATACCATGCCCATCGTGTTCGCCGTGAACTGCCCGGCGCACGATCCCGCCGTGGGGAGGCACGCATGCGTGATCTCGTGCAGATCGTCCGGTGTCGCTTCGTTGGCGAGCACCTTGCCGATCATCTCGTACGTTTCGCCGATGTTCGTGTCGCGTCCGCGAAAATGCCCCGGCAGCGCGGCGCCGCCGTGCACGAACACGCCGGGCACGTTGCAGCGCACAATCCCCATCATGAGGCCGGGCAGATTCTTGTCGCAGCCACCGATCGCGAAGATGCCGTCCCACTGATGCCCGCGGGTAGACGCCTCCACGCTGTCGGCGATGATTTCGCGCGACACCAGCGAGAAGCGCATGCCGCTGTGCGCGATCGACAATCCATCCGACACCGACGCCACCGGACACTCATGCGGCATACCGCCGGCGGCATAGATACCGGTCTTCGCGTGCAGCGCCTGATCGCGCAACAGCATGTTGCACGGACTCATCTCGCCGCCCGTATGAAACACCCCAATGTGCGGACGCGCGATTTCGTCATCATCCTGCCCAAGCGCCTGCAGAAAGGCGCGGGTGGGCGCGCGCAGCATCCCCTCGTGGATGTTGGCCGAGCGGAAGCGCTTCGTCATGCGGGCATCACGGTGTCCCCGAGGCGTCGCTAGTCGCGGCCCGCTCGAGGAAGAGGGCGATCATGCGTGATACATCAGGATCGGCCCCGATGTGCTCGGCGCGGCTGGCTTCCAACATGACCTCGGCGGCGCGCGTCGCCATTGGGGCATACGCCCCGCACTCGCCGGCCAGGCGCACGACCTGGTCGATATCCTTGCGGAACGTGCCCAGCCCGCCGATGCGCGGCGTCTCGATGCCGGCGGCCATGCGTGGTCCGAAAATCTGCAGCGGCAGCGAGTCGGCAAAGCCACCGGCCAGCGCACCGGGCAGCCGCGTGGCGTCGATGCCGGACTTGCTCGCGAACGCCAGCATCTCGGCGATGGTGACGAGGTTGCACGCCACGATCATCTGATTGCAACTCTTGGCCAGCTGACCGGCGCCATGACCGCCCATGTGCGTGACGCGCTGCGAGAGCGCCCCGAACAGCGGCGTCGCGCGCGCGATGTCATCGGCGTCACCACCGGCGAACACGATGAGCTTTCCCGCACGCGCCAGCGGCAAGCCGCCCGACACGGGGGCGTCAATCCAGCGTGCGCCGCACCCCGCCGCCAGACGTGCCGCCATCTCGCGCGTGCTATCGGGGGCGATACTCGAGAGGTCGATCACGAGCTGGCCCACGCGCAGCACGGCGTCGATGCCCTGCGCGCCGAACACCACCTCGTGCACCGCCGCTGTATTCGTGAGGCACAGGCATACGATGTCGCATGACTCGGCCAGCGCGCGCGGCGACTCGGCCAGGGTGGCGCCATCGTGGATCAGCAGCGCGGCCTTCTCCGGCGTACGGTTCCACACCGACACCGACAGTCCGCACTCGAGTAATCGCTGCACCATCGGCGTGCCGATGAGCCCCGTGCCGATGAAGCCGATGCGAGGCGAACCCGCGGTGCCTGTGTCACGCATACAGATGCAGCCCGTTGTCCATGCGAATCACTTCGCCCGTGATGCCGGGGGCGCCAGCCACGAGGAAGTACGCCAGCCCCGCCACCTCGTCTACCTGCAGCAGCCGCGGCAGCGCCTGCGTGACCAGATACTTCTCTTCCACCGCCTTCAGCTTGTCGCCGTCGAGCACGCGACTGGGCAGGCCACCGCTCACGTAGCCGGGGGCGATCGCGTTCACGCGGATATCCGGCGCGAGGGCGCGGGCCAATGACAGCGTGAGCGTACTCACCGCACCCTTCGACGCGGCGTACGCCACACTTGAACCCAGCCCGGCGGTGCCGGCGATGCTGGAGAGATTCACCACCGCGCCGCGCCCCGATTCGCGCAGCAGATCGCGACAGGCGCGGATCATGCGGAAGGTGCCGGTGAGATTCACGTCGTAGGTGCGTGCGAACTCGCTCTCGGACAACGCCTCCAGATCGGCGTG
>CANHJV010000077.1 GCA_947461225.1 Gemmatimonadota bacterium | reverse complement strand
GACATGTCGAGCGTGAAGGCGTCGTTCGGGGTGCCGTCGGCCCTCGAGTCGTGCCACACGGCGCGGGTCGGCGCCTACGCCATCGAAGGGCATGTGCCGGCCGACCTGATTCAGAAGCTGCTCCGCGAACAGCCGGTGGCGCGTGGGCTCGCCGTTCCGGGAATGCCGCAGGGGTCACCGGGCATGGAGCAGGGAGCGCCCAAGGACGCCTACGAGGTGCTCCTGTTCGACAAGGCCGGTAAGACCCGGGTGTTCGCGTCGCGTTGATGGCGACCGACACGGAAGCCGCGGCGGCGGAACGCCCGGCATGGCCCCTGAAAGTCCAGCACGCGCACGACCATGATGTGGCCGACATCGTGGCCCTGAACAACATGTTCGCCCCGGACGGCCTCACGCTGTATCGCAGCGAAGCGTTCGTGGTGAGCCACCTGCAGGACTATCAGGTGGTGCGCAGCCCCGACGGGAAACTGCTGGGACAGGTCGCGCTTGATGAGTATTCCCCGTCGCTGGTCGAACTCGTGTCGTTGGCGGTGGCCCCCGATGCGCAGGGACACGGCCTCGGACAGCGGCTGATCACGGCGGCGGAGAAACTGGCACGGGAACGTGGCTACCCTGAACTGTTCGCCATTTCACTGGCCGAGCCGCTCTTCCTGCGCATGGGATTTCACGAATCCACGATTTTGCGCTACCCCGAGAAGATCGCGCGTTACCGGGCGATTTCCCGATCCGAACTGTCAATCGGCCGGAAGTTTTGCTTTGCGAAAGGGCTGACCTCGATCCCCACGGCGAGCTGACGAGACCGCAGTCGGCGGGCCGTCACGATCATCTCCCGCGCGGCGGCGCTCTGCACTTTTCGCGTCGGTCCGGCCGGCAATGGCGCGAGCACCCGGATCTCGAAGGTCGCGTCACGTAGGGCCATGACGCGCGGGAGGTGCGCCAATAAGGTGTCGTCACCAACCCAGCACATCGACTCGCCCTGACCGTCGGCCGCGTGCACCGACAGCGCGATCGGGACCACGGGTACCCCGGTGCGCACCGCCGCCTCCACCAGCGACGAGCGGAACGGCAGGGTCTGCCGACCGGTGGTCGTGGTGCCTTCCGGGAAGAGCACCACGCGGGTCCCCTGCCGCAATGCCTCACTCAGCGCCCCGACGGCGCGGTGGAGGTCGCGTTTGCGACGGCGGTCGATCCAGATGACGCCGAGCGCTTCGCCGAGCCTCCCCACGAACGGCCAGTCACGCACGTCGTCTTTTGCGACAAACGTGCAGTCGTATTGCGCCATCATCGCGACAATATCGATCCATGATAGATGATTGGCGACCAGAAGCGCCGGCCCGGGCGGCAGCATCCCGGCCCGGTGGACCTCGATGTCCAGCAGCCGGAGCACGCCGCGGCACAGCCAGCGGACGATGAAGCGCGCGCCGAGGTGCACCATCTCCTGTCGCATTCGTCCCCCTCGTGCTCGGCTCACCCGAACAGCGATGCGTAGCTCCGCGGATCCATATCGTGGATGTCCAGCACCACGAGAAAGTCGGTCGTCCCGAAGGCGTGATCGAGCGCCGGTGCCCCACACACTTTGGCGCCGAGCGACAAATAGCCTTCGAACAGCGGGGGCAGCGCCGCCGTGAGGGAGGCCGCGTCGATCAGGGGGCGGACGCGGCCGTCGTCGGCGAGCGCCCGCGCGGCGGGACGAGGACGTACGAGAATGCGGTCATGCAGGGCCTGCCGCGCGTGCAGCGCCCGCCATGCCGAGACGGCCGGTTCCTCGGCAACGCCGTCCAGTGAGCAGCAGCCGAACAGGTATCGCTTCTCGTTCCACTGCAGATAGCGCGCGATGCCCTTCCATAGGAGCCGGAGCACGCGTCCTGAGCGATGGGCGGGATCAACGCAGGCCCGCCCGATCTCGACGGCGCCGGCCAACACACTTCCCGGCACGGCGCCCAGTTCGAACAACGTGGCGCTGTAGAACCCGTGACGGGTGGCTGCCATGACCGCCGTTTGTAGGCGATACGTGCCCACCACCGCACCGGAGCTCCGCTCGCAAATCATGAGGTGGTGGAACCAGGGATCGCGTTCATCGGCTTCACGTGAGCCCGACGTCGATGCGGCCAGCCCTTCTCCCAGTTCCTCGCAGAACACGCGGTAGCGCAGCGCCTGCACGGCGTGGAGATCCTGCCGGGTCCAGGCAAAGCGCAACTCGTACTTGCCGCCCTCGACGATGCCGGGAGGAATACTGTCCACGTGATGCGGGAACACGTCGGCCTCGAGGGAGGCGATGGCGGCCTCGTGCTCGCTGACGGGCATCAGGAAGGGAGAGGTCGACGCGTCGAACGCACGAGCGAGCATGAGGCCTCCATGAGTCGGTAGCGTCCGACGCCGAGTGCTCGGACGGTTCAACCTCGGGCGTCGTGGTACCGAATCGGCGGACGAATGACCACGGAACGGTCACCGACCGGCAACGGTACGCCCGCGATGCGCTGGCCCCGACGCACTGGCCCCGATGCGGCACTGGGGTGAGCTTTCCCCATCATGTCCCCACAGTTTGTCGACCCCTCGCTGCCCAAGCGGATTGATCGCTGGCGCAGCCCCGCGCTCGGTCTGGAAATGCCGATCGTGTCGTACGGCTGGCGTGGTCAGCCCATCCTGCTCTTCCCGACGGCCGCCGCCGACTTCCTCGAGAATGAGCGCTTCTGGTTGATCAAGGCGATCGAGCCGCTGCTCCTGCAGGGACGCATCCGCGTGTTCTCGATCGACAGCATCAACAAGCTGGCGTGGATGGACCGCAGCCTGCCGGTACCGGAAGCGGGCCGACGTCAGGCGCTGTATTCGCGCTACATCGAAGACGAGGTCGTGCCGTTTATCCGCCACGTGTGCGGCGACGGGCAGGCGCGCGCCATCACCACCGGCGCCAGCTTCGGTTGCTTCCACGCGGCCAACGCGCTGTTCCGTCGCCCCGATCTGTTCGGCGGCCTGATTGGCATGAGTGGCTTCTACGATTTGTCGCCCAGCTACTTCAACGGCTACACCGACGACAATTGCTACTTCAACAACCCGATGTGGTATGTCGCGAATATGGAGGGTGGTCCGCTCGATACGCTGCGGCATCACACCCGGATCGCGATCGTGGCTGGACAGGGCGCGTACGAACAGCCCGATGCCACGCGGGCGTTCCACGATCTGCTCGACCGCAAGCAGATCGGACATACCTTCGACCTGTGGGGGCATGACGTGAATCACGATTGGCCGTGGTGGCGCAAGATGCTTCCGCACTATCTGGAGCGATTCGGATGCTGACAAACAACCGTCGTGCGTGTTGGGTAGTGGGTTTGGGGTTGGCGATGGGCATGCCCAGAGCGGCCACCGCACAGGTCGCCACGAAGAAGCCGGCTGCGGCCACGGCCGTATCGATGCGGGATGCGTCGCTCGAGGTGCGCCTCGCGTATGTGCGTAAGCTCCTGCGCAATACGCCGCTGGTCGACGGGCACAACGACCTGCCGTGGGCGATGCGCGAAGCGGCCAAGGATCCGCTCGACGTCGTGGCATATGATCTCCGCCGCAAGACCGCCGGCATGACGGACATCGCGCGCCTGCGCAAAGGCATGGTGGGCGGACAGTTCTGGTCGGTATACATCCCCGGCGAAGTGCGTGACTCGGGCTACGCGCGTATTCAGCTCGAGCAGATCGACATCGCCAAGCGCGTGATCGCGCGCTATCCCGATGTGTTCGTGCCCGCGTTCACCGCGGCCGACGTGCGGGGCGCGTATGCGCAGGGGAAAATCGGCTCGCTGCTGGGCATGGAAGGCGGACACGCGATCGAGAATTCGCTGGGCGCGCTGCGCGCGTACTACGAACTCGGCGCGCGCTACATGACGCTCACGCACAACGTGACGCTCGATTGGGCCGACGCCGCGAACGATGCGCCGCGCAACAACGGGCTCACGGCGTTCGGCAAGGAAGTGGTGCGCGAGATGAACCGCCTCGGCATGATCGTCGACTTGGCGCACACGTCGCCGGCGGTCATGAGTCAGGCGCTGTCGGTGACCGAAGCGCCGGTGATCTGGTCGCACGCCGCCGCGCGCGGCGTCACCGATGTGCCGCGCAACGTGCCCGATTCGATTCTGGCCCGCCTGCCGAAGAACGGCGGCGTGGTGATGATGACGTTCGTGCCGGGTTTCGTGTCGCAGGCCGTGGCCAACTACGGCGCGCAGGTGACCGCCGTGCGTGACTCGATCGCTAACCGCTTCCCGAACAACAACGACGCGCAGTTCAAGGCGGTGGCGGCGTGGCGCGAAACGCACCCCACGCCGATCGCGACGATTGCCGATGTGGCCGACCATCTCGACCACATCAAGAAGATTGCCGGCGCCGCGCATGTGGGCATCGGCGGCGATTTCGACGGCATCACGGAAACCGTGCAGGGGCTCGAAGATGTATCCACGTACCCAACGCTGTTCGCCGAATTGCTGAAGCGCGGTTGGACCGACACGGAACTCAAGGGCCTCGCCGGCGAGAATGTGTTGCGTGTCCTGAAGGGCGCCGAGTCGGTCTCGGCCCTGCTGCGCAAGTCGCGTCCTGCTTCCACGAAGACCATCCAACAACTCGACGGACGCCGCCCATGAGCCTCGATCGCCGCACGTTCCTGAAGCATTCTGCGCTGCTCGGCGGCGCCGTGGGTCTGGGTCTTCCCACGGCCGCTCACGCGTTTACCGCCGACGGTGTCCGCCCGTTGGTGTATCGTCCGGAAACGGGAGACGCGCAGCCCAAGCCGTTGCGCATTCTTATTCTTGGCGGCACCGGATTCATCGGACCGAATCAGGTGGAGTACGCGCTGGCCCGAGGGCACAAGGTCACGCTGTTCAATCGCGGTCAGACGAATTCCACGCTCTTCCCGAACGTTCCGCGCATCATCGGCGATCGCAACGTGGCCGGCGGTCACGATGGATTGAAAAACGGCACGTGGGACGTCGTGATCGACAATCCGACGCGCAATCCGCAGTGGGTGCGTGACGCGGGTAGTGCGCTGAAGGGGCGCGTGGGTCAGTACGTGTTCGTATCCACGATCTCGGTGTTCGGCGATTACTCGAAGCCGGGGATGGACGAGAACGGCCCGCTGAACACACCGGGGGCGCCGTCCGTGTGGACCAGCAACGATGGGGCGAATTACGGTCCGAACAAGGTGCAGTGCGAGATCGACGCAAAGGCGCAGTTCGGCGAAGACAAGGTGACCATCGTGCGGCCCGGCCTCATCGTGGGTCCCGGTGATCTCAGCGATCGTTTTTCGTACTGGCCCGTGCGCATCGATAAGGGTGGTGAACTGCTCGCCCCCGGCACACCGAACGATCCGGTGCAGTACGTGGACGTTCACGATCTGAGCGAGTGGATCGTGCGGACCGGCGAGAATCACACGATCGGCACGTTCAACGCGACCGGCCCGAAGACGCCCACCACGATCGCCGAAATGCTCTATGGCATCAAAGCGGTGACGACGAGCGATGCGCGGTTTACGTGGGTGCCCGCCGACTTCCTGGCGGAGCAGCAGGTGCGCGCATGGAGCGACATGCCGGTGTGGCAACCGGCGTTCGGTCGGACGGCCGGCTTCATGTCGGTGAATTGTCAGAAGGCCTATGCCGCGGGGCTGTCGTTCCGTCCGCTCGCGGAGACCGCAAAGTCGACGCTCGATTGGTACAAGACGCGTCCGGCCGCCGAGCAGGAGAAGGCGCGGGCTGGTATTGCGCCGGAGAAGGAGAAGGCGGTGCTGGCGGCGTGGCACGCCAAGGTAGGCAAGTGAGCCAAGGGCCCGTTGCGGCACCATTGCGTGTGTTGGTGTTGGGCGGGACCGGGTACATCGGGCCGCACCTCGTGGAGCATGCGCTGGCGCGCGGTCACACGGTCACGCTGTTGAACCGCGGCAAGACCAAACCTGGGCTGTTTCCGAAGGCGGAGCAGCTGATCGGCGATCGCAACGATGCCAACGGACACGAGGCGCTCAAGGGGCGTACGTGGGACGTGGTGTATGATTTGCCGACCACGAATCCGCAGTGGATCGTGAACGCCGCCGCGGCGCTCAAGGGACGTGTGGCGCAGTACGTGTACGTGAGCAGTACGGCGGCGTACAAGGATTTCACGCGCTCGTTCCCTGATGAGTCGCACCCCACGCAGGATCCGGCGCCGATTACTGGCCCCGAGGCGGCGGCCGCGCCGTACGGCAACAAGAAGGTGCGCTGCGAGCAACTGGTGCAGGAGGCCTTCGGCGCCGGTGCTACGGTGGTGCGTCCGGGGCTCATCGTGGGTCCTGGTGATCTCACCGATCGCTTCACCTACTGGCCGGTACGCATCGAGAAGGGCGGCGAGATCCTGGCACCGGGTACGCTCGACGACCCGGCGCAGTGGATCGACGTACGCGATCTCACGGAGTGGATGGTGCGCCTCGGCGAGAGCCGCACCGGCGGCGTATTCAATGCGGTGGGTCCGCGCACGGTGTGCGGCATCGGCGAACTGTTGTACGGCATCAAGGCCTGCTTCAACAACGACGCGCAGTTTACGTGGGTACCCACGACGTTTCTCACTGCGCAGAAGGTGCGGTCGTGGGCCGAGATGCCGGTGTGGTCGTTTGCCGGCGCGAGCACGGTGGCGTTCAGCACCAGCGTGATCGAAAAGGCGTTGGCGGCGGGGCTCACCTTTCGTCCGCTGGCCACCACGGTGCGTGATGCGCTCACGTGGTATCACGCGCGACCGGCGGCCGAGCAAGAAAAGCTGCGTGCCGGCATCGCGCCCGAGCGTGAGCGGGCAGTGCTCGCCGCGTGGCATGCCCTGCAATCCGGAGCCCAGTGATCCGTCGTGTCATGGCGAAGTTGGTGACGGTGGAAGAAGGCGAGTGGCGGGCGACGCTGTTCGCGTTTTCCTTCTTCTTCTTCTTGTTGGCCAGCTACTTCATTTTGCGCAGTATTCGTGACGCCATCGGCGTAGCCGCCGGGACGGCGAAATTGCCGTGGCTGTTCACGGGAACGCTGGTCGCGACGTTGCTGGCGAATCCGCTCTACTCCACGATCGTGTCGCGCCTCCCGGTACGACGCTTCATTCCGATCGTGTATCGGGTGTTCTCCGCGCTGCTGCTGCTCTTCGCCTACGCGGTGTCCACCACGGGGCCGGCCGAAGAGAAGTACCTCGGCCCGGCGTTCTGGATCTTCATCAGTGTGTTCAGTCTGTTCGTGCCCTCGGTGTTCTGGGGCTTCATGGCTGACACGTTCTACAGCAATCAAGGCAAACGGCTGTACGGCTTCATCGGGGTGGGCGGTACGCTGGGCGGCATGTTTGGTTCGAAGTTCACCGCGTTGATGGCGACGCAGGTCGGGACGCCGATGTTGATGCTGGTGTCGGTGCTCCTGTTGGAGTGCGGCGTGCAGGTGCTTCGACGGTTCCCGCCCAGCTTTCGCGCGGAGACGCGCGATCGAGAGGAGGCGAAGCGATCGGTCGGTGGTGGGTCGTTGGCTGGCATCACGCACGTGCTCCGGTCGCCGTACCTGCTGGGCATCTGTCTGTTCATGCTGTTGTTCACCATCGGTACCACGGTGTTGTACTTCCAGCAGGCTGAGATCGTGGGCGCAAAGTTTGCCGATCGTGAATCGCGCACGGCGTTTCTGGCGAATCTCGACTTTTATGTGCAGCTGCTCACGGTGCTGGCGCAGTTGTTCGTTTCGGGTCGCGTGATCAAGTGGGTTGGTGTCGGCATGACACTGGCGATTCTGCCGTTCGTGAGCGTGGTCGGGTTCGGCGCGCTCGGGGTGTGGCCGTCGCTCTCCTTGTTCGTGGCGTTCACGGTGATTCGTCGGGCCGGCAACTACGCCTTCGCCAATCCGGGGCGCGAGGTGCTCTTCTCGGTGATTCCGGCCGAGGATAAGTACAAAGCCAAGAACTTCATCGACACGTTCGCGTATCGCAGCGGCGACCAAATCGGGGCGTGGAGCTATGCCACCATGTCGGCCGCTGGACTCGCGGTGAGTTCGATCGCGTTGATTGCCGCGCCGATGAGCGCGGTGTGGCTGGTGGTAGCGCTCTGGCTGGGGCGGCGGCACATGGTGCTGTCGAAGGCGGAGTCGGCGTAGCCGACGCGCTACGGCGGTACTACGGCGGTACTACGGCGGCACCATCTTCACGAAGCCGTCGTATTTCCACGCGCTGCCCACGCGGAGCCAGCGTTCGCAGAAGGTGTAGCGGTGCGTCTGCGGGGCCTGTCCCTCCAGCGCCGGCGCGGCCGTGAACTGCGTCGTGTATGACAGGTTGATCTCGTGCGGCAGTTCACCACGCTCGATGCGGGTGATCGCTACCCAGACGCCCGTTGGGGTCGCGCACCCTTTGCCGCCGACCGCCGTGCAGGGCTCGACATCCAGTGCCTGGGTGTCGGTCCACTCCGCGATGGCGGCGAAGGCACTGGGGTCGAGCGCGCGCCCGTTGTACTGACGGACGGCTTCAGTGGTGGCCGCGCGTCCGAACCGCTTGGCGCTGTATTCGGCGATGGGGATGCCCGCCGGACGATCCTGGGTGATGATCCGGACGATCGCCTTGGAGACCAACGACTCGGGATCCGGCAGCGACCAGGCACCCGACGGCGAGCGTGCGTTCGTGACGCCCGCCTGCGCTGCGGCGGTGCGCCAGGGTGCGACGACCATGAGCGCCACCAGCAGCGCCACCGTGGACACGCGGTCGCGATTGGCGCGGGAGGGACGTACCGTTGAGCGTGAGATCATAATGGTCTGCTGGAGAATGCTACACCGAATTCTGGGGCACGTTGCTGGGTTCGCTCAGGGTGAGCGCGTCCGGCCATTCGCGCGGTGACACGGAACACGTCACCCTCAGGGCGCTCGCCCGATCTCGCTGATCCCTCGTTAGCAGGTCACTTGACGGTGTTAGGTGAATGCTCCACCTTTCCTCTCGTGACCACGTCCACCATTCGCACTGCGTCGTTGGCCCGCCGGGAACGGCAGAAAGCCGAGACGCGCCAGGCTATCCTGGACGCGGCGCGGGAGCTGTTTGTGGCGGATGGCGTGGAGGCCACCACGATGCGGGCGATCGCGGCCAAGATCGGGTACACGCCGACGGCGATCTATCACCACTTCCGGGACAAGGACGCCCTGATCGTGGAGCTGTGCCTAGCCGACTTTTCGTCGCTGGGGCAGGCGATGTACAAGATCGGCCGCATCGAGGACCCGGTAGAACGGTTGCGGCGCATGGGTTTGGCATACACCGACTTTGCGCTCGATAATCCGAGCCAGTATCGGTTCATGTTCATGACATCAATGAGGCATCCCATGGTGGATGCTGCTGGAAACGTCATGACGTCGCCCGATGAGGATGCCTTCAGCTTTCTGTTGCAGACCGTCACCGAGGCCATCGAGCAGGGCGTCTATCGCCCGGAGTTGAGCGACGCCCCCGAGCTCGCCCAAATGTTCTGGGGCGGCATTCACGGCGTCATTTCGCTCTGGTTCACCCACCGCGATGATCCCCATATCGTCCTCCGCGACCCGCGGGAAACCGTGCGCACGATGTGCGACGTCATGATTCGCGGGAGTCTGCGCAACCCGTCCTGACAGCGTTTCGTCAGGATTTCTGAGCCACGGGGCGCTTCGGCGCCGCTCTCTCGGCCCATCGACTTAACACTGTTATTCTGAAATGGCGATGTTTCACACACGATCGACGTTTACAACACAGCGGTGGCTGATCGCGGCGGTCGCCGTCGCGCGCGGCGTGACGTCCGCCGCCGTCGCGGACGCGCAGGCACCCGTGAGCGCACGCCAACTCCTCGATGGCTACGTGGCGGAGGCGTTGGCCGCCAACCTCAGCATCGCGCAGCAGTCGGCCGCCCTCACCCGCGCCAACGCCGGCGTCCGCGAAGCCAGCGGGCGATTCCTCCCCACGGTTGGCGTGAACGCCCGCTACTCCGAGCTCAGCGGCGTCGTGAACATCGGCGATTTCATAAATCCCGCCTACACCGCACTCAATCAGCTCATCGGGCAGTCGCGTTTCCCGACCGACGTGAACACCACGCTCCCGTTCCGTCAGGAAACCAAGCTCGAGCTGATGCAACCGCTGTTCAACGACGCGCTGTTCGGGGCCCGGGCCGCGGCCCGCGCGCAACGCGATCTGGTGGGTGCCACCCGCAAGGGTGCCATGCGCCAGCTCGCCGCCGACATCCAGCAGGCCTGGCTGGGCTACGCCAGCACCGTGCGCGCTGTCGAAACCCTCGAGGCCACGCTGCCGCTGCTCGACGAGAACGTCCGGGTGAGTGAGCGCCTGATCGGCGCCGGACAAGCCACCCCCGACGTGCTGCTCCGCGCCCGGGTCGAACGCAGCGAACTGCTGCAACAAATAGAAGAGGCCACGCGGCAGCGCGAGGCGGCGCGCCGTGGATTCAACCTGCTGCGCAATCGCGATGAGGACAGCGCCATTACGCTGGCCGATGACAGCACGCTGCTTCGCGTCGACTCGTTGTCGCGCCGCGACCTGCTGGCCCATGCCCTGACGCATCGCGAAGAGCTCGCGCAGGCCGGCAGCGGCATTTCCCTCGCCCGCGCCCAGCAGCGTATTGCCAGCTCCGCTTACCTGCCCAACCTCGCGCTGGCGGCGAGTTACGGCGTGCAAGGCGACCGCTATCGCTTCAATAACCGGAGCGATGTGGGACTCGCCTCCCTTGTGCTGTCCTGGAACGCCTTCAATGGCGGGCAGGACGCCGCCCGCCGGGAACAGGCCAACGCGACGCACAGTGAGGCGGAGTATCGCCGGCGCGAAGCCGAGCGGGCGATCACGCTGCAGGTCGGCAACGCCTATGACGCCGTGCAGTCGGCACGTAGCACGCTGGTGAGTGCGGCCGACCGTTTGGCCAGCGCCCAGCGCGCCTTCTCGCTCGTGCAGCGCCGCTTCGCCGAGGGACTCGCCACGCCGGTGGAGTTCCTGAGTGCGCGGACGGCCTTCACGTCGGCGGCGATCAATCAAGTGATCACGCGCTTCACCTTCGCCACCCGTGTGGTGGAACTCGAGCGCGCCGCGGCTCTGCGCGCGCTGCCCCACTAACCCTTCGTGACCCCCACGATGACTACGAACCGTATCGTCTTCCGCCCCACCGTGCTCGTGTCGGCGGCCATGCTGCCGCTGCTGTCCGCCTGCGGCAACGCGCCGGCGCCTGAGCGCGACGTCGCGACGCTCGCTCCGGCGGTGTCGGTCGGTGTGGAGGCCGTTACGAGCGGCGGCGGTGCCGACTCGGTGCATGCGACCGGTACGTTCGGCTCGCGCGACGAGATCCCGCTCGCCTTCAAGATCGGCGGCATCGTGTCGCGCGTGCTGGTCGACGAAGGCGCCACGGTGCAACGCGGCCAACTGCTGGCCTCGCTCGACCTGCGCGAGATCAACGCGGCGGTTGGCAAAGCGCAGGTGGGCTTCGACAAAGCGCAGCGCGATCAGGCCCGCGTGCAGCGTCTCGCCGCTGACAGTGTGGCCACCCTCGCGCAGCTGCAGGACGCCACGTCGGCGCTCGAGGCCGCACGCTCGGATCTCGTCACCGCGACGGTGAATCGTGAGTACGCCACGATCGTGGCACCCGAAGGCGGCATTGTGCTGCAGCGCATGGTTACCGCCGGTTCGAACGTCTCGCCGGGTACGCCGATCATGCTGCTCGGCGGCACGCGTCGCGGTCGCGTCCTGCGGGTTGGCCTGCCCGATCGCGATGCCCTGCGCGTGCAGCTGGGTGACGCCGCCACCGTGCACTTCGATGCGCTGCCGGCGCGCACCTTCACCGGTCGCGTGCAGCTGGTGGGACGCTCGGCCGATCCTCGCACCGGTACGTATGCGGTCGAAATCACGGTGAACGGCGCGGACGCGCTCCCCAGTGGATTGGTGGGATCGGTCACGATTGCTACGCGCCATTCGACGGGTGGAGGCAAGCGCGGTGCATCGGTCTCCGTGGACGCGCTGCTCGAGGCCGATCGCGATTCGGCCACCGTGTATGTGGTGGAGGCCTCACGTGAGGCGCCGGGCGACCTGATCGCGCAGCCGCGGCGTGTGCGCGTGAACGGCGTGAGCGGGGACCGCGCCCTCATCGAGGGGCTCACTCCCGATGCGCGTATCGTGACGCGTGGCGCCCCGTATGTCACGGCCGGTGCGCGGGTGCGTATCGTGACGGCGGATTCGCTCACGGCGGCACTGAACGCGAACTCGACCTCGGGAACGGTCGCGAAGCGCACGGCGGTGCTGCCATGAACTTCCTGGGAACCCTGGCCGAATTCTCGGTGAAGCGGTGGCAGTTCACCGTCTTGGTGTTTCTCATGTTCGGCGCCCTTGGTGTCACCAGCTGGATGGCGATCCCGCGCGCTGAAGACCCCGATTTCCCGGTGCCGATCTTCTTCGCCGTGGCCGTGTATCCGGGTGCCTCGCCGGAAGACATGGAGCAGCTGGTGACCGAACCGCTGGAACGGCGGCTCCAATCACTGACCGACGTCAAGAAGCTCGAATCCACCAGCAGCGACGGGCTCTCGGTGATCACGATCGAGTTCGACACCGAGTCGGACGCCGAGCGGAAGTACGATCAGGTGATCCGCGAGGTGAATGCCTTACGCCCCGAACTGCCGGCTGCGTTACAGCGACTGGAGGTGCGGCGCACCGAAAACTCGGACCTCACCGTGTTTCAGGTGGCGCTGGTGGCGCCGACGGCGCCGTACGCGCAGGTCGATGATCTGGCGAAGCGGTTCGAAGACGCGCTGGAGCGCGTGCCCGGTGTGAAGCAGGCCGAGCGATGGGCGGCGCCCCCGCGCGAGATGCAGGTCACGCTCGATCTGGGGCGCATGGCACGCCTCGGTCTCACGCCGTCGCAGGTGCTGAACGCGCTGGGCAGCGACAACGTCCAGATCCCCGGCGGCTCGGTGGACGTAGGGACGCGTCGCTACAACATTGCCACCACCGGTCGCTACAAGACCGCCGAAGATGTGCAGCGCACGGTGATTGCGGCCGCCAACGGTGCCGTGGTGCGTGTCCGGGACGTCGCGACCGTGCAGTGGGGCGATGGCGATGCCGTGCACATGGGTCGCTGGAACGGACAGCGCGCGATGTGGGTGACGGTCGCGGTGCAGAAGGGCCAGAACGTGTCGGCGGTGAAGACCGACGTGTGGAACGCGCTCGATGCACTCGAGAAGGACCTGCCCACGGGCATCACGCTGGCGCGGGGGTTCGATCAGTCCCAGAACGTCGACACCCGCTTGGCGCGATTAGGCGAAGATTTCGCCATCGCGTTGCTGCTGGTACTCATTACGCTGCTGCCGTTGGGGACGCGAGCATCGGTGATCGTGATGATCTCGATCCCGCTGTCGTTGGCGATGGCGGTCATGCTGCTGTATGTCACGGGATACAGCATCAATCAGCTCTCGATTGTGGGCTTCGTGATTGCGCTGGGCTTGTTGGTGGATGACTCGATCGTCGTCGTGGAGAACATCTCGCGCTTCCTGCGCAACGGCTACAGTCGTACCGAGGCGGCCATCGAAGGCACCAAACAGATTGGCGTCGCGGTCTTGGGTGCCACCGGCACCCTGATCTTCGCCTTCCTGCCGCTGTTGTTCCTGCCGGGACTGGCAGGCCGGTACATCCGGCCGCTGCCGATCGCGGTGGTGTTCGCGGTGGTGTCCTCGCTGATCGTGTCGCTCACGATCATTCCGTGGCTGGCCAGCCGCCTGATGCCTCGCGACGAGCACACGGAGGGCAATCGGGTACTGCAGTGGCTGGATCGCGGCATTCATCGCACATATGCGCCGTTGTTGCATCGTGCGTTGGCGGCGCCGCGCGCCACGCTGGTGCTGGCGCTGCTGCTGGTGGTGGGGTCGGTGGCACTGGTGCCGGTGGTGGGTTTCTCGCTGTTCCCGAAGGCCGGCACGCCACAGTATCACGTGGATATCGAAACGCCTGAGGGCACATCGCTGGCGGAAACCGATCGGGCGGCGCGCTATGCCGAAGCGGTGGTCCGGCAGCATCCCGGCACGCGGGGCGTGTTCGCGAATGTGGGGAATGACAATCCGGCGGTGTACTACAACGTGCTCCAGCGGGCCGAAGCGCCCAATCGCGGCCAGCTGATCGTGCTGTTGAAGGAGTACGACAACGTGCGCACGCCGCTGGCGCTCGATTCGTTGCGGCAGCGGTTGGCGCTGTATCCCGGGGCGCGTATCGAACTCAAGGAGTTTGTGAACGGGCCGCCGATCGATGCCCCGATCGCCATGCGCATCGAAGGCACGAGTCTCGATACATTGCAGCGTTTGGCGGCGCAGTATGATGCCGTGTTCAAGCGCACCGAGGGCACGCAGTATGTGAACAACCCCGTGCGGCTGCGGCGCTCGGATCTCACGCTGGTGGTGGACAAGCAAAAGGCGGGATTGCTGGGCATCCCGAGCGTGGAAGTGGAGCGTACGCTGCGGTTGGGGATCGCGGGGCTCGAGGCGGGGAAGATCCGCGCCGCCAACGGCGACGAGTATCCGCTCGTGGTGCGGATCGCCCACAACGGCCGTCCGGCGCCCGAGGCACTCGATCGCATTCAGGTGAGCAGCGTCACGGGCGCGATGATTCCGTTGTCGCAGATCGCGTCTATGCGCTTCAGTGCGTCGCCGACCACGATCGACCATACGAATCGTCAGCGCTCGGTCATGATCACGAGCTACGTACGCTCGGGGTACAATACCGACGCGGTGACCAAGCAGGTCCTGGCCGGACTCGATTCCATCGTGCTGCCGGTGGGCTACGTGCTGCATCCAGCCGGTGAAATCGAGAGCCGCGAGGAAAGCTTCGGCGGTATCGGCGGCGCCGTCATCGTGGCGGTGTTCGCGATTCTCGCCATTCTGGTGCTCGAGTTCCGCGACTTCCGCACCACCTTGGTCGTGGCGTCGGTGATTCCACTGGGCCTCGTGGGCGGTATCGTGGCGCTGTTGCTCAGCGGCTACACGCTGTCCTTCACGGCGCTGATCGGCTTCGTGGCACTGGTGGGTATCGAGATCAAGACCAGCATTCTGCTGGTGGACTTCACCGACCAACTGCGACGACAAGGCGTGAGTCTCGATGACGCGATTCAGCAGGCCGGCGAGATTCGATTCCTGCCGATCGTGCTCACCACGATGACGGCGATTGGTGGGTTGTTGCCGCTGGCTCTTCAGGAATCGGGGCTGTATTCGCCGCTGGCGTGGGTGATCATCGGCGGCCTCGTGTCGAGCACGCTCATCGCGCGGTTGGTGACGCCGGTGCTGTACAAGCTGCTGGCGCCGGCGCTCCTGGAGAGCGAGGAGCCGGTGGTGCTGCGGCCGGTGGGGATGGTCCCGATTACGTCGTAACTGCTGTTGCTTATCCGTGTTGTTACGGTGCAATCGGTGGTCTCCGTGTTCCGGCTGTTCGCGATCGGTCCGTGACACGGCCGGGGGTGCTTCGGTGAGACCGTAACAGCCGGAACACGGATCACACCGATTGCACGGAACCAACACGGATAAGCCGATCGGTGTGTCGATGGTCATCGCAACGCGCCGACGCGTCGCTGTTCTTTTGTTCAATCAAAGAATGCAATGCCATCG
>CANHJV010000076.1 GCA_947461225.1 Gemmatimonadota bacterium | reverse complement strand
GCCCTCTGGGACCTGTGGCAGCCCAAGCATGATCCCATCGCCGACCCGGTGCTCACCTGCTGCGTGATCACCACCGACGCGAACGCCACGATGGAGCCGATTCACCATCGCATGCCGGTGATTCTGCCGCTCCGTGACGTCGATGCCTGGCTCGATCCGGCCACGGCACCGGCCGACGCGGCGCGACTGCTCCGGCCCTACGAGGGACCGCTGCATGCCTATCAGGTCAAGACGTGGGTGAACGCCACCCGGAACGATGACCCGCAGTGCGCGACCCCGCTGGTGCGCTCCGACGCGAACCGCAGCGAACAGTTCTTCGACGACTGAGTCCGGGGCGAGCGACTACTTCGTGCCGCTCGACCCGCGCAGGTACAGGTTGAGCGAGCCGAAGCTCAGCTTCGACTTCATCTGCACCATCAGACGGCGATCATCGTCGGTGATCCACACTTCGGCTTTGCCATTCTTGCTGAAGATGCCCTTCGTCTGAAACGTGGGCTGCAGCACGACGGTCTTGAACGTGCCGCCCGGCACCGTGATCGTTTCTTTGCGTACCACGCGAATGCGCACGGGATTGCCCGCGGCCTTGAAGTAGCGCGCGTACTCGTACGTCTTGCCCACTTCCAACGGGACCGTGCGCACGAAGTACAGGAACGACCCATCGTCGAGGGGATTCGCCACGGTGGGCTCCTCGGGACGGTCGTTCTCCCGGAACATGCCGCGCTCGGGGAAGATCTCGTAGCGACGCGTGCGCTCGTAGCTCCCCTCGTCGACATCCTGGTGGTAGCGCAACGAGTTGAGCGTGGTGACATCGAACCACGACTCGTACAGGTCGTTCACCCGATACAGCGGAATGCCGCCGTTGATCGTGAACACGGTATGCCACACCGCGCGGCCGCGCACCTCGGCGAGGTCGCGGACCTCCATGCTGCCATTGCCGACCTTGAGTGAGCCGAAGCGCACCTCGTAGTCGAGCCGTTCACCCACCTTGAACGGCACCGGCAGCGCGCCAGCCGGCAGGCGACGCATGGCGTGCCCCCCGGCCGTGTCGGCGGCCTGTCCTGGTAACGGGGACGAACCGACGGCGATCATCAGCGCGGCGGCCAGCGCCGCGCATCTCGATACAATCTTCATGGCGCCCTGCTACCCATGTCGAGACAAAAGGGTCGATTAGACGTTGAAGCGGAACAGCAGCACGTCACCGTCCTGCACCACGTATTCCTTCCCTTCCGAGCGCACCGCACCCTTCTCGCGCGCGCTCTTCCATCCGCCATGCGTGATGAAGTCCTGGTAGGACACCGTCTCGGCGCGAATGAAGCCTTTCTCGAAATCGGTATGGATGACGGCGGCGGCCTTCGGCGCGGTGTCACCACGATGAATGGTCCAGGCGCGCACTTCCTGCTCACCTGCCGTGAAGTACGTCTGCAGGCCAAGCAGGTGGTAGCCACCCTGAATCAGTCGGTCGAGGCCGGCCGTTTCGATGCCAAGCGAGGCGAGGAACTCGCTCCGCTCTTCAGGAGGGAGCTCCGACAGCTCGGCCTCGATCTTGGCGGAGAAGGCCACGATCTCGGCATGTTCGCCGGTGGCCGCCACGGCAGCCCGCAACGCCTTGAGATACGGGCCTTCGTCACCCGACAACTCGGCATCCGTCACGTTGGCGGCGTAGAGCACCGGCTTCGCCGTGATGAGCTGCAGCCCGGCCAACGAGAGCATGTGCTCCGGCGACAGGCCGCCACGAAGCAACGGCATGCCTTCCGACAGCGTCGCGAAGGCGGCGTCGAGCGCCGGTAACTCCGCCAACGCGTCCTTGTCGTTCGCCTTGGCCGCGCGCTTCACTTTGTCGAGGCGCTTCTCCACCACGGCCAAGTCGGCAAGCGCGAGTTCGAGCTCGATCGTTTCCTTGTCGCGCGCCGGATCGGGCGAGCCCATCACGTGCGTTACGTCGTCGTCGGCGAAGCACCGGATCACGTGCACGATGGCATCGGTCTCGCGGATGTTCTGGAGGAACTTGTTGCCAAGCCCTTCGCCCTGCGACGCCCCCTTCACGAGCCCAGCGATGTCGACGAACTGCACCGCGGCCGGCAGCGTACGCTTGGGCTGCACGATCTCGGCCAGCTTCGCCAGACGGGCGTCGGGCACTTCCACCATGCCGACGTTAGGGTCGACCGTGCAGAAGGGATAGTTCGCCGCTTCAGCCTTGGCCGAGGTCAGGGCGTTGAAAAGCGTCGATTTGCCGACGTTGGGGAGGCCGACGATGCCGAGTTGAAGCACGTTGTGAAAGCGAAGTAGGGAGTACGGAGTGGGGGGTAGGGAGTCGCGACGCGCTCCGCCCGCGGTGAAATGTAGCGGGGGGCAGGGAATTGGTGACGGCGCGGGGCGGGGGTGGGGCAAGATTGGCGCGATGAGTGACTATTCGATTCAGGATCCGGAGCGGCTGGCGGTGTATGGCCGAGCTCTCGATTACGCCGCTGCCGTGCGGACGGCGCTCCGAAATGAGGTGGAGAGATCGCATCGCGACGTGCAGTACCAGCTCCAGCGGAGCTCGGCATCTGTTCACGCGTCGATCGCGGAGGGCTGCCGGTCCGGAAGCCGGCCTCAGTTCGCCCGGTATCTTCAGATCGCCATCGCCTCGGCATCCGAGTCGCAGAGCCACCTGTCATTCGCAAAACGCTTGTGCGCAATTTCTCCCGACGTGCACGACGCGCTTGCCGCGGAAACCATCGCCATCCGTCGCATGCTCATCGCGCTCCAACGGAGTGTGCGAACGCAGCATGAGCAACACGTCGCGCGCCAACGTCGCCCGACGAAATGAGGAGGGGTACGAAGACGACGGTCTCCGTACCCCTTACCCCGTACTCCCTACTTCGCTGTTACCGCAAGAACCACGGGGCCAACACCAGACTCACCACGCTCATCAACTTGATGAGAATGTTCATGGCCGGTCCGCTGGTATCCTTGAACGGATCGCCCACGGTGTCACCCACGACCGCGGCCTTGTGCGGATCGGAGCCCTTGCCGCCCAGGATGCCGCCTTCGATCATCTTCTTGGCGTTGTCCCACGCGCCACCGGCGTTGGCCATGAACAGGGCCATCATCACGCCCGTGACCGTCGCACCGGCCAGGAGGCCGCCCAGCGCCGTGACGCCGAGGAACTTGCCGACGAGCACGGGCAGCAGGATCGCCACGAGGCCCGGCGCGATCATTTCACGGATCGCGGCCTTGGTGGAAATCTCGACGCATCGGGCCGAGTCGGGCTTCACCCCCGGCTTGCCTTCGAGCAGCCCCGGGATCTCACGGAACTGCCGACGGACTTCTTCCACCATCCCCTGCGCGGCGCGACCCACCGCGGTCATCGTGGACGCGCCGACATAGAACGGCACCACGCCGCCCACGAACATGCCGATCACGACCATCGGATCGATCAGGTTGAGCACGGTCAGGTTGACGGCCGAGGCGTAGGCCGAGAAGAGCGCCAACGCCGTGAGGGCCGCCGACCCGATCGCGAAGCCCTTGCCGATCGCGGCGGTGGTGTTGCCGAGGGCGTCAAGGCCGTCGGTGATCTTGCGGACTTCCGGTCCGAGATGGCTCATCTCGGCGATACCGCCGGCGTTGTCGGAGATCGGGCCGTACGCGTCAACGGACATCGTCACGCCGACCGTGGCGAGCATGCCGACCGAGGCGATCGCGATGCCGTACAGGCCGGCCGACGCGAACGAGACCCAGATCGCGGCGCAGATCAGGATCACCGGCACGATGCAGCTTTCCATGCCGACGGCGAGGCCGGCGATGATGTTCGTGGCGGGGCCCGTCTGCGAGGCTTCGGCGATGCGGCGCACCGGGCCGGCCGCCGTGTAATACTCGGTCACGAGACCGATGGAGATGCCCGACACCGTACCGGCGATGACGGCGTAGAACGGTCCGAGCAACGGCAGGGCCGCACCCGCTTCGGTCGTCATGTTGAGCGGCACCATGTTCGTGATGAAGTACGCGAACACGAGGAACAGGCCGGCGGCGATGAACGTGACCAGTCGCAGCGCGTTGGCCGGATCACCCTTGGCCAGAATGCGCATCATGAAGATGCCGATCAGCGAGGCCACGAGTCCGGCCGCTGTGTACGCGACTGGGAGCAGCATCGCGTTCACGCGCGTTGCGTCGGGAATCAACACACTGGTGGCGGCGAGAGCGATCGTGGCAACGATGCCGCCCACGTAGCTCTCGAAGATGTCGGCGCCGAGGCCGGCCACGTCACCCACGTTGTCACCGACGTTGTCGGCGATGGTGGCCGGATTGCGCGGATCGTCTTCCGGGATGCCCGCCTCCACCTTGCCCACGAGGTCGGCGCCAACGTCGGCCGCCTTGGTGTAGATGCCGCCGCCCACGCGCGCGAACAGCGCGATCGAGGAGGCACCCATCGCGAAGCCGGAGATGATCTCGGCAAACAGCTTCGCATCGTTCGTCATCTCGCCCTTGGCGAGGAAGGCGAACACGATCGCGATGCCGGCCAGTCCGAGCGACGCGACGGCGAGTCCCATGATGGAACCACCACCGAACGCCACGCGGAGTGCCGCCGCCTGGCCGCTGCTGCGGGCCGCTTCCGCCGTGCGCACATTGGCAGCCGTGGCACCCTGCATGCCGATCCAGCCGCTGGCCACCGAGAGCAGACCACCAATGACGTAGGCAATGGCGGTCTTCACGCCAATCGCCCAGCCCAGCAGGCCGGCCACGATGAGCAGGAAGGGCAGCAGGACCACGTACTCGGCGCGCAGAAAGGCCATCGCGCCAACGTGGATTTCGCCGGCCAGATCCTGCATGGCCGGCGTGCCGGGAGAGAGACGGCGAATCGCGCCGAAGGTGAGGAACGTCGCGATGAGGCCGACGACGCCCGCACCCAACGACAGCAACGGGAGCTGCTCGAACATGTCGGTATGGCTAGAGAAAAGGAGGTGACCGGACGCGAGTCGGGCTACTGCTTGCAGGTGCCGCGCGGGTCGAGCTTGGGCTGGTTTACCACCGGACGTCCGGCCCGGTTGCCGAGATCGAGGGCCACGTCGGCGATCAGCTTCGCCACCCGCTCCATGTGCGGGTAGTCGATGTACTGTGGCTCGTCGGTGAGCTGGTGATACGCTGAATGGCCGCCGGTGGTGAAGAACGTGACCGGGACGCCCCACTTGGCGTACTCGTAGTGATCGCTGCGGCAGTAGATGTTCATGGGATGGTCGTTCGCGTCCATGCCGTAGTCGAACACCATGTTGTGCTTCTTGGACTTATTTACGCTTTCCACCAGATCACCCAGCTCGGTGGAGAGGCGGCGCGACCCGACGAGTTGCAAGTAGTCGGGGCCACCACGTAGGTCCTGCCCTTCCTTGGAGGTGCCGGTGAGATCGGTCGCCGATCCGCGGCCCACCATGTCGATGTTGAGCTGCGCCACAATCGAGTCGCGTGAAACGGTGGCGTGCGCGGTGAAGAACTTCGAGCCCCACAAGCCCTTCTCTTCGCCCACGTGCCACACGAACAGCGTGGAGCGCTTCGGCTTGACCTTCATCGTGGACAGCAGCTCGGCGATCTCCTGTACGGCCACCGACCCGGAGCCGTCGTCGTCGGCGCCGTTGAAGATCGAATCGCGACGCGTGGGGCTCGACTTCCGCATCTCGGCCAGTTCGGCGTTGACCTGCGAGAATTGCTCGGCGTTGCCCATCTTGTCATCGTTCTCGGCGCCGCCGGGACGCACGATGCGATTGAAAATCAGCACCGAGTCGTGATCGACGGCGCGACGCGACATCCCCACGTGATCGCTATGCGCGCCGACGGCGACATACTGGTTCTTGAGCTTCGGATCGCTGCCGGGGAGAATCGCCACGACGTTGCGCGCCGCGAATGGCGACGGCGTGACATCGAGGACGGCCTTGATGTTCACGGTGGCACCGATGGCACCGGCCTTCAGCGCGCTGACCGGCGACGTGAACAGCTTCGACATCGCGCCGGCACCGATAAACAGGCGCGGACCGCCGAAGGCGGGATCATCCACGAAGACACTGGGACGCAACACGTAGCCGAACACGCCCGCGGCTTGTGGCGGTACGACGAGCATGATGCCGGCGGCACCGGCGGGCACGTCCACGTCACCTTCGACTGCTTGCTGCACGGCGGTCTGCGACAGCGGCACCGTGAGCACCACGAGCTTTCCCGCCACCTGGTCGGCCGGTAACGACGCGGCCTCGCCCATCACGCCACCGAACACGACCGGCGTGTCGTTGAACGTCATGCTGCTGCCGCTCTTGAAGCCCCACTCCTTGCCGAGTTCGAGCGACGCGCCACCGGCGACGAACGACGACATCGGGTCAACCTTCTTGCTCTTGAGCGGCAGCGTCTGGAAGAACGTGCCGCTGTCACCGGCCGGCTGGAGACCGAGGCGCTTGGCTTCGCGCGCCAGCAACTCGGTGGCCTTGAAGCTGCCTTCCGTACCGGCATCGCGACCCTGCAGCGAGTCATCGGCAAAGATATAGAGCCGCGTCATCAGGTCGTCGGCGGTGATCGCGCTCTTGGTGGGGCGCGGCGCGAGCTTGAGCGGCAACGCGGTGCGCGGCGCCGGCGCGGTGGCGACCGGCTGCGGCTTGGGCGCGTCCTGCGCGCTCACGACTGACACCACGGCCGCAGACGTCATCGCTCCGGCCACGACGAGCGTGCCGAAGGACGCGGTGCGCTGCACCGCACGGAATACCACAGAACTCATCGGGTGCTCGAAGAAAGAGGGAGACGCGCCACGTGCACTTGCGGCGCGGGTTTCGTGGTCGTCCACGTGGCCAACAGGGTATCGCGCAGCACCGCGAGACGCGGGAAGCCGCTTTGCCGCGCTCCGGAGGTCCGGGCCAAGCTGCGGGTTTCACCGACGGTCGCGCCGGTCACGCGCCGCACCAGCACTTCGGCTTCATCGGTGGTGCGCTGTTCGAGCCATGCGACGACCGGCTCGGCCCGGCTGTCGAGCACGATGGACACGCGGCCGATCGGATCGCCCTCGTCGATGCGCACCGGGGGCCCGAACGTGGCGCCGCCATCGGTCGAGGTGGCCACCAACACACGCGCCGTGTCGTGGGCGGCCGTGTACCAGGCCACGACCACCGTCTTGCCGCTGGCGGCCACCTGCGGGCCATTCACGGGGCACCCCGGATAGTACCAGTCGTCGGCGTGCACGAGCACCGGTGGACTCCAGCCACCCACCAATTCGCGAACGATGGCAATATCGCGAATGTCCTTGTCGGAGCGATCGCGATAGACGATGACGCGACCCTGCGAGCCCCTGGCGGTAGCGGTTTGACAGCAATCGCAGGTGCGGGCGTCCAGCACGGCTTCCCGCGAGAGTGTCCCGTCGTCGCGCACGACGGCGGTGCGCACGGTCATTTCTCGCGTGGAGTCCTTCATGGCACTCTTGCGGCCGTCGAGCCACACGAGCCCCAGATCTCGGCCGCTCTCGGCCCAGAGTGACACGAACCCATGCTCGGCGGCCAGCCCGTCGGTGTGCGGCGTCACGGGGGCACTCCACGTGCGGCCGTCGTCCCCCGAGCGCACGGTACGAATGCCGTAGGCGTAGGTGCTCGTGCCCTCGCGCTCGAGCCAGTGGGCGGCGAGTTCGCCGTTGCCCAGCTTGACGATCGCGGGGAAATCCGCCCAGTTCACGAAGAACGGGCGGTCGGCCACGACCGTGCGGGACGAGTCCCAAGTGGCGCCGTTCCACTTCGCGAGGCGGATCGCAAACGAGGAGTCGGCGCGCTGCTCCGTCCACGATACGTATGCCGCGCCGCTGTCATCGGTGATGACGAACGGCGTTTTGCTACCGGGCGGTGCCGGGCTGGGCATCTCTTCGACGGCACCGAGGATCGCGATCGAGCGCGATGCCGTCGCGGCACTGTCGCGGGCCCCACAGGCGGAACCTAGGGCAGTGGCCATGACCACCACACTGGCGAGGATCGAGCTGCGAATCGGAGATGGGGAGAGCATGCCGGAACGTTGCGCGCAGGACTCGTCCTGATCAACCATTCCTCATTAATTGGTCCCGAATCGGGGTCCCGGTCTTCTTTTTTCAGGGATAGCGCGTGATGAGTCGTGGATTCTGGCCGACGGCGGCCGTGGCGATGATCGTGATGGCGAGGCTGACGTGGGCGCCGTCACTTGGGGCGCAGGTGGCCCCGGTGTCGCAGCGACCGGACACGATTCGCGGCCTCGCCTATGACAGCCTGGCCTTTCGGCCGATGGCCGGCGCGCTCATTACGGCAGAGCCGGGCGGTGAGTCGGCCGCCAGCGATTCGCTGGGGCGGTTCACGATCTACAGCCGGATGCGCGTGATGCGCCTGGTGGCGTTCCACGAGCGGGCCGACCGACTCGGCCTCGGAGAGCTCACGGCCACGCGCCCGGCCGGCGACGGGCCGTGGGAGCGGCCGATCGTGGCGACCCCCGGTATGAATACGGCGTGGGCCCGGCTGTGCGTGGGGCAGCGTCGCCCCGCCAACGGGATGGGCGGCATTCTCTTCGGCTCCACCACGGCGGCCGATGGCGCCACGCGGGTGGCCGGCGTCGGACTGGTGCTGCAGTGGCAGGCGGTGAAGAGCCTGCTCGACACGACGCCCAAGTTCGAATCGATGACGGTGCGTAGCGACTCGCTGGGCAATTACCTGTTCTGCGGCGTGCAGGAGTTCGGGCCGGCCGCGCTGGTGGCGTCGTCGTCGCAGTATCGCAGCGACAATGTGTTGGTTGACGCGGACGCCGCCTCGCTGCGCCGCGTCGATCTGGTGCTCGGCGCCACGGGCGGCCCGACGGCGACGGCCACGGTGCAGGGACGCGTGGTGGACGAACAGGGCGCGTCAGTCCCGGCCGCGATGGTGACCTTCGGCGGCTTCGCCACGGAGATCATGTCGGGTCCCAACGGCCGTTTCACGCTCAATAACGTGCCGACCGGCAGTCGCATGGTGTCGGCGCGCAAGATCGGCTACGTGACGGTCACGAAGCAGCTCGACGTCCTCGAGAAAGGGGTGACCGGGCTCGAGGTGCTGCTGGAGAAGGGCACGCTGGTGGAGCAGGTCAACGTGCGCTCCACGCGCATCAAGTCACGCGACGCCACGGAGCTCGACGAACGGAAGGCGTCGGGGCTGGGGCGCTTTGTGGATTCCACGCACTTCGCGAAGTACGATCGCACGCGTCAGGCGCTCGATCTGCTCCCCGGTATTCGCACGCAGGTGGGACGCTCGCCAGGGGACTTCGTGATTCGTGGACGCGGCGACTGCATGGCGTCGTTGTGGGTGAACGGCGTGCGCGAGCCGAACATCCCCGACAACATGATTGCCCGCCTGCCGAAGGATGAAATCGCCGCCGTCGAAATCTTCAACAACGAGATGCAGGCGCCGGCGCGCTTTCAGACGGCGGGCAATCAGTGCGCGGTGGTGGTGCTCTGGACCAAGCAGCACATCAACGCGAAGCGCTAACGCCTCACGGCTGCTTCGTCATCACGCCGCCCTTCATCACGTAAGACACGCGCGCGAGGAGCGAGATGTCGCGCAGGGGATCGCCCTTGACCGCCACGAGATCGGCCAGCTTGCCGATGGCCACGCTGCCGAGCTCCTTCTCCACACCGAGCAGGGTGGCGCCGTTCATCGTGCCGACGGTAATCGCCTCCATCGGCGTGGCGCCGAGGATGTCCACCATGTACTTGAACTCTTCGCCGTTGCGGCCATGAATGTCGCTGGTCGCGTCGGTGCCGAGGGCAAACTTCACGCCGGCCTTGTACGCGGCGCGTAAGCGCGCGCGACGGTCGGCGGCAATGGCGGTGGCCTTGGCGATTGAGTTCGCGGGCACGCCTTTGCGGGCGCCGTCGGTGACGATTTCTTCGAGAATGATGAGGGTGGGCACGAGGTAGGTGCCCTTCTGCTTCATGAAGCCGATGGCTTCGTCGTCCACGAGGCTACCGTGCTCGATGCTGGCGACACCGGCCAGCACCGCGGCCTTGAGTCCGTCGCCGGCGTGGGCATGCGCCATCACCTTACGGCCAAGTCGGGTCGCCTCGGCCACGGCGGCGGAGAGTTCATCCATGCCGAACTGCGCGGCGCCGACGGCGTCGCCCACCGAGAGAATGCCGCCGGTGGCGACGATCTTGATCTGATCGGCGCCGTATTTGACATTCGTGCGGACCTGCTTGCGCACGGCGTCGGCTCCGTCAACAATCGCGCCGGTGCCGGGCACGTCGAGGAACGGACTCCAGCCGTTCACGTCGGCGTGGCCGCCGGTGCTGCCGAGGGCGGGGCCCGACGCGTGAATCCGTGGACCGGGGATGAGGCCGCGGGTGATGGCATCGCGCACGACGACGTCGACGAAGTCGGTGCTGCCCGCTTCGCGCACGGTGGTGAAGCCGGCGTCGAGCGTCTTCTTCGCATTGATGGTGGCGTAGATGGCGCCGTGCGCGGGCGTTTCCTTGAGCACGGCGAGATCGCCGCCATCGTTGTCGATCGACGTGAGGTGCGTGTGGGCGTCGATGAAGCCGGGGAGCAGGGTGTAGCCGGCGAGTTCAAGCCGTGTGGCCCCGGCCGGCACGCGCACGGAGCTGGCGGGGCCGACGTCGAGGATGCGTTCGCCGCGCACGATCACCATGGCGTCGGCGATCTGGGTCCCGTCGCCGACGATGACGCGGTCGACGTGGATGGCGGTGACGCGGGGGGCCGGGGCAGACTGCGCCATGGCCGGTGTCGCGGTCGCGGCGCTGAGCGCGACGAGGGCCGGCAGAGCGGCGGTCAGAATTCGGAGTGAGGGTCGCATGCGGCAAACGTACTGCGAGGCGACGGCTCGCGCGCCGGCGGGGCGTCGCCTCAGCGTCCCATGGTACTCACGGCTTTCTCGGTGCCGTCGGCGATCCACAATTCGAGCGCGGTGATCATCCGCGGGTACAGCGCTTCGACCAGCTCGCGTTCGTCGCGCGGCATCGTGTGCAGCACGAAGTCGGCGAGGTCGCCGATCTGTCGGCGCTCATCGACCGGCTTAATGCCGATGCGGAGCCGCGGATAGGTAGGCGACTTGAGATGGGCCTCGATGCTCTTGAGGCCATTGTGTCCACCGGGGCTGCCGGCCGCGCGCAATCGATACTCACCCGCCGGCACCGCGACTTCGTCGACGATGACCACGAGATCGTCGGCGGCCTTCCAGCCTTCGCGCTTGAGATACGGGCGGAGCGCGGCGCCGCTGAGGTTCATGAAGGTCTGCGGCTTCACGAGCTTGACCTTCTTGCCGCCGACCATGCCCTGGGTGGTGACGGCATCGCCGTCTTTCCGCCAGGGATCGAAATGCCAATGACGGGCGAGGTGGTCAACCAGCCACCAGCCCACGTTGTGTCGCGTGTGTTCGTATTCTCGGCCGGGATTGCCGAGTCCGACGATGACTTTCATGCGCAGGGGTAAACGGGCGGGGCGCGGAATGCGCCAGCGTGGGGTAACCATGCTGAACGGACTCCGCGCCCCGTACGATCGAGCGAAACCGAATGAACGCCGAGCTTACTTGTCGTCGGCCTTGGGCTTCGCGCGGATGACTTCCGGTTCGGCGGCGCCATCGGCGACCGTTTCCACGGCGACCTTCGGGACCTGGACGATACAGACCGTCGTGCCCGGCTCATCGAGCACCTTGATGCCGGCCGGGAGCGTGAGGTCGGACACGTGCAACGACTTGCCGACCTTGAGCGCCGACACGTCGACGTCGATGTGGTTCGGGATCGCCGACGGATCGACTTCGATGTGGAGCTGGTGCATGATCTGGTCGAGCAGGCCGCCCTCGAGACGCACGCCTTCCGGCACGCCGACGTAGACGATCGGGCAATGCACCGACACCGTCTCACCAGCCACGAGCTCCTGGAAGTCGATGTGCGTGATGGTGCGCTTGAACGGGTGGCGCTGCACTTCGCGGATCAGCGTGCGGGCCGACTTGCCCTCGATGGCGAGCTCGATCACGGTGCTGCTGATCGCGATGCTCTTGAGGAGCTTATCGGTCTCGCGCGCGTTGATCATGAGCGACTGCGCCTCGCGGCCGTGGCCATAGATCACGGCGGGGATGTTGCCGGCCTGACGAATCTTACGAGCGGCGCCCTTACCCGTTTCGGTGCGAACGGACGCGGAGAGAGAAGCGGTGGACATTGGGACTAACCTCTGAGAAAAAGTGGTTCGGGAGTAACCGGAAATGGTCGGCCCGGCCAGTAACGGCTTACTTCGCCGTTATTCGAACAGCACGCTCACCGACTGGTCGGCATGCGTGAATCGGATGGCCTTCGCCAGCAGTTCGCCCACCGAGAGCACATGCAGCGACGGGAAGCGTCGCTCGGGGGGGAGATTGATGGAGTCGGTCACCACGACTTCCTTGATCGGCGCGTTCGTGAGCCGTTCGACGGCGGGGCCGCTGAACAGGGCGTGCGTGGCACACACGTAGATGTCGTTCGCGCCGAGATTCTTCAGGGCACGGGCGGCTTCGGAAACGGTGCCGGCCGTGTCGATCATGTCATCGGGAATGAGGCAATCCCGGCCTTCGACTTCACCGACGACGTTCATCACTTCGGCCACGTTGGCCTTGGGACGACGCTTGTCGATGATGGCGAAGGTGGCGTCGAGACGCTTGGCAAAGCCACGCGCCATCTTGGCCGATCCGACGTCAGGGGCCACGACCACAAGGTCCTTGAGCCCCTTCTTGCGGAAGTAGTTCGTGAACACGGGCGCCGCGTACAGGTGATCGACGGGGACGTCGAAGAAACCCTGCATCTGGTGCGCGTGGAAATCGAGCCCGAGCACCCGGTCGGCGCCGGCGGTCTCGATGAGGTTGGCCATGAGCTTGGCACCGATCGCCACGCGCGGCTGATCCTTGCGGTCTTGGCGCGCGTAGCCGGTGTACGGCAGAACGGCGGTGACCCGCGAGGCCGAGGCCCGGCGCGCCGCGTCGATGAGCAGGAGGAGCTCGAGCGTGTTCTCCCCCGGCGGATTGGTGGACTGGAGCACGAACACATCGGCGCCACGGATGTTCTCGTCAATGCGCACGAAGACCTCTCCATCGGCGAAGCGCGTGCAGGTGACCTTGCACAGCTCGGCACCCAGCGACTTCGCAACCTCTTCCGCCAACGGCTGGTTGGACGTGCCGGAGAGGATCTTGAAGCCGCGCGGCGACGGGGACGGCGCGTCGTGAGTCGGAGTCATCCGGAGGTCTCGACCTGCAAAGAGGGTGTGTACGACATCAAGACAAATGGGGCGGAGTGTCGCCGGTACCTCGTGCGAGGCGCGGCGGCTCCGTCCCGTTCGTGTTTGGGCCAGCCTTTCAAGCTAGTGAAGGCGGTGGCTGCTTCAAGTCCTGCACGTGCATATAGGCCCACTCGGAATCGAACCGAGATCACCGGCTTCAAAGGCCGGGGTAATAACCGTTATACGATAGGCCACCTGCTGCAACGTCTGCTAACGCTCGTATGCTATCCCGGGGCCGGACTGTGGACAAGCGCGTTTCGCTCCCCGTCGTGCAATCGCCGGGCGTCCCCGGGGCGATCACGCGTCGCTAGGAGGCGGGCCACAGCCACGCCGCGCCACGTACCCCGCTCGAATCCCCATGCCGATTGCGCACGATCGGCGTGCGGACATCGTTGGAAAACACCCACGCCGGCAGCTGCGCGGTGATATCCTCGGCGATCCGGGGAACGTTCGACAGCCCGCCGCCCAATACGATGACATCGGGGTCGAGCAGATTGATGACGGTGCCGAGACTGCGCGCCGCCCGGTCGATCAACCGCGCCCGCGTGGCCAGCGCCACGGGGGCTCCCGCCTCGGCCGCCGCGATCACGTCTGGGGTCGCCAGTGACTGCCCGGTCACTCGGAGGTGATCGGCGGCGACCGCCGGCCCCGAAATCCAACTCTCGATGCAGCCGTGCTTGCCGCAATAGCAGCGGGGGCCGGGCCACTCGTCGGCGTGCGGCCAGGGGAGCGGATTATGCCCCCACTCGCCGGCAATGAGATTACGCCCCGTGAGACCGCGTCCGCGCACGACGATGCCACCCCCCACGCCGGTGCCCATGATGACCCCGAACACCACCTCGGCACCCGCTGCCGCGCCATCGCTTGCCTCAGAGAGGGCGAAGCAGTTCGCGTCGTTATCGAGGCGGACCTCGCGTTGGAGCCGCACGGTCAAGTCGGCGCCGAGGGGCTGACCGATGAGCCAGACGGAGTTGGCGTTCTTCACGAGCCCGGTGTCTGGCATCAAGGCACCCGGAATGCCGATCCCAACGGTGCCGCGCTGACCGGTGACCGACTCCAACTGCGCGACCAGTGATGCGACGGCGGCGATCGTCTCGTCGTAGGCGCGCGGCGTCGGCACGCGCTGCCGCGCCAGCTCTCGGCCCATGGCGTCGAGGGCAATGCCCTCGATCTTGGTGCCACCTAAGTCAATTCCGATCTGCATGGAGGCGACGGTAACGCGCGGTCAGCGCGTCGCGCGCGCGTCGACAAGCGCGCTGTACAGCATGGTCTGGAACCGACTGACCACGTCGGTGCCGCTCGGGAGCTGGTTGATCATGAATACGATGACGAGTCCTTCGGCCGGATCAACCTTGTAGTTCGATCCATAGGCCCCAGCCCAGCCGAAGGTGCCGACCGAGGATGAACCAGTGGCGCCGTAGCGTTCCGTGGTCTCGAAGCCGAGGCCAAAGCCCGTGGTGGTGCCGTGCAATGTGCCCACCTGATTGGTGGTCATCAGGGCCACCGTGTGCGGCGCGAGATACTGCTGGCCGCTCCACCGTCCCCCGTGGGCGATCATCTGGAGAAAGCGCGCGTAGTCGCGGGCCGTGGACACGAGGCCGGCGCCACCGGCAAAGCTGACGCGTGGCCCGTCGACATAGTGCCCTTGGCCGCGGGCGCCGTCTGGCGCGCGGCGCACACGGCCCGAGTCGTTGGCGTACACGGTCACGAGACGATTGCGCTGGGCGACCGGCAGAAAGAAGTGCGTGTCGCGCATGCCGAGCGGCTGCGTGAGGCGCGTGCGCAGAAACGTGTCGAGCGGCATGCCCGAGGCCCGTTCGACAATGCATCCGAGGATGTCGGTGTTGTATCCATACACCCACGCCTCGCCAGGCTGCGCCACAAAGGGCAGTGTGCCGAGTTTGTCCATCGTGGTGCAGACCGGTTCGGTCTTGTCGGCGGTGTACCAGCCGAAGCCGGCCGCGGGACCGAGTCCCATCGGTGCGTAGCGCGCGCGCACCGATGCGTCCATGCCGTACGAAATGCCGGCGGTGTGCGTGAGCAGATCACGGATCGTGATGGCGCGTCGGGCCGGTACGATCGACACCCCGGTGTCGGTAGGCGTGGCGACCGTGGTGCGGGCGAACGACGGAAGGAAGCGGCTCACCGGTGTGGCAAGCGTAAGCCGACCTTCTTCGAGCAGCATGAGGACGGCGGTGCTGGTAAGTGCCTTGCTCTGCGAGGCGATGCGGAACACGGCATCGGGGGTCATACGTCGCTGCGATTCGCGATCGCTCCAGCCGACCGCCCGTTCGTACACGACCTGATCGTCGCGCAACACAAGGGCCACGGCGCCGGCGATTTCGTCCTGCGCTACGGCGGCGTCGAGCATGGAGTCGATACGCGCCAGGCGATCGACGGCGAATCCATGACGGAGGGGTTTCGCGGCGCGGGACGCCGGTTGCGCACCGAGCGGCGTGGTGGCCAGGGCAACCGTGGCGAGTGCAAGGGTGCACCGCAGCACAGGACGCAACGCACGGGACATGACGGGGCAAGTCGGGGGGGAGAGTCGCATCGCGGAGACGATCCGCCCATGCTTCCGGAATGGCGAGGATTCGGCGAAGCTACGCCATGCACAGGATCATGGCTACTTCACGGGTGTTGACGGCGGTCCTCGCCGCGGCGCTGTTCGGTGCGTGCGCCACCGGCGAGGCGCCGACGGCGCCGGTGACGCCGCCACCGCCGCCCCCGCCGGTGGCGTTCTCGGTCCCGGCGGTGACGCGGGAATTCCGTGGGCTGTGGATCGCCACTGTCGCGAACATCGACTGGCCGTCTCGCAGCGGTCTCACGGTGGCGCAGCAGCAAACCGAGTTGTCGTTGATTCTCGATGCGGCGGACCAAGCCGGGTTGAATGCCATCGTGCTGCAGGTACGTGCGGCCGGCGATGCCTTGTTCCCGTCCACGCTCGAGCCGTGGTCGCGCTCGCTCACCGGCACGCAGGGCGTCGACCCGGGGTACGATCCGCTG
>CANHJV010000075.1 GCA_947461225.1 Gemmatimonadota bacterium | reverse complement strand
GGACAGCCGTATCGGACTCGGCCAGCGCTGGACGGGCGACTTCTGGGCCGCACGTACCACGACACGTGATCTCACCGGCGATGCCAACGCGTTCAGTGGGCGTCTCGCGTATCAGACCAACGTGTGGAATCACAACGCGCGCATCGCGCAGATCGGCGAGGACTTCAATCCGGAAGTCGGCTTCATGAGCCGTCCTGGTGGCTACCGCGCGTACGATGTGTCGCTCATGCGCTTGGTGCGCAAGCCGGAGTGGGCGTGGTTCCGTCAGTGGAATCCGCATGTGAGTTACCGCAGCGCCTACGGCATCAACGACGGATTCTATCAGTCGGGCTACTGGCACATCGACCTCACCGAGATCGAATTGGCGAACAGCACGAAGTTCGGTCCCGAGTACAACATCTCGCACGAAGGACTGCAGGCGCCGTTCACGATCGCCACTGGTGTCGTGATCCCTGCTGGCCAGTATGACTGGGGCACGTTCGGCTGGGACTATACGACCGATCCCAGCGAGAATATCACGGCCACGGGCCGCTTCGACGTGGGGCAGTTCTGGACGGGACGTCGCAGCGGTGGCAGTGGCACGATCACCGTCCGTCGCGGGGCTACGTTCTCGGGCTCGTTTACCGCCGACTACAACGATGTGAGGCTGCCGCAGGGAAATTTCATCCGCTCCCTGCAGGCCGTGCGCCTGAACTACTTTTTCTCGCCGCGCATTTTCGTGCAGACGCTCACGCAGTACAACAATCAGCAGGCGATCTTCTCGTCGAACGTGCGCTTCGGTTGGCTGAATACGGCGGGTACCGGCTTGTTCCTCGTGCTCAATGACGGACGCGCCGCGAACAGCTTCTTCGACCTGGGCGCACCACAGCAACGCTCGGTGTTCCTGAAGTTTACGCGCCAGTTCGGCACGGGCGGCTGATCGGCGTCACCCGTAGCGAAAGCAATCATGACGGCCAATCTTTCCGATTCGCCGTCACCAACACTTCTTCGTTGCCCATCATGAACGTTTTCGACGCCATTTCCGGCCGCCGCTCCATCCGCAAGTTCACCGACCGCACGCCCACGCAGGCGGAGCTGGAGCAGCTGCTGCAGGCCGCCGTGCTGGCGCCGATCCATCGTCTCACGAATCCGTGGCGCTTTTACGTGCTCGGCCCCGAGGCGCGCGCGGCGTACGGGCTCGCGCTGGGCAACCGGAAGGCCAAGAAGGCCACCGACGAAGCGCAGGCCGAGTCGATCCGTCGCAGCACCAGCGATGAACATCGCGCCCAGCCGTGTATGCTGTTGGTGGCGATGGTGCTCAACGAGAACGCCGAAATTCGCGAAGAAGACTACGCGTCCACGATGATGGCCACGCAGAACATCTGTCTCGCGGCCACCGCCATCGGACTCGGCACGCACATCCGTTCCGGCGCGATCATGGACGACCCGGCCGCACGCGCCGCCGGTGGTGTGCCCGAAGGCGAGCGTATCATCGCCGTGCTGACGGTCGGTGAACCGCTGGAAACGCCCGAACCCAAGGCGCGTCGCGCGGCGGCGGAACTGACGCACTGGCGCGACTGATCTGTTGCTGCTCGGCGCGTGGCGGTGAGATCGCGAACGGCCAGAACACGGACAAGGCTTTTGCTTATCCGTGTTGTTTCCACGGCATCGGTGTCATCCGTGTTCTGGCTGTTTCAACGCCAGGCGGATCACAACAAAAAAGGCCAGCGCACACCCCGCGCTGGCCTTTCGATCACACGGCACCGCCAGCGCCTACATCCGACCCAGCACCCACCCCGGCAGCACGGCCAATACGAGCGTGCCCGCTAGGCAGAGCACACCAGCCGCGCGCGCCATTCCGCCGGCACGCTGCTCAGTCGGTGCCGCGTCTCCAGCCGTCATGAACAGCAGCTGGATCACGCGCAGGTAGAAGTAGATGCCGAGGTAGCTGCCCACGAGACCGAGCACGGCGTACGTGGTGTAACCGGCGGCCACGACGTTCTTGAAGATCAGGAACTTGGCGGCGAAGCCTGGGAACGGTGGCAGGCCGGCCAGCGACAGCATCGCGATGGCGATCATTGCGGCCGCGAACGGATTGCGGTGATAGAGCCCCTTCAGTGCGTCGAGCGAATCACGCTGCTCGTCGTCGGCATTCTGCGGCATGACCGCGAACGCCAGCAAGTTCACCACCGAATAGGCAATCACATAGAAGAGCACGGCCTGCATACGTCCCCCGGCATCGCCGAGGAATGCGTAGAACAGGTAGCCGGCGTGTGCGATCGAGGAATACGCGATCATGCGGCGGAAGCTCTGCTGCTTGATCGCCGCCAGGTTGCCCCACACGATCGACACGAGCGGCAGCACCAGCAGCAGATCGACCAGCGGTCCCGACGCATTCGCCCCACTGAACAGGCGCACGCCAGCGAGCAGTACCGCGCCCTTGGTGAGCGTCGCCATGTAGGCCGTGACCGGGATGCTGGCCCCTTCGTACGTGTCGGGCGCCCAGGCATGGAACGGCACCACCGCGGCCTTGAGGAACAGCGCCAGCAGCACCAGCACCACTGCCGTGCGCGTCATGACGTCGCCCGACGCCAACGCCGGGCCGAAGGCCTCCACGCTCATCGAGCCCGTGGCGCCGTACAGCAGCGATACGCCCATCAGGAACGTGGCCGACGCGGCGCCGCTGAGTACCAAGTACTTGAACGCCGACTCGGCGCTTTGGGGCCGACGGAAGGCCAGCAGCACCAGCGCGTACACCGGCATTGCCAAGAGTTCGAGCCCCAAGAACATCACGAGGAAGCTGTCCGACGACGGCAGCAGGCACAGACCGTACAGCGACGACAATAGCAGGATGGAGAACTCGCCGTCGCTGAACTCCGTGCGCGACATCAGCAGCACCGGCACCGCGAGGGCGAGCAACGCCCCCTTGGCCATCAGAACGGCCGGCGTGACGGAGAACTGGCCGGCAAACGGGGAAGCGGCGTACTGCGCGTTCGACAGCCACAAGGCCGCCGCCGCCGACGCCACCACCGCGCCCAGCGCCACCCAGAGTGCCGACCGCGACCCACGGCCTAGCACTTCCATGATGATCAACACCACCATGCCGCCGAGCAGGAGATGCTCCGGGAGCATCGCCATCAACACGTCTTGTGCATTCATGGCGACGTTCACGGTGTCACCCTCGCAGAACCAGCCGGCGTCCGCGACGTCGTGACCAACGACTGATATGACTTGGCTGCCAGTTCGGTCTTCTGCAAGGCACTGTCCGGGAAGAGACCGAGCGCGAACACGGCGATCGTGAGCAAGCCCAGAATGCTCTTCTCACGCAGCGACAGGTCGAGCAACGGATGGTCCGGCGAATGGTGCGGCGCCTTCACGGCACCGAACAGGAACGTGAGGGCGAAGCGCAGCATGTACATCGCGCCCAGCACCACGCCCGTGACCGCCACCGAGGCGAGCACCAGCGGCAGGTTGTTACCGTCGAGATGCGCCGGCCACGCGGCGGTAAAGGCGCCCATGAGCGCGAGGAATTCACCGGTGAAGCCGCTGGTGGTGGGCAGTCCCACCGAGGCCAGCGTGAAGACCATGAAGAACACCGAGTACACCGGCAGCAGGCGGGCCAGGCCACCGTACGCCGCGAGATCGCGCGTGTGGCAGCGATCGTAGATCATGCCGACCAGCAGGAACAGGCCGGCCGCCACGAGTCCGTGGCTTACCATCTGAATGATCGCGCCCTGAATGCCCACCAGCTCGAGGCTGAGCAGTCCCAGCATCACGTAGCCCAAGTGACTGATCGACGAGTAGGCGATGATCTTCTTGATGTCGGTCTGCACGAGCGCGAGGCAGGCACCGTACACGATGCTGATCACGGCCAGCGTCATCAGCAGCGGCGTGAAGGCGCGCGCGGCGTCGGGAAACAGCGGGAAGCCCAGCTTCATGAAACCGTAGGTGCCCATCTTCAGCAGCACACCGGCCAGAATCACCGAGCCGGCCGTTGGCGCTTCCACGTGCGCATCGGGGAGCCACGTGTGCAGCGGCACCATCGGCACCTTGATCGCGAACGACAACGCGAAGGCGCCCAGCAGAATGGTCTGCACCGACAGCGGCAGCTGCGTCTGATACAAGTCAGCGAACGCGAACGACATCACACCGCTGCTTTGCTGCATGGAGTGCACGAGATAGATCACCGCCGCCAGCATGAGGATGCTGCCGAACGCGGTGTACAACACGAACTTGAGCGTGGCGTACACGCGCCGCGCGCCGCCCCACATGCCGATGATCAGGAACATCGGAATCAGCATCGCTTCCCAGAACAGATAGAACAGGAAGAGATCCTGAGACACGAAAGCGCCCATCATGGCGAACTGCAGCACCAGCACCATGACGTGAAAGAGCGGCACATCCTTCTTGATCGATGTCCACGCGCCCAGCACCACGATCGGGCCCAGGAAGGCTGTGAGCAGCACGAGCAGGATGTTGAAGCCGTCGAGTCCGATCAGGTACGACACGCCCCACTGGGCGATCCACGGGAGCTGCGTGGCGAACTGCAGCCCCGCAGCGGTGGCATCGAACTGGAGATACAGCACCGTGGTCAGTGCGAACTGCACGGTCATCACGGCGGCGCTGATCGTGCGCGACAAGCCGTCGTTCGCGCGCGCCAACAGCAGCACCAGCCCCACGCCGACGATCGGCAGCCACAACACGAGATTCAGCAGCATCGGTCCCATCGCGAACTCAGACATGACGCCAGCTCCAGAGCAGGGCGCCCACGATGCCGACCAGCACCAGCAACGCGTAGAGGTGCAGGCTGCCGGTCTGGACGCGACTCAAGACACCCGCGGTGCGCTGGGCCAGCGACGCCAAGCCGTTCAGCGAGCCGTCCAGCATCCTGTCACTGCCACGCAACAGCACCACGTCGGAGAACCAGGCCAGCGGTTTCACGATCACGCGCTCGTAGAGCTCGTCCACGAAATACTTGCCCGACAGCAGCCGGTGAATCGGCCGCATCGCCTGCTTGATGCCGTCCGGGCGCGACGCCGGCCCGCTGAACATGAACACCGCGAGCCCGAGTCCGGCGAAGGCCAGCACGATCGACACGATCAGCAGCGTGTGCTCATAGTGCTCGAGGCTTTCGACGATCGGCGGCAGCGGAATCTGCGGTTCCAGGAAGTGTGGAATCGCGATGTACCCACCACCCGCTGACAACAGCGCCAGCAGCATCAGCACGCCGGTCATGGAGAACGGTGACTCGTGTACATGGTGCTCCACCTCATGACTCATGCGTGAAGCGCCCATGAACGTGAGCCACAACAGGCGGAACATATAGAACGCCGTCATCAGCGCGGTCAGTGCCGCCATGCCCCACAGCCACGGCGCACCGCCCTTCGCACTGGCGAAGGCGTACCAGAGGATTTCGTCCTTCGAGAAGAAGCCGGCGAGTCCCGGAATGCCGGCGATCGCGACCGTCGCGATGGCGAAGGTCCAGAAGGTGAGCGGAATCTTGGTGCGCAGGCCGCCCATCTTGCGGATGTCCTGTTCGCCGCCAAGCGCGTGAATCACGCTGCCCGCGCCGAGGAACAGGCAGGCCTTGAAGAACGCGTGCGTGACCACGTGGAAGATGGCCACACCGTACGCCCCGACACCAAGCGCCAGGAACATGAAGCCCAGCTGCGACACGGTGGAGTAGGCGAGCACCTTCTTGATGTCCGTCTGCACCAGCGCCACGGTGGCGGCGAAGAACGCCGTGAGTACGCCCACCACCGCGATCACCTGCGAGGCCTCGGGCGCCATCATGTAGATGCCCGACATGCGCGCCGTGAGATACACGCCCGCCGTGACCATGGTGGCGGCGTGGATCAGCGCCGACACTGGCGTCGGGCCGGCCATGGCGTCGGGGAGCCACACGTACAACGGGATCTGCGCCGATTTGCCCGTCGCGCCCACGAACAGCAACAGGCCGACCAGACTGGCCGGTACCAGCAGCGCGGCACCGGTCCCGCTCACGAACGCGCTGTTGATCGTGTCCATGTCGAGCGTGCCGAAGGCGCGGTACAACAGGAACATGCCCAGCAGGAAGCCGGCATCACCGATACGGTTGGTGATGAACGCCTTCCGGCCGGCCTTGGCATTGGTGAGATCGTCGAACCAAAAACCGATCAGCAGGTACGAGGCCAGTCCCACGCCCTCCCAGCCCACGAACAGCACGAGCATGGAACGGCCGAGCACCAGCAGCAGCATGAAGAACAGGAAGAGATTCAGGTACGCGAAGAAGCGCCCGAAGCTCTTATCGCCGTGCATGTAGCCGGTGGAATAGATGTGGATCACCGACCCGACACCCGTGACCACCAGCGTCATGATCGCGCTGAGGCGATCGAAGTAGAACGCGATCTCGAACGACGACGTGCCGATGAGGGCCCAGCGATAGAGCGGCTCGACGATCGGCGCGAAGCCGCCCGCCTGCAGATCGAGGAATGCCTTGATCGTGAGCGCGAAGGCCGCCAGCGGAAAGGCCGACCCGATGAGGCCGGCGGCGCGCTCGTTGGCGCGATGGCCGCCGATCGCCGTGGCGAAGAATCCATTGAACAGAAAGCCGACGAGCGGCAGCAGGGCGATGAGCGCCAGCGTATGAGGCATGCGGCTCAGCCCTTGAGATCAGCGTAACGATCGATGTCCATCGAGCGCTTGAAGCGCACGAGCAGCAGCACGATCGGAATGGCCAGCGCGATTTCCGCGGTGGCGACGACGAACACCAGAAGTACCAGGATCGCGCCCGCGGCATCGCCGCGCTGCTGCGAAAAGGTGACCAGGCTGAGGTTCACGCCGTTCAGCATGAGCTCCATGCACATCAGCATCACGAGCGCATTGCGGCGCACGATCACGCCCAGCAGGCCCAGCGCAAAGAGCGCGCCCGAGAGCAGAAGCAGCAGGTGCACCTTATCCATTGGCCCGCCCCGGCGTTGATCCCGGCGTTGATCCCGGCGTTGATCCTTGCGTCAATGCCTGCGCGCGCCGGCTCACTTTGATCACGGCCAGCGCGGCCACGATGGCCGCCACCAGAAAGACCGAGGTGAGCTCGAACTCCAGCCAGTAGTCCGACAGGAACGCCGCGGAGAACTGCGTGAGACTGAACGCGGAGGCGCCTGGCGCCGTGAGCACCTCGGCGCTGCTGCGGTACACGCTGATGCCGAGGACGCCCACGAGCGCGGCAAACGCAATCACGCCGGGCACGAGAAAGCGGGAGTACGTCACATTGCCGGGCGCTTCGCGCACCTCGAGCAACATGATGACGTACACCATGAACACCATCACCGCGCCCACGTAGATCAGTACCTGGAACGCGGCGATGAAGTGCACGCCCAGCAGGCCGTAGATGCCGCCCAGCATGACCATGGTCGTGATCAGCGCGAGCGCGACACGCATGGGCTCGCGCATCACGAGCATAAGCACGGCCGAAATGAGCGCGATGGCGCCCATCAGGCCCAAAATCAGTGTGTCGATGACGAACGCCCTCGCAGAATGCTGTCGCTGACCTTCAGGGCGACCGGCTTCGGTGGATATGGCTTGAGCACGTCCTGCTTCGGATTCCAGGTCAGCATCTCATCCATCGTGAGCCACATATTGTAGCGATCGCCCGACACGAGGTCGGGAATGTCCGTTTCCATGCGGATGGCATCTTCCGGACAGGCCTCGACGCACAAGCCGCAGAATACGCAGCGCGAATAGTCGATCTCGAAACGGATCGGCGATTTGGGGTGCGCCGGATCATTGATGTCGAAGCCGGCTTCGATCTCGATCACCTTCGCTGGGCACACGGTCGCGCACATGTTGCACGCGATACACTGCGGCGACCCGTCGGGGCGCTGCGTGAGGATATGCTTGCCCCGGTTGGCCGGCGCAAAATCGGCACGCTTCTCTTCGGGATAGTACGTGGTGATGGCGCCACGACGGCCGGTGATCCACTTGCCCATGTTGCGCAGGAAGATCCCGGTCGTGATCGCCAGCCCGCGCATGACCTCGGGCAGGTACGCCTTCTCCCACCACGTCATGGTGGGCTCGTTCCAATATTGCTTGCGCTCGTACTTCACGGTGCGCACGACAGGCGTAACCGGAGGCTTGATCGGCGGCGTGGTCACTGGCCACCCTCCAGCAGCCACATGGCCACGGCGGTCACCACCAGATTCGCCAGCGACAACGGCAACAGCATCTTCCACGCGAACGACAGCATCTGGTCGTACCGGAAACGGGGCAGTGACCAGCGGATCTGGATCTGGATCACGCACATCAGGAAGACTTTGGCCAGGAAGCCGAGCATCTGCAGCGGCACCACCAGTCCGTGGCTCAACGGCACCGCATGACCGCCGGGAAACAGGAATCCGGCATCGCTCATGAACGGCAGGTTGTAGCCACCCAGAAACAGCGTGGTAAACAGCGCGCCGACGATCGCAATCTGAATAAACTCGGCGAACATGAAGAGGCCCATCTTCATGGCGCTGTATTCGGTGTAGTAGCCCGCCACCAGCTCCGACTCCGCCTCGGGCAGGTCGAACGGAATGCGCTTGTTCTCGGCGATGGCCGCCGTGAGAAACAGGAATGCTGCGAAGGGCTGCATGAACACGCCCCACTTCGGCAGTACGCCCAGCATGACGCCAGACTGCTGGCGCACGATCGCGCCCAGGTCGACGGTGCCGTACACGAGAATCAGACCCATGATGGTGAGGGCCATGACCAACTCGTACGAAATCATCTGCGAGCCGGCCCGCAGTCCGCCCAGGAGCGAGAACTTGTTCTCCGAGCTCCAGCCGGCCAGCATCGTGCCAATGATCGTGATTCCGCTGAAGGCGAACACGATCAGGATGCCGGCGTCGAGCTGGGCGATCTGCAACGGGTAGGTGCGGCCACCGAACCACGAGGCCAACGACGGAAACAGCTGGGCGGGATCGAGCGTGCCGCCAAACGGAATCACGGCGAACACCAGCAGTACCGGCGCGAACACGACGAACGGCGCCAGGAAGTAGCCCAGCGCGTCATGCGTCTTCGGCTTGAAGTTCTCCTTGAGGAGCATCTTCAGGCCGTCGGCCATGCCGTGAAAGAGTCCCAGCCACACCAGTTTGATGTTGGTGAACGGGATCTTGATGTAGGCGCGGTTCGCGCCGATTCGGTCTGACATCACGGCGGCTTGCTTGCGCTCCACCCACGTGAGCAGCCCGCCGAAGCTGAGCAGCACGACGATGGCATACGTGATGAACACCAGCGACACGACCAGGTCTGGCATGAACACGGTCATGCCCCCGACGTAGTCGAAAGGGCGGCGAACAGCGTCTCCGCGTGCACGATGCTGGGCTTCACCGGGAAGCACGCCTCGAACGGCGTGACCACGCCATTGAAGTTGGTGTAATGCCCGCTGCGCTCGGTCTGCACGCTGATCGGGATGAACACCTCCGCTGTCCCATTCGCGGCATGCACGTACGAATCCAGGCGGATCACCGTCGCCCCACTCGGCACCAGCGCGCTGTCGAAGCCTTCGCCCCACACCAGCACCAGATCGGTATCCGCCGTGAGCGCATCGCTCACGCGCTCGGGGAGCGCCGGATACAACGCCAGCGCCGCCTTGCGATTGGGATTCTTATCGGGCTTGATGAGCAGGTGATCTTCGAGCACCTCGCCCGGAAGCGGCAGGTGATCGGCCTTCACGAAGCCTGGCACCTGCGAGCCGAACGCGGCATGAAACGCCGCCAGCTCTTCATTGGAGCCCCAGCTCGACACGATCGCCACCGGCTTCTTCGCGCGTGCGATCAGCTGCTTCGCCGCCGCGATGGCGACGGTCAGGTCCACCGGGGCACCGCGCTGCATCGACTGCTCGGCGCGCGGCCGTTCGAACAGATGCGCGAGGTCACGGGCCTTGTTGCACACCCACAGGCCGTTCACCTCGGGATTCTCGTGCGGCGTGATCCGATCGATGGTCGTGTTCAGGCGCGGATCGAGCGCGTTCAGCTTCCACTCATGCTTGCGGTGCCACACGTCGATGCTGCAGCCGCGCTCGCACCCCGGGCACACCGACTTCGTGGCCTGCAGGTACCACACGCGGGCATGCGTCATCAGCTCGGTGGAGAGCAGCGCCCCCACCGGGCAGAGGTCAATCACGTTGTCGGAGTAGACGTCGAGATTGAAGTCGGCGTCTTCGGCGGGACGGATGAGCGCATGGTCGCCGCGATGTACGGCCCCAAGCGCCTTTGAGCCCGACACTTCGTTCGTGAAGCGGACACAGAGCGTGCACATGATGCACCGCTCGTTGTCCAGCATGATGCGGTCGGACAGCGGGAAGAACTTGGTGGCGTGCGTCTTCGCATCGCGCGACTTCGAGGCGGCGCCGTTCAGTTCGTAGTGATAGTCCTGCAGCAGACACTCGCCCGACTTGTTGCAGATGCCACAGTCAACCGGGTGGTTGAGCGTGATGAACTGCATCGTGTCCTGATTGAGCGTCTTGATCTTGTCCGACTTGGTCAGGACCCGCATGCCGGCGGTGACCGGCATGTTGCAGGCGATATCGAACCACGGGTCGCCCGAATCCTGTTCGATCTCCACCATGCAGATCCGGCAGTTGCCGGGCACGGACAGCTGCGGATGCCAGCAGAAATGCGGGATGTCCACGCCGTTGGCGCGCGCAGCCTGAATCACCGTCTGCCCGTCTTCGGCCTGCATCGCCACGCCATCGATCGCAAAATCAAGCATCTTCTTCGCCGCGACGGGTGCCACCGTGACATCACTCACGAGATGGCTCCGGCCAGTGCGTGCGCAAACGGCGAATCCGCGAACGGATCTTCCACGGTCAGATTGCCGTCGTACATGGAGCGTCCGTTCTGGATGTAGTACTCGAACTCTTCACGGTAGTGATCGAGAATGGCCGAACAGGCGTAGCCCGCGGAGTCACCGAGGCTGCAGATGGTCGTGCCATCGTTGGCTTCTCCGATCTTGTACAGCTGATCGATATCCTCCGGACGTCCGCCGCCCGCCACGATGCGGTTCAGAATGCGCTCCATCCACCCCATGCCCTGACGGCACGGCGTGCACTGTCCGCACGACTCATGGTGGTAGAAGCGCTGAATGACCGCCGCCAAGCGCACCATGCAGGTGCCTTCGGCAATCGCAATCATGCCGCCCGAGCCCACCTGCGAACCGGCCGCCACCGCCGAGTTGTGGTCGAGGGTGACCCCGGCGATCTCACTCGCACTCAGCAGCTTCGTGGACACGCCGCCGGGAATGATGCACTTGAGTGCCTTCCCGTTCTGCATGCCGCCGCAATCCTCGTAGATGAACTTCTCCCACGAGTAGCCATACTCGATTTCGTAGACGCCCGGCTTCGCGATGTGGCCGGAGATCGAAATCATCTGCGTGCCCGGACTCTTGGGCGTGCCGGTTTTCCTGAACTCTGCGGCGCCAAGACGAAGGATCACCGGCACGTTGGCCAGCGTTTCCACGTTGTTCACCACGGTGGGCTTCTGGTACAGCCCCTTCACGGTGAGGCGCGGCGGCCGATTGCGCGGCCAGCCCTTCTTTCCCTCGAGCGAGGCCAACATGGCTGAGGCCTCGCCGCACACGTACGAGCCGGCGCCACGATACAGCACGACATCGAGCGAGTACCCCGTGCCAAGGATGTTCTCGCCCAGCAATCCGGCCGCGTACGCCTCTTCGATGGCGTCGGCCATCCGGCGATGCGCCAGATCAAACTCGCCGCGGATATAGATGAATGCGTGCCGTCCCTGTAGCGCATAGGAGCCGATGATCAGCCCCTCGATCGCCATGTGCGGCACATACTCCATGAGCCAGCGGTCCTTGAAGGTGCCCGGCTCGCCTTCGTCAGCATTCATGCAGACGTAGTGCGGTTCACCGTCGTCTAACTTGACCACGCCCCACTTGCGGCCGGCGGGGAAGGCCGCGCCCCCGTGCCCGAGCAGGCCGGAGGCCGCGACTTCCTTCGTCACGTCGGTGGGCGCCATGCTCAACGCCTTCTCCAGCGCTTGATAGCCGAAGCGCGTGCGATACTCGGCCAACGTGTGCGACGTGTCGGTGACCGGGAAGTTCATGAAGAATTTCACGGCGTCTCCTTCAACTCAGTGAGCAGCGCGTCTACCGACGCCGGCGTCAGGTTCTCGAAGTAGGCGTCGCCCACCATCATCATCGGCGCGGTGCCACACGAGGCGAGGCACTCCACCGTGGTCAACGAAAACTGCCCATCGGCGGTGGTCTCGCCGGGCTTGATGCCGAGGCGCCCGCAGAGATGCTTCACCAGTCCTTCGGCGCCGCGCAGCGAACAGCTCACGTTGTGGCACACCTGGAGGTGGTGCTTTCCCAGGGGAACGCGGGTGAACTGCGTGTAGAAGGCCACGACCTCATCGATCTGCGTACGCGGCACGCCGAGATACGCGGTGAGATCGGTGATGTCTTCGTCGGCGATGTAGCCGCGCTCTTCCTGAATACGACGGAGCGCGGGAATCGAGAGCGAACCGTCGAAGCCGGCCGGATACCGGCGCTTCCACACTTCGAACTCGGGGATCAGGCGTTGTACCAGACCGGTCATCGATCGCACTCCCCACCGATCATGTTCACGGAGCCGAACGTCGTGACGATGTCGGCGAGCTGATGGCCATCGAGCATGCGGTGCACGCCGCCCATGTGGACGAAGCTGGGCGACCGCACGTGCACCTTGTGCGGCGTGCCACCCCCGGTGCTCACGAGGAAGAACCCGAGTTCGCCGTTGGGTGCTTCGTGCGCCAGGTAGATCTCGCCCGCCGGTACCGACGGGCCTTCCATCACGAGCTTGAAATGATTGATCAACGATTCGATCTCGTTGTACACGAGCGTCTTCTCGGGGAACACGCAACGGCGATCGTCCACGTTGATCGGACCCTCGGGCATCATGTCCATGAGCTGACGGATCATATATACCGACTCGTCCATCTCACGCATGCGCACGTAGTACCGATCGTAGTTGTCGCCATTGATACCCACGGGCACGTCAAAATCGAGTTCGGCGTAGGCCAGATACGGCGTGTCCTTGCGGAGGTCACGGGGCACGCCGGTGGAGCGCAGGATCACGCCGGTGAAGCCCCAGTGCAGGGCATCGGCGGTGCTGATCGTGCCCACGTTGCGCAGGCGGTCGATGAAAATGCGGTTGCGATCGACCAGGCCGTGCACCCGCGCGATGTACGTCTCGTACTCGGCCAGGATCTCGTGCAGGCGGGCGAACCAGCCGTCGGGCACGTCGTTGGCGAGCCCGCCGATGCGGCCATACGAGTACGTCACGCGCGCGCCCGTGAGCGCGGCGAGATGCTCGTACATGTAGTCTCGCACCGTGACGAGATACAGGAACGCCGTCATGGCGCCAAGCTCCATGAGACTCGCCGCGACGCACGTGAGGTGGTCGGTGATGCGTGAGTACTCGGAGAGCAGCGTGCGCAGATACTTCGTGCGCGGCGTGATCTCGATACCCATCATCTGCTCCACGGCATCGCAGTATGCGAAGTCGTTGATCAGGGCCGAGCAATAGTTCAGGCGATCGACGTACGGAATGAGGTTGTGCCAGGTGTGATCCTCGCACTCCTTCTCAAAGCCGCGATGCAGATAGCCGCAGTGCACGTCGGTGCGCAGCACCTTCTCGCCATCCAGCTCGGCGATGATCTGTACCGTACCATGCGTGGCGGGGTGCGACGGGCCGATGCTGACAATGACCGTGTCGTCGCGCTCGTGCGTGGTGAAGGCGGCGCGAATCGGATTCGGGATGCTAGCGGACAAGGGTACCCTGCGGCGGACGGTAGGGGACCAGCGGCTGCTCCAGCTGCTTGGGGTAGTCCTTGCGCAGCGGATGTCCCGAAAAGCCTTCGTACAGCAGAATGGGGCGAAGATCGGCGTTGCCGCGGAATACGATGCCGTACATGTCGTGGCATTCGCGCTCCATGTAGCCGGCCGACCCGTACAGCGACGTCAGCGTATCGACGGTCGGATCGCTCGCACTGACGCGCGTTTTCAGGCGCACGCGCACCTTGTGCGACGTCGAATAGAAATGGTGCACGACTTCAAAGCGCAGCGCGTCGTCGGGCCAATCGATGGCGGTGACGTCGAGAAACAGGTCGAAGGCGAATTCGGACTTGAGGCGCGTGGCCACGGCCATGAGTGCGACCGGCTCGAGGTGCAGCACCAGCACCCCATGCTGCACGCCATGCGAGGTGACACCGGTATGCGGCGCGAGCTGCTGCGCCACGAGATCGAGAAGCGGCGTCGTCACGGTTAGAACGACTCGTTCACGATGAGATGCTTGCCGTTGGCGATCTTTTCCTGCAGCTGCATGATGCCGTCGATCACCATCTCGGGGCGCGGCGGACATCCCGGCACGTACACGTCCACCGGAATGATGCGGTCGATGCCGGGCAGCGACGCGTAGTTCTGATAGAACCCACCCGAGGTCGCGCACACGCCAAAGGCCATCACCCACTTCGGCTCGCACATCTGCTCGTACACCTTGAGCAGAATCGGCGCCTGTTTCTGCGTCACCGTGCCCACCACCATGAGCAGGTCGGCCTGGCGCGGCGAGAAACGAGGCAGGGCGGCGCCGAAGCGGTCGGTGTCGTAGGCCGAGGCGCTGACGGCCATGAACTCCATGGCGCAGCAGGCGGTCACGAACGGATACGGAAAGAGCGAGAACTTGCGCGCCCAACCCACCAGTTCGTCCTTGCGTGTGGTGAGGTACTCGAACGACGCGGACTTGGTGTGCGCGGACGCGTTCGATGATGCAGTGGGAGCGCCGAGGGCGTCCACGATGGGAAGTGGTTTGCCGTACATGATTACTCCGTCACCGCTTCCAGAATGCGCGCCTTGTAGACGTACAGCAGGCTGATGACCAGCAGAAAGATGAACAGCGCCAGCGTGAACATCAGAAACCCCGAGAGCGGCCGGGCGCCCAGCGCCCAGATGAACAGGAACATCGTCTCGAGGTCGAACAAAATGAAAATGACGGCCACCGCGTAATACTTGATGGGCACCGCCTTCACATTCACGATATCCACGGGCGTCGCACCACATTCGAAGGGCTCGAATTTGGTGCTCGTCATCACCGGTTTGGGGCCGAGCCACGCGTTCAGCGTGAGCACGAGGCCCAGAAAACCGACGATCGCCAGCAGATACAGCAGGAAGGTGACGTAAGGGCTCATCGTGCGAACGAGGGACAGGCGGGGGAAGCGACCTCTGCGACATACGCGACTTCGCGACGCGTCGCTGAAAGTAGCGACCTGCCACGCTCGATGGGGCCTCCCGGAACAGACTTGCCCGGGTCCAGGAAAATGGCTGGCGGCACGACGCCCTCCCCCCACAGCTTGCGGCATGCGTCTTCCCGCCCTCCTTCCCATCCTGCTCCTCGCCGCGCCGCTCGGCACGCCGCTCGGCACGCCGGCCGTGCTCGCGGCGCAGCCGGCCGCGCCGGTGCTGCAGATCACGCTCGACCGCGCCGACTGGCGCTACGCCGTTGGTGACAGCGCGCGGTTTCGTGTCACGCTGCAGCAGGGCGGGAAGCCGTTGGCCGGACGGCGGGTCTTCGTGGCGCTCGGTCCCGAGCGCATGCCTGCTATTTGGTCCGACTCGGTCATGCTGACCGACGGACAGGCCGTTTTGGTGCGTAGCATGGCGACGCCCGGTTTCCTGCGCGTCACCGCGACGGCACTGGTGGGGGGCGCCCGCGTGAGTGGTATGGCGACCGCCGGCTTTTCCCCCGAGCGCCTGCGGGATCACACCCCAGACCCGGTCGACTTCGACCGCTTCTGGAGCGACGCGGTGGCCGAGGCGCGCAAGACGCCGCTCGAGCCGATCATGACGCGCCTTCCTGAGCGCTCTACGGCGGAGGTGGACGTGTACCACGTGTCGTTCCAGAACCACGTGCCGGGGAGCCGCCTGTACGGCATGCTGTCGGTGCCGACCAAGCCAGGGAGGTACCCGGCGATGCTGGTCGTGCCCGGGGCCGGGGTCCGGCCGTACTTCCCGGGGGTGAGCACCGCGCAGCGCGGCGTCATCCATCTGACCATCGGGATTCACGGCATCCCGGTCGATCGTGACTCGCTGCTGTACAACGAACTGCGTGCCACCGCACTGCGCGGCTACAGCCTGTTCGGTCTCGAGGATCGCGACGCCTACTACTACAAGCGCGTGTTCGTGGGTACCGTCCGCGCGGGTGACTTTTTGTGGTCGCTGCCGCAGTTCGACGGGACGCATTACGTGGTGCAGGGGGGCAGTCAGGGGGGCGCGCTCGCCATGGTGGCGGCGGTCCTCGACCGGCGCGT
>CANHJV010000074.1 GCA_947461225.1 Gemmatimonadota bacterium | reverse complement strand
GGCGCCGGCTTGCTCGGGATCGGCTGCGTGGGCGACGACACTTCGCCCGGCACGTCGCTCTTCATGACCGGCGTTTCCACGATCGGCCAGATGGGCTCACCGGTGGCGCGATCGAACGTGTACACCCACCCCTGCTTCGTGGTCTGCGCCACGACCTTCCGCAGCTTGCCGTCCACCGTGATGTCCATCAGGTTCGGCGCCATCGGTGTGTCGTAGTCCCAGATGTCGTGATGCACCATCTGGAAGTGCCACTTCCGCAGCCCCGTCTTGGCATCGAGGGCGACCAGCGAGTTGCCGTAAAGGTTGTTACCCGGGCGATGTCCGCCGTACTCGTCCATCAGCGGCATCCCCACCGGGATGTACACGAGACCAAGCTGCTCGTCGGCGGCGTACGGCGCCCACGCGTCGTTCTTGCCCACGCCCTTACTGCCGTTCTTCGAGCCGTTCTTCCAGGTCTCGGCACCGAACTCACCGGGCTGCGGCACGAGGTTGAACTTCCACACCTGACGGCCGGTGCGCACATCGAATCCGCGCACGGTGCCCGTCACGTTGTGCGTGCGAATCGGGTAGTAGCCGTGAATCGACGAGTTGCCCAACACGATCATGTTACCGACCACCATCGCCGGTGAACTGGCGGCGATCTGTCCGGCGGCCGGATCGAGGCCCACCGTGCCGTCGGCGCCGATCTTCTTCACGGGGTCCCACGTTTCACCGGGCTTCGCTTTGCGCATCGGCGCGGCGTCGGAGATGATGAGCGGCCCCGAGTCATCGACGGCCAACGGTACCATGGGATAGCCCAAGCCGTCCATCAAGTCGACCACACCGTTCTTGCCGAACAGCGGATCGGGCTTGCCCGTTTTCGCATCCAGCGAGATCAGGTGATAACCCGGCGTCACCAGCAGCACACGCTCAATGCGGCCGTCGGTCCAGTAGGACAGGCCGCGACCAGCGAACTGCCGCGGCGCCTTTTGCCACCGGATGCCTTCGTCCAAACGGTACATCCACAACGTTTCACCCGTTTCCGGATCGAGCGCCGTGGCGACGCGACGCGTACTGGCCACGGTGAACAGTCGACCGTTGGCGAAGATCGGCGTGGTGCGATAGTACTCGTCCTTGCCGAACGCGCTGGCCTTCCACTCCCACGCCACCTGCAGGGAATCAAAGTTGCTGGCGTTGACCTGTTCGAGCGGCGAGTAACGCGTGCTCCACTGATCGGCGCCCCAGTGCCGCCATTCGCCGTACGCGTTGCCGCGTACGAGGGGCTTGCCCTGTTGCGCCACCGTGGGAGCGACACGTGTGAACGTGGCACCGACGACGGCGGCACCCGCCACCAGCGCGAAGCCAACGAGCCGTTTGGTCCTGCGTTGCATCATCTGATCTCCTCAGAACTGCGGGACGAATCTGAACCTGCGGACTTCCCAACGATCTTCGAACAGCGACGGCGCATTCGCCGGTGCATTGCTCGGCACCGGATCAATGCGCACCGCCTTCAACCACGCCGGCTCGGCGTTCAACTCCACCTTGCCGGCCGGCATACCGTTCAGCTTCAGGATGTAGGCCGTGACCCACACGTATTCATCTTCGGTGAGCGTGCCGGGTGCCGACTTGGGCATCAAGTTGCTGAGATAGCCGTACAGCTCCCAGAGCGGCCGCCCGAACCACTTCAACTCGAACGCCGGCCCCATGTGCGTGGCCGTGGTGTGACAGCCAAGACAGGCGCCATTGAACACATTCTTGCCCTTCGCGGCCTGCGCGAGCGTGTACACGCCCTGCGTGGTCGACTTGGGCGACTGCGCCGTACTCGTGCGCGGCGCGGCGCTCGTCGCCGCCGCGACACAGAGCAACACACCCGTCACGGCACGCGACGCCGCGCGTGCGCCCGACAGGCGACGCATCACACCCGAAATGCCCCACGCTACCCCGATCACGATTAGCACCCCCATCGCGCCCCGCAGCACGTCCGCCAGAAACAGCGCATCGAGCACCGGCGGCGTGAAACGGTACGTGCGCAACGTGGCCGCACGCTCCAGCAGCCAATGCCACGCCTCATGCGTGATGAATGCCGACACGATGATCACGCCCATGCGCTCAGGCACGCCACGCGCGAACGCCCAGCGGAGCGCCGGTACCGCAACGAGCAGCACGGCCAGTTGCGCGAGCTCCACGCCCACGTTGAACGCGGCAAGCGACGTGAGCAGATGCGCCCCGGCAAACTGCAGCTGCTCGCGCAACGCGGTGGAGAATCCGAAACCATGCACCAAGCCGAAGGCGAACGCGATGATCCAGCGATGCGGCACGCGGGCGCCCACGATGTTCTCGAGTGCCAGATACACGATGGATGCGGCAATCAACACTTCCACCAACGGCGCAAACCACAACGCCGTGGGCGCAAAGCCCATCGCCGAGGCCACCAGCGTGATGGAGTGCGCGATCGTGAATGCCGTGATCACGCCGACCAGCGGGCGCATGGCGCGAATCGGCAGCACGAGGCAGAGCACGAACAGCAGATGATCGAGACCGCTGAACAGGTGCACCATACCGGCGAGCACGAACCGCCACGCCGCATGCCACCAGCGCGGATCAAGGCGCACGTCGCCCGGATCGCCGTCGAACGTAATCACGCGCTCGACACCGCTGCGCAGCAGCAGCGTCACGACCGTCGTGGTGCGCACGCCGAGGTGCGCCCACGCGGGCTCGAGCACCAAGTCGGCGTCGTCGCCAACGATCACACCGTTCGTCGGTACGTCGAGCAACACGTCGAGCAACACCTGCCCCACCGGAATCTCCGTGCTCACCGGCAGCGGCAACGCCTGGACGGCGCGCAGCGCGCTGTCGTAGCGCTCGAAGGCGCGATCACTGGGCAGCGCAGCACGAACCGCCACCACCTGCGGGGCGCCCAAGGCGAGATCGCCCACGCGCAGGCGCACGCCATCGGCAATCCACAACTGGGCGGCATCGCGCAGCGTGGGCTCAGCCCGCGCCACATCCAGCAACCCGGCGCCACGCGTGGGAAATGACACGTCACGCATGCTCTCTAAGGGCACGCGTACCAGCAGGCGCACCCGCGCGCCCTCGGGCTTCACGAAGGTGCGCACGACCACCGTGGCCGGGATTTCATGCGCATGCGCACGATGTCCCGGCACGAGGATCAACAACAGCGCAAGCAGGGAGAAGAGAAAGGGCATCGCGAAGCGGGCGGCGATTCTCTGGACAGGCGGGAGATGCAGCGTTACTAAAGGAGGATCGCGGCTCAGCCGCAATCGCTCGAAGATACCATCCCGCCCCGGAATCCACACGGGGTCCTACCCCTGATGGAGTTGCTGATGACGAGGACGCGCAACACGCTGCGCTGGACGGCCCTCACGCTGACGATCGGTGCCCTCGGTGTCGCGCAAGCGTCGCTGCGTGCCACCGACCGGCAGATGGTGCAGGCCCCGCGGTTCGAGGTCGATCCAGTCTGGCCCAAGCCGATGCCCAACCATTGGATCCTCGGCTCCGTCATCGGCGTCGGCGTGGACAGCCGCGACCACGTGTTCATCATCCACCGCGGTGATTCCACCCTGAATCAGCGCACCGAAGCCGGCCTGAATGCCAAGCCGCCCATCGGGGAATGCTGCGCGTCGGCCCCACCGATTCTCGAGTTCGACCCCGACGGCAACTTGGTGAAGGGCTGGGGTGGACCGGGAGAAGGCTACGTCTGGCCCGGGTCGAATCACGGCGTGGCGGTGGACGACAAGGACAACATCTGGATCGGCGGCAACGGCCCTGCCGACTCGCACATCCTGAAGTTCTCGCACGAGGGCAAGTTCCTGCAGCAGATCGGCACGCCCGGTCAGGGATCGGCCAGCAACGACAGCACGCACTTCGGGCGCGTGGCCAAGATCACGTTCGACACCAAGGCCGGCGAAGCGTACGTGGCCGACGGCTACGGCAACAAGCGCGTGGCCGTGCTCGACATGAACAGCGGGAAGCTCAAGCGCTTCTGGGGCGCCTACGGCAACAAGCCCGACGACGCGCGCATGCCACCGTACGATCCGTCGGCACCGCTGGCGCAGCAGTTCCGCAATCCGGTGCACTGCGCTGAGCCCACGACGGATGGATTGGTGTACGTCTGCGACCGTCCCAACGATCGCATCCAGGTGTTCCAGAAGGACGGCAAGTTCGTGAAGGAGGTGCGCATCGCACCGGCCACGCGCGGCGACGGCTCGGTGTGGGACATCGCCTTCTCGAAGGACGCGGCCCAGAAGTACTTGTATCTCGCCGACGGCAAGAACGAACGCGTGTATGTGATGGACCGGCAGTCGCTGGAAATCCTCACCAGCTTCGGCGACGGCGGCCGTCAGCCCGGACAGTTCTTCGCCGTGCACAGCATTGCGACCGACTCCAAGGGCAACATCTACACCACGGAAACGTACGAGGGCAAGCGCCTGCAAAAGTTCCGCTACAAGGGTATCGGGGCCGTCAAGCGCGGGAACCAGGGTGTGGTCTGGCCAACGGGTAAGTAAGGCATCTCGCACCACCACGACGAAGGGCCCGTCAGGTCGCGTAGGCAGCGTCTGACGGGCCCTTCGTGCGTGTGCACGCACCAACTCAGGGAATCACACCCGCACACTCGATTTCGACCTTGGCACCCGTCGACACGAGCGCGGCAACCACCACCGTCGAACGCGCCGGCGGGGCCGACGGAAAGAACTCGCGATATACCGAATTCATGCCGGCGAAATCCTTCACGTCGACGAGAAACACGGTACACTTCGTGGCGTTGGCCAGCGTGGTACCGGCAGCCTCGAACACCTTCTTCATGCTTTCCAGAGCGACGCGCGTCTGTCCCTGGACGGTAGAGTCGGGTGCGGTGCGGCTCATGCCGAGTTGTCCCGAGGCAAACAGCATGTTGCCCACACGGATACCTGGGGTAAGCGTGGGCGACGCGCTCTGCCCTTCCGGAATCACCTGCACACGGGCCGTGGCCGGCTGCGCCAGCGCCGTGCCGGCGAGCAGCGTAGTAGAGAGCGACGCCGCGATGGCGGCAGTGGTAGCGAAAACGAACGAACGACGCATCAGCAATCCTCCGGGAAGACGGGAGCGGGAATCATATATGCCCATGTTCGACTTTGTGTGCACAGCCTGTCAACAGAGTTTTGAAGCATTGGTGCGCGGCAGCACGGCGCCGGCGTGCCCGGCCTGCGGCAGCACCGCCCTCGAGAAGCAGGTAGCCCTGCCCTCCATCAAGACCTCGTCCACCCATGGTCAGGCCATGCACGCCGCCAAGCGGCGCGACGCGGCGCAGGGCAAGGACCGCATGCACGAGCAGCGCAAATACGAACTGAGCCACGACGACTGAGGGCAACCGCCCGGTCGGCGTGGCTCAGCGGAATGCCGAGTCCGAGCGCTAGCGGACTAGCAGGACTTGCACTTGTTGCTGTTCTTGGCGCCCATCTTGACCAGCAAGTCCACGGTCTCGAGGAAGGGCGGAATACGCTGCACCGGACCATTCGCCATGTCGGTGGTGGTCTGACCCCGACGGCTGATCGCCATGATGTCCCCGCCTTTCCCGGCGAGATATGTGATCAGTTCGTTGTCGCCACGGGCCGCCGCATGGTGGACGGCGTTGTAGCCGTTGTGGTCGCGCATGTTCACGTCGACCTTGAGCTCCTCGATCAGATACTTGGCCGACGCCATCCACGCGTCCGGCGCGTGCCGGTGCGAGTTAGCGGCGAAGCCTTCCCCGTAGCCCACGCCGGTGGCCGCGTGAATCGGATACACGCCCGGGCCGCCATCAGGAATCGGCGCGAGCCCCGACGGGTCCTTGCCGCCAGCAGCCGCGTCGTCACCGCCTGAGTCGTCGCCAGGCAGACGACCGGTCGGCTTGATCGTCGGGATCGTGATGTCGGCACCGTACTTCACGAGCAGCTTCATCGCGGGCACATCGGTGCCGTACGCGGCACGCCAGAACGCGGTGGCGCCCACGGTGTTCACGCCCAGCAGGTCAAAATTGTACGACATGAACCACAGGTGCTTCTTGAGGCGCACGTTCACGTCGGCGCCGGCCTTCAGGAACGACTCCATGAGGTCGAGGTACGGCGTGGCCTGCTGCAACTGCGCGGTGGGCTGCGGATACAGCGACTTGGCCGCCCACTGCACGTTGATCGTGGCGTAGAGTGGCGTGGCACCCGCGTCACTCTGGAGCTTCACGTCAGCACCCTTCTCGAGCAGCATCTTGGCCATGTCAAAGCGGCCGTTGATCGTCGCCATGAGCAGCGGGCTGGTATGATCGCCTTCACTCACGTGATTGATCTTTGCACCGGCCTCAAGCAACCGCGCCACGCACGCGTCGCTGCCGTCACGCACCGCGAACAGTAGCGCGGTGAGTCCACCCTTGTTGCCGATCAGATCGCCATAGGTCGGACCACGATTGTTGAAGCCCGTTTGCGGCGGCGGCGTGGGCGCGGAGTCACGCTTCACCGGCGCGCCGCCGGCCGCAGGCGCCTTCGAGGCCGCTGAAGGCGCCGGAGCGGCCGGAGCGGCCGGAGCGGCCGGAGCGGCCGGAGCGGCCGGAGCGGCCGACACGGCCACCGCGACGCGCGGCGTCGCCGGCGCAGCCACCGCACCAGGGCCGGCCGCGGCCACCGTCGGTGCCGCATCGGCCGCCTTCATGGCGGCCACGCGACGTCCGCGCTGCACGAGCATCGCGCGCTCGGCCTTTTCCTTGGCCGAGATGTCTTCGATCTTCGACGCGAGTTCGAGATTGGCCCCGCGCTTAATCAAAATGTCGAGCGCGGCCAGACGGTTGGCCGAGGCCGCCCACATCAGCGGCGTCTGCCCCCACGCGCCTTCGCGCGTGTCCACCGGCGCCCCCTTGTCGAGCAGCGCCGTCACCGTGGCGGGATCGCCGTTCGATGCCGCGAAGTGCAGCGCCGTCACGGCGCCCGTGGTCGTCGTCGTGTTCACGTCGGCGCCAGCCGCCAGCAACGCCTTCACGGCGGCCGAGCGTCCGTTCCGCGCCGCCAGATGCAACGGCGTGTAGTTGCCGTTGCGCGTGACAGCATCAACGCGGGCCCCCGCGTAGATCAGCATCTGCGCGCCGCCGGCATCACCGCGCTGCGCCGCCCAGTGCAGCGCCGTCATACCATCGGGCTGCGCCGCGTTCACGTCGAGGCCCTGCTTGATCAGCTGCCGCACACGCGAGCTGTCGCCACGCATCACGGCATCAGCCACCGGCGATTCGTCGGCCGGCGTGCGCGCCGCGCCCAGTGCCAACGAGGCACCGAACACCGACGCGATCACCGCCAGGCGATAGCCAGTCCGCGCTCCGAACGGCGATCCGAACTTAGGCATAGGAGTTCAGGTTGAGGGCACCCGTGGCATCACCGAACTTCGTCTGATCGTTCAGGCCAAGCGTGTGCATCATGCTGAGCATCGCGTTCGCCATCGGCGTCCCGTCCGGCGCCTTGATATGCAGGTTGCCGGCGAGCTGCCCTTCGGCCTTGCCCAGCAGGATGAGCGGGCAGCGGCGATGGTTGTGCAGGTTCGAGTCACCCATCGGCGAGCCGTAGATGATCATCGTCTTGTCGAGCATGTTGCCATCGCTCTCCTGGATGCTCTTCAGCTTGTCCAGGAAATACGGCAGCATTGAGACGTGATACTTGTTGATCATGTTGAAGTCCTTCACGCCGCGCTCGGTGCCGCCGTGGTGCGACGCCGGGTGGAACGGCTTGTCGGTGCCGCTCTCCGGGTACGTCCGGCTTGAACCATCGCGTCCCATCTTGAACGAGAACACGCGCGTGATGTCCGCCGCGAACGCCAGTGCCTGAATGTCGAACATCAGCTTGACATGCTCGGCGAACGAATCGGGCACGCCGGCCGGCGCTTCCGGCAGCTCGCGCGGATCGCCGCTCTGGTTGCGCGCTTCCACGCGCTGAATGCGACGCTCGACTTCGCGGATGTCTTCGAGGTACTTGTCGAGGCGCTGACGGTCGTCGGGGCCAAGATTCACCTTAAGCGACGACATCTCCCCCGACACGAAGTCGAGAATGCTGCGACGCGTGCGACGGCGCTCCGCGCGCTCGGCGCTCGTGCCACCAACGCCGAACAGCTTTTCGAACGCCACGCGCGGATCGCGAATGACCGGCAGCGGCTCGGTGGGCGACGACCAGCTGATGGAGTCGGTATACACGCAGGCGTACCCGTAGGCGCACCCGCCGGCCTGGTCCACGTTCTCGATGCACAGCTGCATGGACGGAATCGGCGTATCCTGACCGAAGCGCTTCGCATACAACTGATCGAGCGACGTGCCCACCTTCACATCCGAGCCTTCCGTCTGTTTGGCGTGCGCCTGCGTGAGGAACGTGGCGCTGGACCGGAAATGGTCACCGCCGATTTCGTTCGGCGACGACGGCTCCGCTTCACGCACGTCGGTGTTGCTGATGATCGTGAGGTAGTCGCGATACTGCTCGAGCGACGACATCGCGGTGGGCGCGAGGTCAAACTGCTTGCCGGCCGCCGCTGGCGACCAGAGGTTGAGCTTTGAGCCAAGTTCGTTGCAGCCGGCTGCGCCGTGCACCATTTCGATGGCCACGAGGCGCGGCGCCTTGTTGGCCAGGATGCGCGAGCCGCGACCCGTCGGAATCATCGCATCCAGATACGGCAACGCGATCGTGGCGCTGAGGTTCTGCAAGAACTGCCGGCGGGGCATCGCCTTGCCGCTGAGAAAATACATGGTGTGGCGTCTCCGGTATCGTGAACGGGGTGCTAATCGTTGGCGAATGCGTGCTACGAATGATCAGCGAACGCCGGGCGCCGACGCGCCCTTCGTCCCCGAGTCAGCCTGCTCCATCACTTTCTTCAGTCGGAAGGCGTCGCTCTTCACGACCCCGACGATGAAGTCCTGCATGCGGTAATTGTTGGCCTTCACCTGCGCTTCGATCTTCCGGACGGCAGGATGATCGTAGTACTCCACGCGACGCCCCAAGGCATACGCCATCAGGTTCTGCGTGAAGTTGCGCACCAGCGGCGTGGGCCGCTTCAGCAGCGCCTTCTGCAGTTCGAGCGCATTAGTGATCTTCGTGCCGTCGTAGAAGTCGCCACGGGTGTCGAGCGGTGTGCCGTTTTCACGGATACGCCACTGTCCGTTCACATCGAAGTTGTCCATGGCCAGGCCGATGGGATCGATGAACACGTGACACGACCGGCAACTCGGGTTGGCACGATGCTCTTCCATCCGCTCGCGCGTGGTGAGCATACGACCTTCCTTGCTGTCACCCGTCTTCTCGAGATCGGGGACGTTCGGCGGCGGCGCGGGCGGCGGCGTACCCATGAGCACTTCCATCACCCACTTGCCGCGCAACACCGGCGAGGTGCGGTTCGCGTGCGACGTCAGCGTGAGCACGCTGCCGTGACCGAAGATGCCCACGCGGCCGGAGTTGGCCGGATACTCCACGCGACGGAAGTCGGTCCCGACCACCCCGGGGATCCCGTAATGCTTCGCGAGATCCTCGTTCAGGTACGTCCAGTTGGCCGTATACAGATCGAGGAAGCTGCGATTCTCCCGCACGAGATGATCGAAGAACGTCTCGGTTTCCTGCACCATGTCCGTCGCCAGCTGCTCGCGATAGTCAGGGTACTGCAGCGCGTCCGGATGCACCTTTTCGATGTCCGACAACCGCAGCCACTGCGCCGCGAAGCGCGTGGACAGCGCGCTACTGCGCTTGTCGGCGAGCATGCGCTTGGTCTGCGCAATCAGCACCGTGGTGTCGGTCAGGAGACCGCGACGCCCCAACGACACGAGCTGGGAATCGGGCGGAGCGCCCCACAAGAAGAACGAAAGACGCGACGCCAGGTCGAGACCATTCACCGCCACGCGCGCCCCGGGCTTCGACACCGCCGGCATCTCTTCCACCCGGAAGATGAAGTGCGGGCTGGCCAGCAACGCTTCAACCGCCGTGCGGATTCCGAGTTCGAACCCGCCGTCCTTGGCCCCGGCGTCATAGAACGTGAGCAGTCCCTTCAGATCGTTCGGCGCCAGCGGGCGACGATACGCCTGCGCACCCAACCGCGTCATGATCTTCTCGGCGCACGGACGCGCCTCGGACGGCGCCAGCGGGCGGCAGCTGAAGATGCGACGACGGCTCGGCGTATCCGACACACCGGTAGGATTGTACGGGCCCGTGACCGCGAACATTTGCACGTGCGACTGCGTGGTGATACCGGCCTGCGAGCCGATCTGCGTGTCGGCAATGCTGTGCCCGATCGGCGCGATATTGTCATTCACCGGACCTTCAAAGGTGCGGATGAACGCGGCCGTGATGCGCTGCGGTCCGGCCCGCACCGAGATCGGCTTGGTGCGGATCTCCATGCCATTCGGGTCGGCCTGCGACATGCCACGGTCAACATCGAGCACCGCCATGCGCTCGCCGTTCACCGAGATTTCAATCTTCTCGTCGAACGGTGCGGCAGAGCCGAACAGCTGGCCCGTGGGAATTGCGTGCAGCGTGATCGTGAACACGTACTCGCCATCAGCGGGGAACGTGTGCGTGACCGACGTACCACCGCGCGTGCCGGCCGGTGCGCCTTCCACCGGATCGATCTGCGACGCCAAGCGCGCAATCTTGTAGCTCGACGTGGAGACGGTCGCCTTGGGGTCACCCACCGCCAGACGGCTGATTTCGCTGGCCGCGTCGAGGTAGGAATCGAGCAGCGTGGCCGACGGCATCTGGACGTCAGCGATGTTGTCGAAGTTGGCGCTCTTGGTATCGAGCGGCAGCCACGATTCCGCCTTGATGTCGACGCCGAGAAGATCCTTCACGGACCGTTCGTACTCGGCGCGATTCAGGCGCTGGAAGGTGCGCGTGCCGGGGTTGGGATTGAGCGCGTAGCGCGCATCCATCATCCGTTCGAGGGTACCGGCGAGCACGTCGAGCGTGTCGCCACCCGGCTTCGGACGACCCGGCGGCGGCATCATGCCGGCGCGCAGTTTGCCGATCATCTTTTCGGCGAGCTCCGGGCTGCCGTTGATGTTCGTCATGTCGAAGCCCTGCAGCGACAGGTTGCCCTGTTTGCGCTGCTCGCTGTGACAGCCGGCGCACGTTTTCTTCACCACATCGGTCAGCGCCGAGGGCGCGATCGCGGTGGGCGCGGGCGACAACACGGGATGCCCCAGACCGCGCCGCGTGGGCGCCGCCGGCCGCAGGGGCGGATCCGACAGCGGGGTATCGAATGAAACAGACGTGGCGAGCGGCGATGTCAGCATCGGGGTCGCGGCCGGATCAGGTCGATCAATGATCGCGACAGCAAGGAGCGACAGGCCACCAACCGAAGCGGCAACCAAGGATTTCATCCTCGGAACTCCGGGCTCAGGCGGGAACGGGCAGGATACGGCAACATACGTAGATGAACTGCTACGCACGCGAACGAGAAACCGCTGCAATATACGCAAACGACCGCGCGTTCCACCGATCTCGGCGATTCCGACTCGGAAACGCCGGGCGATGTTCAACACTCTTGCCCCGAATCTCGTTGGGGGGCATATACGCGGTACCCGGGGGCACCTCTGCCCCTTTCCCACCTGGAGGACTCTCCGTGCGCCCCTGCTGGATGCTGTCGGCCGCTGCTGTGGCCGTCTCTCTGAGCGCTGTCTCCCCCCTGCACGCTCAGACGCGCCTGAATCCCGTGATCGACCTGATTGCCAAAAAGCAGCCAGTGTTCGGTCTGTATGGCCCGGCCAACCGCCGTGCCCGCCCCGGCCAGCCGGCCCCTTCCCCTGACTCGATCAAGTCACCGGCGCAGCTCGCCACCGAGGCGCTCGCCTACAAGAAGAACGACTACATCTTTGACGGCAGCATGGAGGGCGATTTCGACGCTGCCCTGCCGCAGTTCGCGGCCTTCTCGAAAGGCATGGTCGATCAGGGCTCTCTGCAAAAGGGAAAGTCGCCGCGCTTCACGCACCCGATCTACGTGAAGACACACGACATCTCACCCGATCCGGCCCTCGCCGCCAAGCGCATTGGGCAGCAGCTCAACCTCGGTGTGACGGGTGTGGTGTTCGTCGACGTGGACAGCCCGGAAGAGCTGCAGCAGGGGCTCGCCGCCATGCGCTTCAAGAGCAACGGCGGCACGCGCTCCGACGACGTGGGCGATGCGCCCGCCATGTGGGGGATGACGCCGGCCGAGTACAAGGCCAAGGCCGACCTGTGGCCGCTCAACCCCAAGGGCGAGTTGTACAACTTCACGATCGTGGAGAGCAAGGCTGGACTGGCCAAGATTCGCGAGATCGCCGCCGTGAAGGGTGTCGGTGTCCTCTTCCCCGGTGCCGGGACGCTCCGTGGCGTGTTCACCACGACCGACGCGGCGGGCAAGCGCACGTTCGACGAGAAGGCGTGGGAAGCGGCCATCCAGTCAGTGCTCTCGGCGTGCAAAGAGTTCAATGTGCCGTGCGGTTATCCGGCCGGTGCCGCCGACATCGAGATGCGCATGAAGCAGGGATTCAGCGTCTTCGTGATCGGCTGGGGCGAGCCGGGCTTCAAGGCCGTCGAGATCGGTCGCGGCGTCTCGGGCCGGTAAGCCGTTTCCGCGGCGGTGATGTGAAAGCGGGGCCCGTGCACTGGTGCACGGGCCCCGCTTTCGTATGTGTCGTGCAATCGTGCGCCGTCCGACCCCACGACAACGAAGAAGGCCGCCGGTGCACAGTGCACCGGCGGCCTTCTCTGCATTCAATCACCCCTTACGGGTTGCGATCGAGGCAGCCGGCGAACTTCGGGTTGTTCCGCTCGATGAACGGGATCACGAGGTTCACGTCGTTGCCGTAGGTATTGCCCGGGCGATAGCGCATGTTGCCCGTCGGGAACACCGTCGCCGCCGTGCGGCCGTACTGACGGATGAGCCGACGCATGTCGCCGAGGCGATGGCCGGTGAGGAACAGCCAGTAGGCGCGCTCCTTGAAGAGCATGTCTACGGCCGCAGCCTGCGTGGTCGGCGACGCCGCCAGCGGAGCGATCGCGGTCGCAAGGCCGGTAGCCCGCAGCGTGTTCAGTTGCGCGAACACGGCGTCGCGGTCGGCCTGCGTAGCGCCCTGCAAGCGGGCCTCGGCTTCGATGAGGCGCGCTTCGATACCATCGGCCAGCGTAAACGGCGAAGACTGCGACGTGTACTTGAGCTGACGCGGCAGGTTCGTGCTGGTGCCGTCGAATCCAAGGTTGGCGGTCGCCACCCAAGGCACACGCGGATCAGCCGGCGTGACCAGGTAGTCGATTCCGTTCGTGCCTTCGTTCGAGGTCACCGTGTATCGCGTGCCGGCGTTGTACATCGCCGTCCAGAGGCCGTTGGTCTGACGACCGGTGGCGATCGAGTGGCTGAGCACGTGCTTGTAGCTCGTGGCCACACCGCTCACCGCCGCGGCAGCCTGCGCGAACTGACCCTGGTTGAGCAACACGCGCGCCTTGCCAATCGAGGCCAGGCTGCGGTAGTTCGTGCCCGTAGCGTTGGCGAGTGCGGTATCCATCGACGCGGCGGCACGGGTATAGACCTGCGCCGTGGTCTGCGGGCTGCCGTACTCGAAGTCACCGTTCGCGCCGACCTTGCTGAACGGCACGCCGGAGCACCAGCCCTCACCGAACGCCGTCTCGGTGAAACCGCGAATGGCGTACATCTCACTGAGTGAGTCTTTCGCCGCGGCGTTCGTCGGCTTCGTCACGATCCACTTCTCGATGGCCGACGCGAGACTGGCGCGGGCCAGTTGCAGCTGCACGTACGGCGTCTGCACGGCACCACCGAGCACTTCGCTCGAGTTGCGTCCGTCGGTGTTGTACCGGTCGGCGAAGGTATCCGTGGTGTTGAGCTCATCGCCCAGGTTGCCAGAGACGACGACGAATCCGTCCTGGGTACCGGAGTACGACACGATGAAGTCCTGCATGGCGCCGTTGCGCAGCGTGGTCACCCCGAGGCTGCCACCAATGGCAGCCTCGGCAATCACGTCAGGCGTGGGAACCGAGAGAAGGTCCGAGCTGCACCCGGCCACCGCAAACGCGGCAGCCATGGCGCCCACTGGACGGATCACCCGGCGTGCGGAATTGAAGAATCGCATGGATGTGGGTCGTCTCAGAAGGAGAAGTTCATGCGCAGCGTCATGATGCGCAGCGGCGGCGTGGAGAAGTACTCCTCGTTACCGCGATCGTCGTTGTTGGACTGGGCCGCTTCCGGATCCACGCCCGTGTAGTCCGTGATCACGCCGAGGTTACGGCCGGTGAGCACCACGCTCCAGCGCGACGCGCGGACGGCGTTGGCCCACTTGGTCGGCATTTCGTACGACACCGCAAGTTCACGGAAGCGCGTGAATGAGCCGTTCTCGAACATGCCCGTGTACACCGCCTGCGACGTCGCCAGCGCGTTGGCCTGTTCCTGCAGCGAGGCGCTCTTGTCGTAGCGGCCGCGGCAGGTCACGCCGTTCATGCACTGGTGACGCAGGGTGTTGTTGAACTTCTTGAAACCCCACTTGCTGTCCACCTGACCGGACACCTTGAGCTTCTTGTTGAACAGCTCGAGCGTCGGCGAGAACGCGACTTCACGCGTCGGGAACGTGTTCCCCTGGTACACCGCCGTGTCGCTGAACGTCAGCTCACTCAACGAGGAATTCGCGTTGTACGTGATGATGCCGTCGCCGTTCTTGTCGTTAAAGCTGATGTTCTTGTCCCACAAGCCGAACAACGGGTAGCCCGGACGATTCTGCTGCGTATTGCGATTGCCAGAGGCAATCGACGACACGCCTTCGCCCAGCTTCGTCATGCGGTTCTTGTTCGTGGAGCCCGTGAACGCGAACGAGAGCGCCGCCGCCTTGCTGTCGAGCACGCGCTGGTTCCACGTGAACTCGACGCCCTGGTTCTTGATGTTGCCGATGTTCACGAACTGCGTGGTGAGGCCCGACAGCGACGGCGCGATCTGCCGGCGGATCAGGGCGTCCGTCGTGCTCTTGTTGTACGACGTCACTTCGATGTTCGTGCCACCGTTGAACATGGCCAAGTCGAAACCGTACTCGGTCTCGGCCGAGTATTCCGGCTTGAGGTTGGCGTTACCCAGCGACCCGATCGACGCGGCCGGGGCATCGCCACTCGCCGTGGTGAGCGGACCGGCCGAGTAGAAGCGCACGGCGTCGGTGGCACCCGGGATCTGACCCGACGCGCCATACGTGCCGCGCAAACGCAGCGAGTTTACGAACTCCGGGAGCGGGAGGAACGTCTCGTCGGAGATGAGCCACGAGGCGCCGAGCTTCGGATAGTACACGGCGCGCGTGTTGGCACCGAACGCGCTGGCGGCGTCGCGACGCATGCCACCCGTGATGAACAACCGATCGCGCAGGGCAATCTGCTGCTCCACGTAGTAGCCGAGGGTGCGGCGCTCGCTGAACGTCTGGGTGCTGCTGCGCGTCGCGGCGGACGACACCGTGACACCGCCCGGCGGCAGGCCGATACCGGTACCGGCGGTCGCGCCCACGGCGTTACGGATGTACTGCATACCGATGCTCGTGGTCGACTTCATCCAATCGGTCAGCTGGAACGTGCCGGTCGCACCGTAGTCGGCCGTCTGCTGATTGATGTCGACGCGCTGGCTCGTGATGTTGCCCTGGCGGACCGTGCCGGTGTTCGGGCCTTCACCCACCTTCGAGATGAAGAGGTCGTTGCGGTCGGTGTAGTCGGAACCGATCGCGGCGCGGGTGGCGAGCCACGTGGTCGGCGTCCACTGCGCGGACACGCTGTTGATGAAGCGGTTGAGCCCCTGCTTGGTGGTCTGCGACAACACGTCGCCGAGCATGAAGGCGCGATAGCCACGGAGCGAATCGCCCTGCGCATCGACCAGGTCGGCGCGCCACGGGCCGCCAAGCGCGAGCACCATGAGCCCGTTGCCGTTGTCTTCGTTCTGCGGAAGACGAAGCTCACTGTTCACGTAGCCGGAGGACGCCTGCACGAACAGGTTCTTGCGGAGCTCGGCGTTCACATTCGCGCGGAAGCTGTTACGGGCCAAGGCGTTCGGACGCACGATATCCGACGGCAGCTCGCTCACACCGCGACGCGTCTTGAGACGCGCGATTTCGTTGTCAGGCAGCTTGTAGATGCCCGTTTCGCCTTCGGTCTGACCCGACACGAAGAACTGGACCTTATCGTTACCACCCGACGCCTGCAGGTTGTACTGACGACGGCTGCCGTCGCCAATCGGGCTGAGGCTCGGATCGTTCAGGATGTTGCCATGCGAGAGCGAATCCACCGACGTACAGGTGCCGAGGGACACGGCGGTGAGCAAGCAGGGCACGGCCTTAGACGGAGAGGCGGCCGTCCGGCCCCACAGCTGCCACAGATCGGGATAGACGGCCGTGTTCTCAAGCTTGCCGTTCTCGACACTGAGGCTGTAGTTCGTCTTGCCCGACTTACCGCGCTTGGTCGTGATCACGACCACGCCGTTGGCCGCTTCGGTGCCGTACAGCGTGGCGGCCGACGGGCCCTTCACGATTTCGATGGACTCGATTTCGGACGGGTTGATGTCGTCCAGACGCGACGGACCCGAACCACCGACGCCAAGCGCGTTGTTCGTGGTCGACGTGGCGCGCACACCGTCGATGACGACGATGGGATCGTTCGACAGCGAGAACGAGTTCTGGCCGCGGATACGGATACG
>CANHJV010000073.1 GCA_947461225.1 Gemmatimonadota bacterium | reverse complement strand
CTTCACGAAGCCCTGCGTCTCGCCCATCGTGCGCGCCTTGCCGTTCGCGCTGAACGGGAACTTGCCCACGCGGTAGGCGCGGCCGCTGGCCTTCACTTCCTGCTCCGTGAGTCCCACCGTGGCGAGTTCGGGCGACGTGTACACGATGCCCGGGATCGTGCGGTGGTGCATGTGCACCGGCTTGCCCGCGATCACTTCGGCCGCGATCACGCCCTCTTCTTCGGCCTTGTGCGCGAGCAACTTGCCACCGCACACGTCGCCGATCGCGTACACGCCCGGCAGGTTGGTCTTCTGCTGATCGTCCACGAGAATCTCGCCGCGCGTGCCCATCGCGAGGCCGAGCGCGGCCGGGTCGATGCCGCCGATGGCCGACTTGCGGCCCACCGACACCAGCACGTAGTCGGCGTCGAGGTGTGATGCGACGCCGTCCTTCTCCACATGCACCCGCACGCCGTCGCTGTGCACCTCGGCACCGGTCACCTTGGTGCCCGTGTGGATCTCGAGCCCCTGCTTGCGGAAGATCTTGTCGGCTTCCTTCACCAGATCCTCATCGTTGCCGGTGAGAATCGTGGGCAGGAATTCGACGACCGTGACCTTGGCACCCAAGCGGCGCCACACCGAGCCGAGCTCGAGGCCGATCACACCGCCGCCGACGACCACCAGATGCTTGGGCACTTCCGGAATCGACAGCGCGCCCACGTTCGACAATACACGCCGCTCGTCGAACTTCAGGAACGGCAGCTGCACCGGCACGGAGCCCGTGGCGATGATCACCGACGTGCCCTGCCAGTACGAGATCGTGCCGTCGGCCGCTATCACTTCCACCACGTTGCCCGGCTGCAGCGTGCCGTAGCCCTTGGCCCACGTGATCTTGTTCTTCTTGAACAAGAACTCGACGCCCTTGGTGTTCTGGGCCACGACGTCGGTTTTGCGAGCCATCATCGTCGGCAGGTCGATCGAGGCGCCGTCGACCTTGATCCCGTGTTCGGCCGCATGCAGGCGCAGCCATTCGTAGTGTTCGGAGCTCTGGAGGAGTGCCTTCGAAGGAATGCACCCTACATTCACGCACGTTCCGCCCAGCGTCTGGTCGAATTCGACGCAGGTGACGGTGAGGCCGAGCTGTGCCGCGCGAATCGAGGCGACATAGCCGCCGGGGCCGCCGCCAAGCACCACGACGTCGGCAGTTTGAAGAGTCGGGGAGGTCATGCCGGAAAACTAATTCCGCGTGAATCTTTTGTGGGATCGGCAACGTTACCGGCATCCCCATTGGCGCCGGCGGCCTCACAGGTACATTGCGCACAGCAGGCCGGCCGAGGCAGGTGGCGTGACGATACACCGGACGGCGCGTCATTAAGCACGACGGCACGCAATTCGCGTAGCCACCAAACTGTGCAGCACCTCAATCGCTGGCCGCGACTCCAATCCTCGCATTGAAACGCGTGCTGGTGAAGCCCGACGTCCCGGCGGAAACGCTTAGGGGCGTCGTGGTGTTTGATAACCGCAAAGAAGGGGGTAAGGAGTACGGGGTACGCCCCATCTCCCTACCCCCTACTCCGTACCCCGTACTTCGCCGTTACAGCAGCATCGCGGCCGGGTCTTCCATGAGCTCCTTGAAGCGCACGAGGAAGAGTACCGCCTGCTGGCCGTCGATCATCCGGTGATCGTACGACAGCGCGACGTACATCATGGGACGGATCTCCACCTTGCCGTCGATCGCGACTGGGCGGTCCTGCGTCTTGTGCAGCCCGAGAATGCCGACCTGCGGGTAGTTGATGATCGGCGTGGAGAGCAGGGAGCCGAACACGCCGCCATTGGTGATCGTGAACGAGCCGCCGGTCAGGTCGTCCATCGACAGCTTGCCATCGCGTGCGCGCTTGGCCACGGCCGCGATGTCCTTGCCGATCTGCACAACGCTCTTCTTGTCGGCGTCCTTCACGTTCGGCACCACGAGACCGGCGTCGCTCGCCACCGCGATGCCCATGTTCACGTAGTGCTTGTACACGATCGTATCGCCATCGATCTGTGCGTTCACGGCCGGATAGGCTTCGAGCGCGAGACAAGCCGCCTTCACGAAAAACGGCATGTACGACAGCTTGAGGCCCTGCTCCTTCTCGACGCGCTCCTTGAGACGCTCACGGAGAGCCGTGATGGCCGTCATGTCGATCTCGTTGAACGTCGTCAGATGCGCCGTTTGGTGCTGTGACAGCAACAGGTTCTCGGCGATCCGCTTGCGGCGCGTGGTCATCTTCTCACGCGTCTCGCGCGTACCCGACGGCACCACGGCGGGTGCCGGCGCGCTCGGCGCGGCGGCCGGCGGCGTCGTGGCCGTCACGGGCGCCGCGAGGGCGGCAACCACGTCGGGCTTGGACACCACGCCACCGCGACCGGTACCCGTCACGTCGGACGGGTTGATCCCGGCTTCCGTTGCGAGGCGCGCGGCGGCCGGCGACACCTTCACGTCGGCGGCCGCCGCCGCCACCGCCGCCGCAGGCGCGGCAACCGGGGCCGACACGGCAGGCGCGACTGGCGCCGCCGCCGTGGCTGCGCCGGCACCCGCCGAGATTTCACCGAGCTCGTCGCCAACGTTCACGACATCGCCTTCGCCCTTATGCCGCTTCGTGAGCACACCGGCCTCGAGGGCCGGTACCTCGACGGTGATCTTGTCGGTCTCGAGCTCGACGAGCGTGTCGCCGACGGCGACGCGCTCGCCTTCCTGCTTGAGCCAGCGGGAGATGGTCGCCTCGACGATGGATTCGCCGAGCGGTGGAACCTTGATGGACGACATGTGGCGTGACGGTCGTGTAGTGAACAGTCGAGGGGAGTGTGCCTACCAATATAGGCTTCGGACCGCGCTGGCAGGGGGGGGACGCCACTGCACTCCCGTTTGCGGCTGGTGCAGGGGAGATTCCATGGACCCGTCCACCCTCTTCCAAACCCGCCATGACCATGCGTGCCCTGACGATCGATGCCCATGGGGGCCTGGATCAGCTTCGCGTCCGCGACGATATGCCGTTGCCGGCGCTCGATGGCCCCGACAGCGTGCGCGTGCGGATCAAGGCAGCGGCCATCAACCGCCTCGACCTCTGGGTCCTCGGTGGCATTCCGGGGGTCAAAATCCAGCCGGGGTGGGTGTTGGGTTCCGACGGGGCTGGCATCATCGACGCCGTCGGTGACGCGGTGCAGGGCCTCGCTCCGGGGGATCACGTGATCCTCAATCCCGGCCTGGTCGACCGGACCTGCCGTTGTGAATACTGCCGCGACGGCGACCAGCCGCTCTGTCTCACGTATGGCATCATGGGTGAGCATCGCCACGGGACGATTGCCGATTACGTCGTCGTGCCGGCTGAGAACGTGCGCGTCATTCCCGACACCATCCCGTTCGAGGCGGCGGCGGCGTTTCCGCTGGCCACGCTCACGGCGTGGCGGATGCTCGTGACTCGTGCCAAGGTGCAGCCGAGCGATCACGTATTGATCTGGGGCATCGGTGGCGGCGTGGCGCTGGCCGCGCTGCAGATCGCGAAGCGTATCGGTGCCACGGCCTGGGTGACGTCGGGGAGCCCCGAGAAGCTGGCTCGGGCGCAGGCCCTCGGCGCCGACTACGTCCTCGACCACCGACAGCCAGACCTCGGGCGTGAGGTGCGCGCCCGGACCTCCAAGCGCGGCGTGGACGTGGTGATCGACTCGGTCGGCGAAGCCACCTGGTCGCAGTCGTTGATGGCGCTCGGCAAGCGGGGGCGCCTCGTGACCTGCGGCGGCACCAGCGGACCGTTCGTGCAGCTCGACGTGCGCCGCATGTTCTGGAATCAGTGGACGTTGATGGGGTCCACGATGGGCAACGACGCCGAGTTCGATGCGATGACGGAGCTCTTCCGGGACGGGGAGCTGATGCCGCCGGTCGACTCGGTGTGGCCGATCGAGGAGTCTGCCCGGGCCTTCGAGCGGCTCTCATCGGGCGCACAGTTCGGCAAAGTCGTCGTCCGCTTGTGACCGAGACGGCGCGCTTCACGTCGGCCGAGGAGAAGGCCATGCGCGACACGGTGCAGAGCGGGGAGATCCCGCTCTGTCCTCGCTGTGCGGTGCTCATGACGCAGCGGGCGATCGGCGGCGGCTCCTTCGGGCTGGGCTATCACCGGCAGCGGGAGTGGCTCCTCTGCCCACAGTGCCGCCGCAGCGTCATCTTTGACGTGAAGCGGGGAACGCGACTCTAAGTCGAGGTCCCGCCGCGGGGGGCCGTTGGGACGCCCCTCCGTAAGTGGCGGGTGTTTCGCTAGTTTCCAGAAGGTCCGCAGGAACCCCCTCTCCATTTGACTTTGTTACAGCAACAATTCCCCGACTCTCTGCAGCTCGCGGCCGCCGCGTCGCAGACAGATTCGGGTCAGGCCGCTCTTACGTCCACGTTCACGGAACGTCTCGAGCAGAGCTTCGCGCTGCTCGGGGAATTCGTGCCTGCGCTCTTCGGCGCGCTCGTCATTCTCTTCGCCGGCTATCTCGTGGCGAAGGTGATCGAGAAGGGCACCGCGCGATTGCTGCGCCGCATGCATTTCAATCAGTTGCTCGAGCGCGGCGGCGTGATGCAAGCCGTTGAGCGTTCGGGTTCGCATCTGAATCCCGCGAAGGTTATCGCCAATCTGCTGTTCTGGTGCGTGATGTTCGCCGTGCTGTTAGTGGCGGCGAATGCGATCGGTCTGGAGTCGCTCGCGAATGTCTTCTCCGAACTCGTGAGCTACATCCCGAGCGTGATTGCGGCGATTGTGATCATCATTCTCGGTATCGTGCTCGGCGGGTTTGTCGGTGGCCTCATCATGGCGTCGGCGGGTGGATTGCATGGTGGTCCGTGGCTGGCGCGGACGGGGCGTGTCGGTGTGATCGTGCTCGCGGTGTTCATGGCGTTGCAGGAGCTGGGGATCGCCACCGACATCGTGACGACGGCGTTTGCCATTCTCTTCGGTGCCGTGGCGCTGGCCTTGTCGCTGTCGTTCGGTCTTGGCAATCGCGAGCTCGCCGGCGAAGTCACACGTGAGTGGTATAAGCAGTATCAGGCCGAGCGTCGCGCCATCGACGCCGAAGCGGCGGCCGATGAAGCCGAGGAGCTGGCCGAAGAGACGTCGGAAGACGAAACCGCCGAGATGTCGGAGCCGCCAATTGCGGGAACAGCGGAGCCGTTCGACGCGAGCACGCATTAATGACGGTGCAGGTGATGACCGTGCAGGTTCGGTTGTTGGTTGGACTGCTGTTGGCTCCGCTGGTTGGGATGGGTGCGCAGGCCAAGGCGCCGCGGACTGTCGTGCCCGACAGCGATGCCGTGGCCCGGGCGGTGCTGGCCGCGGAAACGCGTGAGTATGCCCAGCGGCTGACCACGTGGCGTCGCGAGTATCTCGCCCGTGCCTCCTGGGCCGATCTTGGCGACCGGTGCAATCCCGGCGCGCTGCGCGTGTTCACGAAGGATACGACCCCGGCGTTGCAGCAGGCGTTGCAGGCGATCGTCGAGCGGATGGAGCAGACGATCGTGCTGCAGGGCGCCGGTCGGTCGTTGGCCACACCGGAGGCGCGGGCTTTGCTGCGGGTCGTGGTCGGCTGGGAGGCCGGCATCGACCGGCCGCGGTGGGACGAGGACGGGGCCGGAGTGCATCGCGCGGTGGCCACCGGGCTCACCGGCGACGTGCCGGACCCCACCAAGCCCGGCTGTCTGCCGTCGCCGATCATGGGCGATACCGTTACCTTCGTGGTGCCCGGCTTCACCGACATGGAGTTCCCGAAGGCGCCGCGTCCGCGGGTCAAGGCGTACTTTGGGCGAGACGGGCAGCAGCGCGCGCGTGATGAGTTTTTCACTGCGGTGGGCGCGACGAATCCGACCGCCGACCTGTCCTACACCGTGGTTGCGCCGATGGTGCTCTGGCAGGACTACGCCGTGGTCGGGGTGAACCGTCCACGGGAGCGCGGCGGTATCGCCGTCGGCTCAGGGAGCAACGGCGGGGCGGCGTATCTGCTGCGCCGCGTCGCCGGCGAGTGGCGCCTGCTCTCGATCGTGCGCAGCTGGGGCTCCTGACGCCAGGCGCGTTTCTAAGTCGTTGAAATGCAGTAGGTTACGACAGGCCCGACGCGTTGTTTTTACGCCTCGGGTCGTGTACATTTAACGGCTGTCGATCAAAGTCTCGGACCACGTCTCTTCTGCCCGACGTCACATGACTGCACCGAACGCCCGCGAACGCATTCTGCCGCGCCTCATCGATGAGGAAGTGAAGGAATCGTTCATCAACTATTCCATGAGCGTCATCGTATCGCGTGCACTGCCGGACGTGCGCGATGGCCTCAAGCCTGTGCATCGCCGCGTGTTGTACGCGATGAACGAGCTCGGACTGTTGCCGGGGCGTCCATTCAAAAAGTCGGCGACCGTAGTCGGTGACGTGCTCGGCAAGTATCACCCGCACGGTGACAGCAGCGTCTACGACGCGCTCGTGCGTATGGTACAAACGTTCTCGCTGCGCTATCCGCTGGTGGACGGCCAAGGCAATTTCGGCTCGATGGACGGCGATAACGCGGCCGCCTATCGCTACACCGAAGCGCGCCTCACGCGCATGTCGGTCGAGATGCTCGAAGACATCGACAAGAACACGGTCGACTTCGCGCCGAATTTCGACGACCGTCTCGAAGAGCCGCGCGTGCTGCCGTCGGGCGTGCCGAACCTGCTGGTGAACGGGTCGTCGGGTATCGCCGTGGGCATGGCGACGAACATTCCGCCGCACAACCTGCGCGAAGTCGTCACGGCCGTCATCGCCATGATCGACAATCCCGAGATCGAAGGCGCCGCGCTGCGCGCGCTCGTGCGCGGCCCGGACTTTCCGACGGGCGGATACATCTATGGCCGCGCCGGCATCGCCGATTATCAGGACACGGGCCGCGGCCGCATCGTTATGCGCGCGAAGGCGGTGATCGAAGAGAAGGAATCGACCGGCCGTTCGCAGATCGTCGTCACCGAAGTGCCGTATCAGGTGAACAAGGCCAAGCTGGTCATCGACATCGCCGAACTGGTGCGCGACCAGAAGCTCACCGGTATCAGCGCGCTGCGTGACGAGTCCGACCGCGATGGTATCCGCGTGGTCGTCGAACTCAAGCGTGACGCGATCCCGCGTGTCGTGCTGAATCAGCTGTATAAGCACACCGCCATGCAGAGCACGTTCGGTGTGATCATGCTGGCGCTCGTCCCCGACGCGAACACGCGTCAGCTCGTGCCCAAGGTGCTCACGCTGCGGCAGTGCCTCGGACACTACATCGAGCACCGCCACGAAGTGATCGTGCGCCGCACGCAGTTCGATCTCGACAAGGCGCTCGAGCGCGAGCACATCCTCGAAGGACTCAAGATCGCCGTCGACAACATCGACGAAGTGATCCGCATGATCCGCGCGGCCGACGACACGCCCACGGCGAGCCTGCAGCTGCAGGCGCGCTTCGGGCTCTCCGAGCGGCAGGCGGAAGCGATTCTCAACATGCGTCTGGCGAAGCTCACCGGCCTCGAGCGCGACAAGCTCGAGGAAGAGCTCGCCGAAGTGCGCGCGTTCATTCTCGAGATGCGCGGTATTCTCGAGTCACGGCCGCGTCGCATGGAGATCATGAAGGGCGAACTGCTCAAGCTGATGGAGACGTACGGCGACGAGCGGCGCACCGAGATCGTCAGCGACGACGGCGAGTTCTCGATTGAGGATCTGATCGCCGAGGAAGAGATGGTCGTGACCATCTCGCACAACGGCTACATCAAGCGCACCCCGCTGTCGCTGTACAACCGGCAGGGGCGTGGCGGCCGCGGCAAGTCCAGCGCGGATCTCAAGGAAAACGACTTCATCGAGCGCTTCTACGTGGCGAGTACGCACACGTACATGCTCATCTTCACCGATGACGGGCGTTGTTTCTGGCTCAAGGTGCACGAGTTGCCGCAGGCCGGGCGCAACACGCGCGGCAAGCCGATCGTGAATCTCATCAACGTCACGCCCGACACGCGGATCCGCGCGATCGTCCTCACCCGCGAGTTCAGCGACACCGAATTCCTGCTGTTCTGCACGCGCAAGGGCACCGTCAAGAAGACGGCGCTGTCGCAGTACAGCAATCCGCGTTCGAATGGCATCAAGGCCATCAAGGTCGAGGAAGGCGACGAGCTCATGGACGTGCAGGTGACGTCCGGCAGCAACGACGTCGTGCTCGCCACCCGCCACGGTCTCTCGGTGCGCTTCCACGAGAGCGATGTGCGAGAGATGGGCCGCGACACGACGGGTGTGAAGGGCATCGAACTGCGCCCCGAAGACCAGCTCGTGGGCATGGTCGTGATCAAGCGCGAGGCGACGCTGCTCGTTGTGACCGAAAAGGGTCTCGGCAAGTGCAGCGAAGTGAGCGAGTACCGCGTGCAGAAGCGCGGCGGCAAGGGCATTCTCACGCTCAACCGCACCGCCAAGACGGGCGACGTGGTGGCGCTCATGGAAGTCGTACCGGAAGACGAACTGATGCTGATGACGCGTCAGGGCGTGGCGATTCGCTCGCGGGTGAGCGAAATCCGCGTCACGGGACGTGCGGCCCAAGGCGTGAAGCTCGTTGCCCTCGACGACCACGATGTGGTTCAGGCCGTCGCCCGCGTGATTCCCGACGACAAGGATGACGTGGACGGCGTGGAAGGAACCGAAGGGGATGCCCCGACCGGAGAGCTGGCGCTCGACGGTGGTGGCGACGCCTAAGTGCGTCGCACCCGCTGATCGCGACGATTAATGCCCGTTTTCCGAATTCTCGTTGCTGACGACGATGTGGCCGTCCTCGAATCCGTCACCTGGCTGTTGCAGGAGAACGGATACGAGGTGGTTCCCGCCAATGGCGGGATGGCCTGTCTGGAGCAGCTCGAGAAGCGCGCGCCCGATCTGCTGCTTCTCGACATCCTGATGCCGGATGCCGATGGATGTCAGCTCCTCGAGCGGATCAAGAGTGACGATCGCTGGCGTGACTTGCCCGTGCTCATGCTCTCTGCGCAGCCGCCCGAGGAAGCGTCGGTGCGGTCCTTGGGATTGGGGGCAGCCGATTTCATTCGAAAGCCGTATCGCCCGAAGGAGTTGCTCGCCCGCGTGCAGGCGCAACTCCGCACGGGCGCCATGCTGCGCTCCACCCGCATGGCGCTCGCGCGCACGGAAGAAGCGCTCGTGCGCGCGCAGCAGGATGCCGACAGCCGTCGCAAACTCGTGGACATCCTGCACGAAGTCACGGGCGATCTGTCGGTCACCGAACTCTTCCACTTGCTCGTGCGTCGTGCGGCGCGCGCGCTCGGCGTGTCGCACTGCTCGGTCGTGCTGGCGAGACCGGGTGATGCGCAGGCCGTGGTCGTGGCGGCGTTCGAGAATCCCGGCCTGCATCACCTCAGTGTCCAGCTCGACCGCTACCCGGAACTGAAGGCGGCTCTCGATTCGGGACAGCCGGTGCTGGTGGACGACATCGATACGCACCCGTTGTACGAGGGCGTGCGGCACGTGTGGGGCATCGAAGGGATCGAGGTGCCGATCCGTTCCGTGATCGCCCTGCCGTTCACCGTCGACCGCGGACAGTATGGCGTGTTCCTCGTGCGCCGTACGCGCGATCAGGATCGCTTCGGGCCGCAGGATCTCGACTTCGCGCAAGCCGTCATCACTGCGGCCGTGGCGGTGATCCAGCGCGCGCAGATGGTCGAGAGCACGATGGCCGACAATGCCCGACTCGAACAGCTCGCGCAGACCGATCCCCTCACCCAACTCCTCAACCGGCGGGCGCTCACCGAGCGCATCACGGCGGAGATGGAGCGCGCGCTGCGCTACGACTCCACGCTCGCGCTGCTGATGATCGACCTCGATCACTTCAAGCGGGTGAACGATACCTACGGGCACCTCGTTGGCGACGACGTGTTGCGCGATGTCGGACAGCTGCTGCTCGCGACGATCCGCGGTAGCGACATCGTGGCCCGATACGGTGGTGAAGAGTTCCTGGTACTGCTGCCGGAAACCGAAGAGGTGGGCGCCGTGTCGTTCGCCGATCGGATCCGCTCGGCTGTCGATGATTATGAGTTCGCGCGCGGGGGCGAGCATCCGCCGCTCAAGCTCACGGCCAGCGTTGGCGTGGCCGTGTTTCCGGCGGCCCGCATCGAGAACGTCGAGGATCTCTTCTCGCGGGCCGACGCCGCGCTCTATCGCGCCAAGGCGGACGGCCGGAATCGCGTACGACAGTAGACGTTCACCCGACGCCTAGGGTCGGGCGTTGCGGTGCTCGATCATCGCGCATTTGTCCTGCACCACGTCGATACCCGCCCTGGCGAGCGTCTCCGCCACCGCGGTGTCATGAATACCCTGCTGCATCCACACCACGCGCGGTGTGGCTGCGAGTAGCTCCTCCACGTGCTGCGCGACATCACTGGATCGGCGGAAGAGCAGCACCAGGTCGACCGGTGGCGTCACCGTGCGGAGTGACCGATGGACCGGGGCGCCCAGAATCTCCGTGATCTCCGGGTAGTACACGGGCACCGGAATGATCTCGTAACCCGCCGCCTGCAGGTACGCCGGCACATAGGACGCGGGCCCGCCGACGACCTCCGGTTTGATGCCGATCACCGCGATCCGATGGACCGACGAAAGCACCCTAGACAGTTGTGAACGGTGCTCCAGGAGCCGCGAACGCCACTCGATCCCGCCGCCCCCGTCACTGTGTTCGCCCACCGGAGGCATTAGCTTTTCACCCACAAGCACTCCCCTCTCTAGAAATTGCTGGAGCCACCCGAATGCGCATGCTTGTTCTCGGCGCGGGGCTGCAAGGCACCGCGTGCACGTATGATTTGTTGAAGAATCCCTTGGTCTCGCAGGTGGTGCTGGCCGACGTCCGCGTTGGCGCCCTGCCCGCGTTCCTCGCGCCGTTCGTTGGCCCCCGGCTCGAGGCGATGGCGCTCGACGTCCGTGACGCTGATGCCGTGCGTGCCGTGTTCTCCCGCTGCCACGCGGTGATGAGCGCGATTCCCTACTACTTCAACGCCGGTCTGGCGGCCATCGCTGTCGAGGTGGGTGTGCACTTCGCTGATCTCGGCGGGAACACGCACATCGTGCAGGAACAGAAGAAGCTCGACGCGGCGGCGAAAGCCAAGGGGATCAGTGTGATCCCCGACACCGGGCTCGCCCCCGGCATGGTCAACGTCATCGCCCAGCACGGCATCGATCAGTTCGATACGGTCGAGAGCGTCAAGCTCTTCGTGGGCGGGCTGCCGCAGAATCCGGAGCCACCGCTCGGGTACCAGATCGCGTACTCCATCGAAGGCATGGTGGACTACTACAGCACCGCGTCGCTGGTCGTCCGTAACGGACAGCCGGCGCATGTGACCGCACTCTCCGAACTCGAGTCGGTGCCGTTCGCCGCACCGGTCGGTGAACTCGAGGCGTTCCATACAGCGGGCGGCCTCTCCACCATGGTGTATCGCTACGCCGGCGTCATTCCGACCATGGAGTACAAGACGCTGCGCTATCCAGGACACGCCCGGGTCATGGAAGCGATTCGCGATCTTGGCCTACTCGGCAGCGATGCCGTGGACGTGAAGGGACAACAGGTGGTGCCGCGCGACGTGTTCGTGCGAGTGGCCGGCGAGCAGCTGCGCAAGGGCAAGCCCGATCTCGTGGCCTTGCGCGTGGTGGTTCGTGGCACGAAGAACGGCGTGACGGGGACGCGCGTCTGGGAAGTGCTCGACCGGTACGATGCGGCGCACGGCATCTCCGCCATGATGCGCACCACCGGCTACACGCTCTCGATCACGGGGCAGCTGCAGGCCACCGGTGCGATCACCGCCGGCGTGCACACGCCCGACGAGTGCATTCCGGCGGAACGCTATTTCGCGATGCTCGCCGAGCGCGGCGTGATGGTGGTCGAACTCACGTCCTGAATTCGCCAATCAATCCGCGCACGCGAAGTGACGCCGTCTGCAGCATCTCTGCCGTGGCGGACACTTCCTGCGCGGAGGCGGAGGTCTGCTCCGTGCTCGCTGCGACCTGCTCCGCCGCCGCGGCGTGCCCCTCTGCGGTGTCGCGGGCGCTGGTGAGCGATTTCTGTACCGCGCCCAGCGACTGACGATTCGCGTTCACGGCGGTGGAGACGCGGGACGCGGCCCCTTCCACCTGCGCCACTGCGTGTTCGATGCGGGCGAGCGCTTCGCCGACGCCCTCCGCCACGGTTTCCACGTCCTTCAACCGCGTCGCGCCCGAGTCTACCGCGCTCGACGCGCTGGCGATGCGCAGGCGGATGCGCTTCACATTGTCGGTCACCTCGTTGGCGGCGTTGGCGCTCTGTTCGGCCAAGGCGCGCACTTCCTGCGCCACCACGGCAAAGCCACGCCCCGCGCTGCCGGCGCGCGCCGCTTCGATGGCGGCGTTGAGGGCGAGCAAGTTGGTCTGCGTCGCGATCTCGGAGATGACGCTCACGAAGTCGTCGATGACGCTGGTCGCGTCCTTCAGCGAGACCATTTCGATGCGCGATGCCGTCACGACTTCGCGCGCCCCGAGCAGCGTATCGATCGCCAGCTGCACTTGATCGCGCGTGTTGTTGGTGGTGCTCCGGATGTCGCGTCCCACGCGATCGGTCTCTTCCGCCGCTTCACCGATCGTGGCGCCGACTTCGGCCAGTTGCTTCACGGTGAGGCTGGCGTTGTTGAGCGCACTCAGCTGCACGGTCGCACCCTGCGAGATATCCATGACGGCGGCGGTGACATGCTGCGACGAGGCGGCGGCCGACGAGGCGGATGCGCTGAGTTCACGAGCGGCGAGCGTGACCTGATCCGCTTCGTCCTGCACGCGGGATAGCAGGCGGCGGAGTCGCTCACGCGCCTGCTGCATGGCATCGATCAGTTCCGCGTATTCGCGCGCGATACCGGAGCGCTGGAGGTCGACGTCGGGCTCGCGCAGGTCGCCGGCCCCGATGGCCATCATTTCGTCGCGCAGTCGCGTGAGCGGATCCGTGACGGCGCGTGCGGTGGAGAGCCCGAAGAACGCCGCCACCCCGAAGGCCGAGGCGACCACGAGGGCAAGTAGCAACTCGGCACGCCAGAGCCCCTCGCGCATGCGATCCATCGACTCGTCGGCTCCAGTGCGCGCCGCGAGGCGTAACGCCTGCAGCTCCGTCTCAATCGCTTGCATGTCGCGGCTGGTCTGCTGCAACACGCGTTGCGCGTTCGCTTCGTTACCGACCACCTGCCACGCGTGCGTGACGGCGATGCGGACTTCCATCGCGGCCTGCAGCGCGCCGATGACTTCAAGCCGCTGACGTTCGTCGGCGCGCAGGATGCCCTGATCGAGCGCGTTCCGTCGAAGCCTCCCCGCTTCAGCGACGAGGCCCACGTACTGCGCTTCGTCTTCGGCCGAGCGACTCGTGAGATAGCGCAGCCCCGCCACCAGTTCACGGAGCACCGTCGTGGTTGCCTGTTCGGTGAACTCCGACCGATCGGCCAGCGCGCGCACGGTCGTTTCCGCTTCGGTGTTGCTGCGCTTGAGTCCGTACCATCCCAGCAACCCAGCCAGCAGGAGCAGGCCGACGGACGTGCCGAAGCCGGCGATCAGGCGCATGCGAATGGTCGTGAGCCGAAGCACGGCCATCAGCGTGCTCCTCCCGTCGGCCTGTCGGTCGTGTCGGCGGCGTTGTCGGTCGTGCCACGAACGCGCTCCACGCGCACGATGACCACGCTGCGTCCCTTGATGTCGTGATTGCGCTCGAACGCAATGCGTCCGGCGACGCCGTCCACCGAGGGTGCGCCATTGCCGATCTGCTCGAGCGCGAGGCGTAGGGCCGCGCGTGTGCGGGCCCCGCTGATGATGGTGCGTCCCATGACGATCGCGGCGTCGTAGGAGAGTGCGGCGAACATGTCGGGGTCCTGCTTGAACCGTTCGCGATAGCGCGACAAGAACCAGAGCGCTTCGGGACTGGTGGCCCGATCCGCGCGGAAGAACGCGACATAGCGCGCGCCGATCGCGTCGGCGTGCTGATGGATCTGTTCGGCGCCATCGCCGCCGATGAACGGTGCGGTCACGCCGTGCGCTTTGAGCGCGCGGATGAAGGCGAGGGCGTCGTCGGCGTCGCCGGGGAAGAGCACGACGTCGGGGCGCATGGTGGCCAGGAGCTGGGCGTAGGCATCCCACTCGGTCACGCCGGTGAGGTACGGCTCGCGGGCGACGACGGTGGCGCCGCTCCGGGTGAAGGCCTGCGCGAAGGTGGTGGCCCAGTCGCGTCCGTAGGAGTCGTTGCGATAGACGATCGCGGCGCGTTTGGCGCCGAGCGAGTCGAGGGCCCACTGCGCGGTGACGCGCGCGGCGTCGTCATCGCTGGGTGAGACGCGGAAGAACCACGGATCGACGCCACTGAGCTGTGGCGAGGAGGCGGTGGGCGAGATGGCGACGACGCCGTTGACACCGGCGTGCTCGGCGTCTGCGTAGATGGGGATCGCCTCGAGCGTATTGCCGCTTTCCGGATGGCCAACGACGGCGATGACGTTAGGGTCGGCACTGAGCTCTTGAGCCACCTGCACGGCCCCGGCCGATCCACGCGTGGGGGGGCGGCTGCGGAAACGGACGGCGGAGGCGGCGCTGAGGCGCTCCGCCGCCAGCTCGACACCGCGGGCCACCCCCTCATATCCGGGACTCCCTGGAATGGCTCCGACGCCGATCAGGATGGTGCCGTCGCCGGCCGCGGTGGAGTCGTCCGAGCCGCGACAGGCGGCCAAGAGGATCAGCAGGGGCAGCGCCAGGGCGGCGGCTCGGGGCAGGGTGTCGCGTCGGTTCTGGATCACGAGGAATGGACGATCCGGTATCGGGCGCGGAAACGGCGGGCGTGGCGCTTTTCTGGCGGGTTGCCGGCGCCGTCCAACCCACTCGGTTCGGACTCAAATCGGACGCATAAACCATCAAAACCACGCAAAGACAGTTATGTTGATTTAGGAAAATCGGTGAAGTGTCGACACGATGTGAGGATTTGCTTGCGGCAGCCGGAAACGTCGGTTTAGCTTCGCAAGGCTGTCTTACGAACGGCCCTCGATGTCTGCGCGCGACCGCGCGTCACACGAGGCGCTTCACTCTCTCAGGAACCGGCATGGTTGGCACGTTCCGCCCGCGGCGGATGGCATCCGTCGCGCTGCTGGGCGCTCTGGCCCTAGGGCTCGCAGCGTGCGGCGGCGAGTATCCGAATTCGACTTTCAATCCGAACTCGGAATACAACGCAGCGATCGATGCACTCTGGGACAAGCTGCTCTTTTGGGGTACGCTCGTCTTCATCGGTGTTGAAGCCGCTCTCGTCTACACCATTTTCAAATTCCGGCGTCGTCCTGACGGCGGAGTTCCGAAGCAGGTCCACGGCAACACCGCGCTCGAGATCACGTGGACGGCGATTCCCGCCGTCATCTTGATCTTTATCGCGATCCCGACGGTGCGCACGATCTTCACGACGCAGGCCAAGGCATCGCCTGAGGCGCTGCAGGTCGAGGTGATCGGGCACCAGTGGTGGTGGGAGTTCCGCTACCCGCAGTACGGCATCACGACAGCGAACGAGCTGTATCTGCCGAACGGCCGTACGGTCAACTTTCAGCTGAAGACCATCGACGTATTGCACTCCTTCTGGATTCCCCAGATGGGTGGCAAGCGCGACTTGATCTCGAATCGCACCAACTACCTCTGGTTCACGCCGAACGCGGATCTGCCGTCGTCGGCGTGGAACGGATTCTGCGCCGAGTTCTGCGGCCCGTCGCACGCGAATATGAAGTTCCGCGTGTTCACGGTCACGCCGGGCGAGTTCGCGCAGTGGACGGCGCACCAGAAGCAGCCGGCGATTTTCCCGGCAGTGGCGGCGGTGCCGCCAACGGCTGCGCCCGCGGTCGCGCCTGTCCCGTCCGGCACGGGCAGCACCCCCATGTTGCAGGTGGCGTCGGCGACTACGCCGCCGCCGACCGACAGCGTGATGCCTGCGGCGCCGGTACCGGTGTGGGTCTTCCCGAAGGACAAGCTGGAAAAGGATTTCGCGTACACGATTCCGCAGACGCCGATCACCAACCAGATCAGCTACGACGAGGCGTTGATCGGTAAGGGTGATGCGGAGCGTGGCCGTCAGATCTACGGCCGGTCGAGCTGCATCGGCTGTCACGCGATCGCTGGTACGCCGTTCAACATGGCGGCGGTCGGCCCGAATCTCACGCACGTGGGTTCGCGCTACACGATCGCTGGCGGGCTCTATCCGAACGACGCGAAGCATCTGTCGTACTGGATCAAGAGCGCGCCGCACATGAAGCCCGGTTCGATCATGCCCTCGCTCGGCAAGGGTGTAACGGATCCGAAAACCAAGATGGTGGTCAACGTCGGCGGTTTGACCGACGCGGAGGTCGCGGACATCGTCGCGTACCTCCAGGCCCTGAAGTAAGTCACCGTCACCGCTGACCAACGACACCGATGGCAACCATCGCTGCCGCGCCCCCGTACACCGAAGCCAAGCCTGTGCCGTCTACGACCGGCATCTGGTCGTGGCTCACCACGGTGGACCACAAGCGCATCGGGGCGCTTTATCTGATCACCGGCCTGTTCTTCTTCGTGTTCGGCGGCCTCGAGGCCGCCGTGCTCCGTGCCCAGCTGGCGACGCCGAATGGAAAGCTCATTTCGGCCGAGATGTACAACCAGCT
>CANHJV010000072.1 GCA_947461225.1 Gemmatimonadota bacterium | reverse complement strand
TACGACGCTTCGATCCACACGTCCTTGCCGCCCTTGGCGATGCGCTTGTACTCGGCCTTCTGAAACGTCCCGGCACCGAGATCACGCCAGAACTGCGTGTATTCGGTGCTGGCGGCGTACGACGGCTCCACGAACATCCGGTGGTGACGACCCACGATTTCGTCGAGCCGATAGCCGAGGGTGCGGAGGAAGTTGTCGTTGGCGTGCACGATCGTGCCGTCGACCGCGAACTCGATAACGGCTTGCACCCGATTGATCGCGTCGATGCGACCTGAGAGGTCTGCCTCGCGCTGCTTCCGGGCGCTGATGTCGGACGCGAACTTGATCACCTTCACCGGATGCCGCTGCGCATCGAGCACCGGGACATAGCTAGCCTGGAGATAGATGTCGCTGCCATCGTGTTTGCGCCGCGTAAACTCCGCCGTGACAAACTGTCCAGCGCGCAGGTCGCTCCAGAACTTCGCGTACTCCGGGCTCGACGCGTATGCGGAGTCCACGAAGAGGCGGTGATGGCGACCTTGGATATCCGGCAGGCGATAACCCATCGCCGCGCAGAAGTTGTCGTTGGCGGTCAGGATCGTCCCATCGAGATCGAACTCGATGACGGCCTGTGCCCGGGAGATCGCATCGACGAGCGCCTGGCTGTTCGCGTGGTCGGCGGCGAGTGCGTCGGCAAGTCCGGTGTTGGGGGCAGCGTTCGGGCGGCGGGTGGAACGGGTGGAGGTAGAGGTAGCGGGAGCCATGACGGTAATCCGGATGTAGAGTCCTGCGCACAATTTCCGAGAAGCCGTCGTCGGCTACTCCAGCCAAACGCGAACGTGTTGCTGTTCATGGTGTGATTCGAACAGCACACCAGGGATATGCCCGCGTTTCGCTGACATCCCCACGATACCGGCGAGGTTGGTTCCCTCGCGTGCGAGCCGTGCTCGCAGATCATCCGGCATCAACTCTTCGAGAGTATCGGCACACCGTCCCGGGAAAGTGAGCGTGACGCGCGGAGCGCCAGCCTCACTCACCCGGATCATGAGGTGCTGTGCAATCGCTTCTGTCCGTGTGTCGATCATGTCGCGCGTCATCACCGGTGTACGCAAGGCCGTACGCGCTGCTGATGCGCCCGCCTTCATGAGCGGTGAGTCATCGCCAAGCATGGCGTCGAGCATGGGGCGCAGCGCGACCGGTGCGTGGAGCGCGCGCGCGTAGGACAGCAGTCCTTGCCAGGCGCGCACCACGAAAATTGCGTTGGCAGGTCCCGACACGCGGAGGTTCCACCGGAACTCGCCAAGCACCTCAGCCATGCGCGGACCCAACTGCCACGCGTCGAAGTTGAACGGTTCGGTCGACAGCCACGGTTCGAGCATCAGCGCGGTGAACGCTCCGAGTCGATCGGCCATCGGTTCCATCAGTTCGGGGCGAAACCCGAGATCGATGTAGCAGGCGAGATACGCGTCGGCCGTGGTGTCCCCGGTCATGGCGAGCCGGAAGAGGCGCGCGAGCGCCTCCGTAAAATCGATGGGGAGCGCCTTGGCGCAGCCGAAGTCGATGACCCCCACGCGAACGGCGCCATCCTCGAGCCGGAATCGGTAGTTGCCCGCGTGTGGGTCGGCGTGCAGCAGCCGCGCCTGAAACACGCTCTCCAGGAAGAAGCGCGCGAGAATGCGCAGGGTGTCCGCCCGCTGCTCGGCCGACCACTGTTTCGTGGTGTGAAACGTGCCGCCGGCGAGCCACGACATGGTGAGGACCGTCGGTGTCGACAGCTCGGCCACCGCCCGTGGTAGCTCGAGTCCGGGAATGCGCTCGGTGAGCGTGGCCAAGCGCCGAAGCGTGACGGCTTCGCGTGTGTAGTCAAGTTCACTGGCCAGCATGGCGCCGACTTCGCCGCGATAGGCGGCCATGTCGAATCCACGACCAAACCCGCCGAAGGGGAGCGTAAGCCATTCGAGCGCGCCAAGATCGAGCCCAATGGCATCACCGATGCCGGGGTATTGCACCTTGACGGCCACGCTGCGTCCATCGTGAAGCGTGGCACGGTGCACCTGGCCAATCGATGCCGAGATCCCGACCGGCGAAAAAAACCGAAACCGCTCAGCGAACGGCGCACCAAGCGCCTGTTCGACGAGCGGTTGAATCTCCGCTATGGGGAGGGCGGCGCCGGACTCGGTGAGCGCTGAGTACGACACATCGGCCGGCTCGTCGGCATCGAGTTCGCCGAGGCTGATGACTTGCCCGATTTTCTGTGGCAGACCGTGCATGGCGCCGAGTCGCCCGATAATGCGTTGGCGAACGGCGGCGCTTGCCCCCATCGTCTGCGCGCGCACCAGGTCGGCTGACAAGCCGGCCAGCTGGACCCCTCGTTTGAGGGCGGTGAGTGCGCGCGGACGACGGGGCATGTGAGGCGGCGCCGCTTAGAGCGTGAAGCGTTGTACGAGCGCCTGCAGCTCGGACGACATGCGAGCCAGTTCCGCCGACGCGCGGAGGGAATCGGAGGCGCCGTGTGAGGTGCTCGAGGCGGCTTGCGCGACACCGGTGATGTTCTGTGCGATCTCGGAGGCTCCCTTGGCGGCTTCGCTGACGTTGCGCGCCATCTCGTTCGTGGTCGCGGTCTGTTCTTCGACGGCACTCGCGATGGTGGTCTGCAAGTCGGAGATCTGCGCGATGATGTCGCCGATTTCGCGGATGCCGGTCACGGAGCCGGCGGTGTCTGCTTGAATCGCCTCGATCTTCTGGCTGATGTCTTCCGTGGCTTTCGCCGTTTCCTTCGCCAGTTCCTTCACTTCGTTGGCGACCACCGCGAACCCCTTGCCGGCCTCGCCCGCGCGCGCCGCTTCGATGGTGGCGTTGAGTGCCAGCAGGTTCGTCTGCTGCGCAATCGACGTGATGACCTTGATCACCTTGCCGATTTCCGCGCTGGAGATGCCCAGCTTGGAGACGATCGTGTTCGTGGACTCGGCGACGCGCACGGCGTTTTCGGCCACGCGAGAGGCGTTGGCGGCGCTGCCGGCGATTTCGCGGATACTGGCCCCCATCTCTTCCGTGCCGGTGGCGACGGTGACCACGTTGCGGCTGACCTGTTCGGAGGCGGCGGAGACCACGTTGGCCTGGGCGCTCGTCTCTTCGGCGTTGGCGCTCATCTGATGACTGACTGCAGTGAGCTCCTCGGCCGCCGCCGCCAGTGCGCTGGCGTTGCTGCCGATCGCCTTCATGCTGAGACGCAGGTCGCCGATGAAGCGCGACAGCGCCTCGCCCATCTGGCCGATGGCGTCGGTGCCCTTCACGTGGAGTTCACGTGTGAGATCGCCGGAGGCTGCAGCATTGACCACATCCAGCATGGCGTCGACCTTCTCGCGCAACTCAGCGGCGGCCTTGGTTTCCCGCTCCTGCGCTTCCTGTACCTGACGCTCGGTTTCGAGCGTTTTGGTAATCACCGACCAGCTCACCATCGGGCCCACGTAGGCGCCGGACTTGTCGTAGATCGCGCTGACGCGGAGATCGAGCGTTTCCGGTCCGAGCTGGATGTGCGCCTGGTGCGGCAGGTTGCGCGGATCCTTCAGGATGTCACGCTGATGCTTGGGGTCGCGGTGGAAGATGTCGATGTTCTGTCCCAGCGCGTCCGCGGCCTTCACCGGCATCAGATGCTCGATCGACTGAAGCGTGCGCTGCGACGCCGGATTGAGGTACGTAATGCGGAGGTCGAGATCGGTCATCATCAGGTTGATGGGCACGTTCTCCATCATCGACATGACGCGCTCGAGGCCCGCTTCCACCTTCAGCTTCTCGGTAATGACTTCCCAGGTAATTTGCGGACCGACGTACGTGCCTTGGGCATCGTACACCGCGGTCGCGAGCAGGCTGAGCGTCTCAGGGCCGAGTTGAATGTTGGCCGTGTGCGGCATGTTGCGCGGGTCGCGCAGAATCCGGCGCTGCAGATCGGGATCCTTATGGAACACGTCGATGCACTGACCCATCATGTCGTCGACCCGAACCGCCAGATGGTCCTGCAGCGTGCGCAGCGTTCGCACCGACGCCGGGTTGATATACGTGATCAAGAGGTCGGTGTCCGCCGCGATCACGTTCGTGGGCACGTTTTCGAGCATGGCGTGACTGCGCGAGTCGGCCGAGCTCTTCTTGATGGGGCGCACCGTGGCGGACGTCGAGGTCGCGCCGCGGCGCGGCGCCGCGATAGGCTTTACAGAGGTGGTCACGATCTGCTCCGAGAGAGGGGCCACCGCGGCGATGACCCTGGAAATGAGTGTCTGGGGGACGCCCAGCGCTTCGAGTGTGTCGGTGAGGTGCCCAGCGACCAGATTGAAGTGCTCCATCCGAATCGGGAGCCGGGCATGGGCGTCTTTCATGCCTTTCCCAGCGTATTCCGCAGGACCGCCCAAAGCCTGGGTGAAGAACTGCGTATTCCGTTTGCGGAGCCACCGCATGTTGGTGGTCGCGAAGAACGGTTGTAGCGCCGTATCGGCGAGCACCCGTTCGTAGAACTGGTCGACCGTGGCGGCGATCGCGGCCGCTCCGCCCAACTGCTCGTAGAGCGTGGGCGCGGCGAGTTTCTTGGCTGCTACCGCCATGAGACGCTCTGCGGCGGTATGGATGCGGCGACAACCGCCGTGCGCATCGTGTTGGTGGCCACGAGTGGCGCGGCCGGCGCGGCGGGTTTGTCCGCCACGACGAAGAAGGCCGTGGCGTAATTCAGCAGGCGAAACGTCATGAACGTCATGCCGACACGCTTATGCGTGAGCCGCAGGCGTCCATTGCCACGAAACAGGCCGAAGCCGAGTCCGAGCAGCGCCAGATAGCACACGATCGTGGTGAGCGAGATCCCGGCATGGACCAGGACGATGGGCTTGATGCTCTTGACGACCGTCTCGACCGCATGGCGGTTGAGTTCGATCCACAGCACGAGGCTCACGTCGGCCACGAAGCAAGCGATCATGATCGGCATGTGGTACTGCGGATTCCGGCGACGGAACCAGAGACCTACACCAATGCCGATGAGAACGAGTGTCGAGAGAAAGTGCAGCATGTCAGCTTGCCAACGCGAGGGTGAGTTCTGACGACGCCGTCTTGACGCTGTCGAGGATGAGCAGGAGTTGGCCGTTCAGCTTGTAGACGCCTTTGATCAGCGCCCGCGCATCGCCTTGCAGCGTGTCGGGTGGTGGCTCGAAGGCATCTTCGTTGACTTCGATGACGTCACCGATTTCGTCCACGAGCAGACTGACCGCACCGTCGTCCGTGCGCATGACGACATTCATGGGCTCCTGGTCTGCTGCGCGCTCGGGAAGACCGAGCCGGCGCCGCAGATCGATCGCGGTCACGATCTGTCCGCGCAGATTGATCAGGCCGCGCACGGCATGTGGCGCGAGTGGCACCGGTGTCATTTCGAGGGTGCGCATCACTTCCTGCACCTTGTGCACATCAGTGCCGAGGTAGAGTGAGCCGACCCAGAACGTGCAGTACTGCGTGCCATCAGCCATGGAGCGCGACCTCGCGAGTTTCGATTGCGGTAGACGTCGCCAGGAAGTCATCTTCGACGTGGTGGATCAGGTGGCGAATGTCGAGAATGTCCGTGACCTTATCCTGGATCACCGCAGAGCCCAGCACGGTGCCGGCGCGGCGTCGCCGCTGGACCTTTACCGTGCTTTCCACGATGTCGAGAATGCGGTCGACGACGAGGCCGACGTACTGGTCTTCATGGGCGTACACGATGACTTGCAGCATGTCGCCGTCCACCGCGTTCGACGTGACGCCATCGAGCACTTCACTCAGGCGGACGAGCGGCATGATGCGGTCGCGATACTGTACGACGTCATAGCGGCCGGTGTGCTCCACGATATCGGGTGCGAACTCTTCGAGTCGCGCGATCTCGGAGAGTGGGAGAGCCATGCGGTGGATACCACCGAAGCCGAACAGGAGCAGCGTTTGCGTGGGCTCACCGGCGCTCCGCTGATCGTTCCGCTGATCGGCGGCGTTACGGTCGCGATCGGCGGTCAGTACGCCAGCGCGCTGCGCGAGTCCGTGGACATCGAGAATGAGCGCCACTTTGCCGTCACCCATGATCGTGGCGCCGGCGAAGGACGCGATGCCCTTGAGCTGCTTGCCAAGCGGCTTGACGACGATTTCCTCGGTGTCGTTGATCTGGTCGACCACGAGCCCGAATGACATGCCATCGGTCTGCAATACGACGATGTTGAGCGGCTCGTCGACGGCGCCGGCTTCGTGCGGCCATGGCTTGCGGCCGAGCCCAAGCGCGTGGCTGAGATGCACCAGCGGCAGCAGTTTGCCGCGCAGGCGATAGACCGGCGAGTCGTAGATCATTTCGACGCGCTGCTTCGCCTCGTCATGCTCCATGCGGACCAGTTCGAGCAGGCTCACCTGCGGAATAGCGAAGCGCTCGCCGCCCGAGGTGATGATCAAGCCCGGGATGATCGCCAGCGTGAGAGGAATCTTGATGCGCAGGGTGGTGCCCGCACCGATAGTGCTGGTGACGTCGACGGTGCCACCGATCTTCTCGATGTTGGTCTTCACCACGTCCATGCCGACGCCGCGGCCGGAGACGTTGGTGATCTTGGCCGCCGTCGAAAACCCCGCCGCAAAAATCAGGTGCATCGCTTCGCGATCGCTGAGTCGCGCGGCCGCTTCGGCGCTCAGCAGTCCCTTTTCGACCGCCTTGCTCCGCAGGCGGACGGGGTCGATGCCGGCGCCGTCGTCGGTGATCTCGATGTTGACCTGTCCGCCCTCGTGAAAGGCGCGCAACAGCAAGCGCCCTTCCGGGCTCTTGTCGTTGAGCACGCGATCGCGCGGCGACTCGATGCCGTGGTCGATCGAGTTGCGTACGATGTGTGTGAGCGGATCCTTGATGGCCTCGATGATCGTCTTGTCGAGTTCCGTCTCGGCGCCTTCCATCTGGATGGTCACCTGCTTGCCGCAGGTGACCGCCAGGTCGCGTACGACGCGCGGGAACTTGCTCCAGACATTGCCGATCGGCTGCATCCGGGTCTTCATCACGCCTTCCTGCAGCTCGGACGTGATGAGATTGAGACGCTGCGTCGTGCTCGTGAGCGCGCTGTCCGCGCTCGACGTTGTGCACTGGAGAATCTGGTTCCGGGCGAGCACGAGCTCACCGACGAGGTTCATGAGCCGGTCGAGGAGCGCGACATCGACGCGGATGCTGCCATCGCTCACGGTAGCGGCGCGCACGTCGTGCTGCGTTTCGAGGGCGTCCTTCACGGCCGCGGGCGTCGTCGCGCCACGAGCGACGAGAATCTCGCCGACGCGCGGGCGCGGGTGCTGGTCTTGCTCCTGAACGGCGGCGGCCACGTCAGCCGCGCTCGCGGCTCCCTGTTCCACCAAGATCTCGCCCAGCTTGAGCGTACCGGGCAGGGCGGCCCGTGCCCGATCGAGCGCCTGCTCGTACGCGTCACGGTCGGCATCGGGGTCGTCGTCGGTGTCGTCGTCCGCATCGGGCTCGTTGGCCGGCGCAGCCGGCGCAGTTCCCGAAACGGGCTGCTCAACCAGTCGCACCAGCGTCGCGATGAGGTCGGAGTGATCGCCGCCGCTCTCGCTGCCGTGCGCTTCGATATGCACCAGCATGCCGCGGATCGCGTCGTTCAAGCGCAGCAGCGCCGACGTGAGTTCCGGCGAGATGCCGATCGAGCCGTCACGGACCTTGGAGAGCAGGTTCTCGCCCACGTGGGCGACACTTTCGAGCTCGCCGAAGCCGAGGAAGCCGCAGGTGCCCTTGATGGTGTGGACGCATCGGAACACCCGGCCGATCAACTCGGCGTTGCCGCCGCATTGTTCGAGCTCGACGAGGTCAAGGTCCAGCTGATCGAGGCCTTCGTAGCTCTCGACCAGGAACTCGTTGACGATCTCGTTGCCATCACCATTCTCGGACATACTGCACCCACTCCGGCTTGTGTCGCATGCGGTGTGGAGGCAGCGTCGCCCCAATGTTCGTTGTCTAGCTCCTGCACCTACCTCAACATGTTCAATTCTCGGTCCCTGTCACTGCAGACTTGAGCATGCTCGGACTCAAGTTCCGAATTGCGGCGTCATTGTCTCGCTACATTTTTCGTCTGTCAGGGAAACCCCGACGGAATGCCAGGGTCACCCCCACGTCGCGCTACTTGAAGCTCTGGACCAGGCTCGTAATGGTGAGTGTCCACCCATCCACGAGCACGAAGAGCAACAACTTGAAGGGCAGAGAAATCATGGCCGGTGGCAGCATCATCATGCCCATGCTCATGAGTACGGAGGCCACGACCGCGTCGATGATGATGAACGGTAGGTAGATCGCGAAGCCAATCTGAAAGGCCGTGCGCAGTTCGCTCGCCACGAACGCCGACATCAACACGTGCAACGGTACATCGTCCACGGTGTTCGGGCGCGGCATGCGGCTCATCTCGACGAAGGTCTTGAGATCCGATTCGCGGGTCTGCCGCAGCATGAACTCGCGCATCGGCTTCACGCCCGTCTTCATCATCTCCACCTGCGAGATCTTGCCGTCGAGCCATGGCTCGATGGCGTCACGATTCACCTGCGTGAGCGTGGGCGTCATGACGAACCCGGTCAGGAGCAGCGCCATGCCGGCCAGCAGGTGGGCTGGTGGCGCGCTCTGGGTCCCCATCGCCTGCTTGAGGAAGTTCAGCACGATCAGGATGCGGGTGAAACCCGTCATCATGAGCAGCAGCGTGGGGAGCAGCGTGAGCAGCCCCATCATGACGACGATGCCCACGGTACCGTTCAAGCGCAGGCCACCGTTCTCGCCATCGCCGCCGAGCTTTACATCCATCTGCGGCATCATGCGCATGATCGCGTCGTCGGTGCCAACCGGCGCCGGTGATGCAGTGCTCGCCCGTACGGCCGCATCGCGGGCGGAGTCGACCACCATTTGCGACATCGGCCGGCGCGACGCGGCGGCTTGTGCGGTCAGTGCGGCGCCGTTGTCGGCGCCGGGCGTTGCCCCCAGCCGTGAGTTGCGGCTCTTCGGGCTCGCGGCGGCGGGCTTGGTGGCCGCGTCGGCCGCGGCGGCCTTCTGCACGAGATCCTGCGTCACGCGCTGCAGCGAGGCGGGCAGCGCAATATCGGGCGCACCCGGTGCCGTGGGCGCCGCGAGCGTGGCGGCCGCCGCCGGGGCGCCCGGCAGTGCCGGCGCCTGCAGCGGAACGGGCGTGGCCGCCGCGGCCGCCGGCGTGGCCGGACGCGGCGGAGCGCTCTGGGTGGCCGCCTGCGCGCTCAACGACGTGGCGCCGAGCAGTAGCATGGCGGCCGCGAACGTGGCGAGGCGGGTGGCGCCGCCGAGTGAGATGCCGAGCATCGCGCGGAAGTCGCGATCGGCCTGTTGGGTGGCCGTCTGCGGCGTTGCGGTCTTGGGCGAGTACGTGAGGGCCTCACCGCGGCGCGTCGTCACCGTTGCGGTGAGAAACGCCGGCACTTCGCTCGGCTCGGCCGGCGAAAACGGTTGCACAATCACCGGTGGCGCGCTCGGCACCGACAACATGGCCTGGCTTGCGAGGTCGGCCTCTGCCATCGCCGACTGCACCGTTGTGGCGTTGAGCGAGCGGCGGAAGATCGCGCCGAACTTGCCAGGGAGCGCGGCGGTCAAAGCCGTCGGCATCGCGAACGCTGCCGAGGCCGCGGCGCTGGACACCATCGGCACCGGCAACGTGCTCGTGGCGATCACGCGCTGGCGGTCGACTTCGTCGAGTTCGAACAGCTGACGCACTCCACCTTCGCCGACCGAAAGCGCCATCACCCGTTCTCCCACACGCACCACGGCGAGCCCGGTCTTCGGGCCCAACGGAATGCGCTGCACGACTTCCAACGGCACGCGCGTTTTCGACGCGAGAGCGCCGGCTCCGAAGCGCTTGAGCGCCCAGAGGCAAACGGCGCCCAGTCCGAGGACGAAGGCGAGAGCAGCGGTGACACCAAGTGCAGCGGTCAGCATGTCAGGTCTCAGGCCGCGTTCGCCGCGCTGGAAGCGGCCGGATTCGCCAACACGCGCGTGATGCGCACGCCGAAGTGCTCGCCGAGCACCACCACTTCCCCTTCGGCAAAGCGGCGGTCTCCGACATAGATGTCGATCGGCTCGCCGGCGAGGCGGTCAAGCTGCATCACGGAACCACGGCTGAGGCGCAGAATTTCCTGCACCGTCATTGAGGTGCGACCCAGTTCGATGGAGACGGGAAGCGTGAGATCCAGGAGCATGCCGATCGGCACTTCCGTGGTGCTCATCATCGTCTGCTCGAATTCGGTTAAGTGCGGGGCGCGAACCGCGGCCGCGGACGGTGCGGCCGATTCGTCCATGAGTGACGAGATAGGCTGGCCGGCTGCCTTGGCGGCCTGTGCACTGGCAACGAGCGCGTCGATTTCGGCGGGATTCATGCGGAAGTCGTCCGGGAGTCTGAGGTCGTGGCGTTGGGTACGGCATCGAGGATGCGCACCGCGAGATTTCCGCTTACGCGGCCGGGATGGCCGATGAAGCGTTCCTGCGTGCCGGCGCGCACGATCACGCGCGCGTCGGTCGGAATACCGGTGGGGATGATCGTGCCTTCGGTGATGCCGGCGATGTCACGCATCGAGAGCTGGAAGTCGGGAAGGCGCGCGGTCAGCGGCACCTTCGTGGCGCGAAGCGCCGACTCACTGCGCTGACGTGTCGTCTCGCGCTCCAGATCACTCGTGGTGAGCAACGCGTTGCGCTGCTGTCCGCTCGACGTGAAGAACTTGTCGAGCACCGAGAAGGGCAGGCAGATGAGCAGCAGGCTGCTCACGTTGCCGGTGGTGAACTCGACGTTCGCCACGAGCACGGGATCTTCGCGGTTGACGACCTGCAGGATTTCAGGCGACGACTCGAAGCCCGTGATATTGAGATCCATCGCGACATGGTCCTGCCAGATCTCCTGCAGCAGACCTGTGACCTTGTCGGCGACCGACCGCACGGCCATCCGCTCGATGGGGGTCAGGGCGCGCGTCAGCGCGCTGCCCGTCCCCTCGCCACCGAACAGGCGATCGATGATGTAGGTGCTGAACTCGGGGCCGACGTCGATGACGCCCTTCTGCCCGGTTCCGGTGATGTCGAAGATGAACGACGAGCAGGGCATCGGCAGCGACAGCGTGAACTCGCCGAAGGAGAACTGCTCGACGCTTTGCAGGCGGACTTCGATCTGGCCGCGCACACGCGAGATGAGCCACCCTTCCAGGCCTTTGACCAGACGTTCGTACATCGCCTCGAGCGAGCGCAGCCGTTCCTTGGAAACACGGTGCGGACGACGGAAGTCGTAGACCTGCACGTCCATCGCCGCCACCGCCGAGGGCGATTGGCGCGAGCCGCCGCCGAGGAGGCGGTCAATATCGTGCTGGCTGAGAGTTTCGGAGCTCATCGTGTGGTCGGTGCGGCGTGACTTACTGAACGACGAACTGCGGGAAGTAGATGCGCTTCACGGACTTCTTGCCGAAGCGCTCGTCCACGGCCTTCATGATCTCGACCTTGAACTGCTCGCGCGTGGTCATGTCGGTGAGCTGCTCAACGGGCTTCGTGCCGAGTGTGGTCAGCACGATGTCGCGGAGTTCGGCATCGCGCGCCTTGAAGCTCTCGAGCGCGGTGGGCGTGCCCACTTCGATCGCCACCGTGAGCAGGAGGTAGCGCGAGCCGCCGCTGCCGGCCGGGTTGAGCACCATGTTGTCGAGCACGTGGATCGCGGCCTCGGCCGTTCCGCCTTCCTTGCCCCCTTCTGCAGGGGCGCCGTGCTCACCGTCAGCCGCGGCGGCATCCCCGCCGTGCGCGCTGTCGGCCGCGGCGACGATCGGTGTGACTTTACCCATTTTCTTGGCCACCATCGGTCCGAGCAGGGCCGCACCGGTGCCACCACCCACGGCCAGACCGACCGCAACCATGCCGATCAGCATCGGGAGCTTTGCTTTGGTGGGCGCAGCGGGTGCGCCTTCTGGAGCCTGCGGGGTTTCGTTAGCCATGGATCGGTTGATCAAGTCGGACAGAGGGAGTGCTTCGCCCCTCCTAGAAGCACGACTGATGCCACGGCAAAACCGCCACGGTGCAGAACGCGTAAAACGTTGACTGGCAATTGATTAGCTGCCTTTCACTAGATTGGAACGCGGCAAAGTGAACGGCGTATGTCACCGAAACCATCCGGTCCTTTTTGCTCGATCCGGCACTTTTTGCCGGACCACAAACGCCAAAGGCGGAGGATGAGGGCCCGTGCGTGCCCCATCCTCCGCCTCATGGCCCCCCGAAGCCGGGCGGCCTGGTCTGCTCCGGCGACCCTGAGCGGGTTACCCGGTTAGCGCTTAATGCTCATCAACTCCTGCAGCATTTCGTCCGACGTGGAGACCACCTTGCCGTTGGCCTGGAAGCCGCGCTGGGCCACGATCATGTTCGTGAACTCCTGCGCCAGGTCGACGTTGGACATTTCGAGCGCGCCGCTGGTGAGCTGCGACTGTGAGCCTTCGAGGGCGAAGCCGAGGACCGCGCCGCCGGAGTTGGCCGATTCCTGGTACATGTTGTCGCCGATGCGGAGCATGCCGGTCGGGTTGTTGAAGTCGGCGAGGACGATGCGGGCCAGCGACGACGTGGTGCCGTTCGTGAAGAAGCCCGTGATCAGCCCGAAGCGATCGATGCTGAAGTTCTGCAGCGTGCCGGCCGTGTAGCCGTTCTGGTCACGAAGTACCGCCGTGGAGGCCGTCGACGCGAACTGCGTCAGGCCGCTCACGCCGCCGTTGAGCTTGAGGTTCAGCTGCACCGGGTTGGCGCCCGGGACACCGAAGTTGATCGCGGCCGTAATGTTGGTGTTCATGATGCCGGCCTGATCGAACGTGAACGTGCCGCTGTTCTCGCTCGCCGTGGCCGCCGTCGGGCTCATGAAGTACGAAATCTTGATCTCGGAGCTCGATGGCATGTTGGCCGTGAACTGCACCGCCGGCGGCGGGCCGCCGGAGAAGCTGTAGTCGGCGGGCGTGAGGTACTCCGTACCCGACGCGCTGTACACCTTCACGTTCGCCGGCAGGATCTCGTAGCCGGTGGGCGGCGTGGGCAGCTCGATGTCCGACGGCGGCGAGATGGCATCCGTCTGGAAGTTTTCGATCACACCCGAGGCGATCGGATCAATCTGCCAATCCCACGAGTTCGGGCCGGTCTTCCACATCTGGATCTTGATGTCGCGCTTCGTGCCCTGCGAGTCGAACACGGCGATCTGCGATTCCGTCCACGACTTCTCGTTGATCGGCAGTGCGCGCACCAGCGGATCCTGGAAGTCTCCCTGGAACACCGGGGCCGACGCGTTCAGGTTGCCGGCGAGCACGGCTTCGGTGGTCGGCTTGGCCGACACCTTCTGGCCGAACGGCAGGCGGATGTCCTGGATGCCGTCCTGCAGAATGCCGTTGTCGTACATGCGGCCCTGCACGATGAAGCCGTTGGCCGGCGACACCATCTGACCGTTCGCGTCCACCTGGAAGTTGCCGGCGCGCGTGTAGAAGCTCTGGTTGCCCTTTCGCACGACGAAGAACGAGTCGCCCTGGATCGCGACGTCCGTGTTCAAGCCGGTCGATTCGAGATTGCCCTGATTGAAAATCTGGTCGATCGAGCCGATCTGCATGCCGAGGCCGATCTGGACCGGGTTGATACCACCCTGGTCTCCAGGCGGACGGCTGGCGCCCTGCAGCAACTGGGCGAAGCCTTCCTTGAACGTGACGCGGCCAGCCTTGAAGGCCACCGTGTTGACGTTCGCAATGTTGTTACCAATCACGTCCATGCGCACTTGGTTGTTGCGCAGGCCGGAGACACCGGCAAAGAGAGAACGAAGCATCTGTGAAAATCCTCGTGGGTCAGGTCGCGATCAGGCGCGCACTTGGGTGAGCTGCGACATCGGCACGCTGAGCGAATCGCCGATGATCAGGATGGGGTTGCCGCTTTCGTACCGCATGCCGGTAATCCGTCCGGCGGTGTACGTCTTCGCTGCTTGCCACTGGCCGCCATCCGTTGCGACCTCGAACTTGTACGTGTACTTCCCGGGGGTGAGCGGCGGCGTCCAGCTGTAGTCACCCAGCTCGAACGCCATCTGTCCGCCCTTCACATCGCCGACGTTCGCTGAGGAAATCGTCCGCCCCTTGTCGTCGACCATGCTGATGCGACCCGCACCCTTCTGCGTGCCGCTGTCCACGACGACGGTACCGTTTCCTGCCTTGTCCACGAACGTGGTGTTGCCGAGGGTCACGCCGATCTTGCCGACGGTGCCCATCGCCATCTGTCCTTCAATCAGTTGCGCGAGTTCGTCGGCGCGCTCGTTCTGCGCCGTCTCAAGCCCCTTGATCGCCTCGGCCGTCGCACCGGCCGACGCCGCCTGCGCTTCCATCGATTTGTTCATCGTGATCAGCTGCTCGACGGTGGAGAACTGGGCGAGCTGCGCCGCCATGTCCTTGCCGTCCATCGGATTCAGGGGATCCTGATTCTTCAGCTGCGCGACGAGCATCTTGAGGAACTCGTCCTGACCCATCGCGCTGGTCTTGGACAGGCCACTGAGTTTGGTGCTCGGCTCGGCAGTGCCAACCGGCGGCGTCGCGCCCGTCGGTGCCGCGCCCTTGGTCTCCGTCGTGGCGTAGCTCGGCTTGATCGTGTTCGGATCAAACACGCTGGCGACGTTCCGCGTAGCGGTGATCATCACTTGGTCCCGTTGAAGAGATTCTGCCAGCCGCGCTGATTCGCCTGCTCGCGCTGCTGCTCACGCGCCGCTTGCTCCTTCTGCTCGCGGCGAGCATCCTGCTGCTTATCCCAGTCGCGGCCCGTCGCGCGGTCGCGCTGACTCTGGGACTGTGCGCCTTCGCCCGACGTTGTCTGCGTGGGGCCGTTCGTGCGGAGCGCATCGCGCTCACTGCCGATGCCGCGCGACGCGTCACTCTGCTCCGACTTGGCCGCGCCACTGATCCGCACGCTGTCGGCATCGAGCCCATGACGGCCCAGCGACTCCTGCAGTTCACCGGTGCGCAGCTTCATGCGCTCGGCGCTCGAGGCATCGGTCGAGATGAACGTGTCCACCACGTTGCCGCGCAGATCGACGATGATGCGGTCCTGCGTGCCGTTCGCGTTGTCCACGTTGAGCGTCATGCGCGACAGCGGACCGGCCGGCGCATCCGCGCGCATCGCCTGAATGTCCGACACCCGCTGCGCCTGCTCACTGCCAGCTGCCTGGCCCGCAGCTGCGGCGCGCTCGGCGCCAGTCGTTAATGTGCTGCCCTGCGCGTTGCCGTTGGCATGGCCGTGCATCGTACCAACGCTCGACGCATCGCTTGCGGTGTCCTGCTTAGCGTGGCCGAGCTTCCGCCCGTCGTTGATCGGATGACCGCTTTCATCACGTGCGCCACGTCCGAAGGCGTTGCCATTCTGCTCGCTGTTGGCGCCCTTGTTCGCGTTGGCTTGGGCGACATATGCCGCCGCGCCTTCGCCCAAGGCGGCCGGGGCCGCGTTGGCATCGGCCACGCGCGCGACCTGCGCGACACCGGCGACTCCGGCGACCTGTGCCACACCAGCCGGTGCGGCTTGTGGTGCGGCTTGTGGTGCGGCCGGCGTGGCCGACGACTGCTTCTGGAACGCGGCCGTGACCTTGTCGAACGCCTGCGGTGCCGCATTCGCCAGTGCGCGCTCGCCATGACTTGCGAGTTCGAGATGACCGGGGTCGCTCATCCCCAGCGTGCGAAGCCCTTCTTCCTTCGCGATGCGCTGCAGACGGGCAAAGCCCTGTGCGTTTTCCCAGGAACCATCGACGACGACATCGACCGCATCTCCGCGCGTATGCGCCGAATCGCGTGTCCACGTGACGACCGCGCCGGGGCGCGAGCGCCCCTGCTCGTAGAGTTGGTTCTGGCGTTCCTGCGAGCGGGCCGTTTCGACGATGGAGACCTCGTGGCCGTACTCGCCCTTCATGCGATCAATCACGCGCTGCACCCGTGCGCGGAGCTCCGGAGCGACCGCGTCGAGATCCTTGATTGGTGTGGTCGGATCGGCGGCTGATGCCGCCGTGGCCGCCGCCAACGCCGAGGCGCTGGCTGACGCCGCAGCAGTCGCGGCGGCGTTTGCCGCGGCGTTTGCCGCCGCGTCCGCGATTTCGGCCCCGGCCGGCGTGCCCGCCTTTGACAGCAGGGAGTCCAGCGCCGCGCGTGCATCGGCGCCACGGACATCGCCAATGGCCATCAACTGTTCGAGTGACGTCCCGCGCTTGGTCGCGATGCGCGCGAGGACCGCGAGCGCGTTGCGCTCGCCTTCGATCTCGCCCTGGCCGCCGAGCTGCGCGCTGATCTGCTGCGCGGCGCGCGCAATGCCAAGGAGTCCATTGGTGCCGCGACTCTTGGCGTACGTAGGCAGGTCGATGATGTCGTCCGCCGTCGGCGACTGGGTGGGGGCGTTGTCGATCGACGTCTTCAAGATGCCGTACCGCAAGGCTTCACTCACGTCCTGCGCGGCCTGCTGGGCCTCGCGGTCGCGCGATCCGTGCTGCAGGGCCGTCTGCAGTCCCTGTTCGCCCGCAAACGCACCGTGTCCCGTAAGGGTCGCGTTGGTTGAGTCGTCGGCGGTCTGCTCGCCAACCGCTTCGTCCGCCACTTCGCCGAGCAGCGTGTCCACGAGTGACGCGCCCTCGGCTGGCAGCTGCTGCAACAAATCGGAACGCACGCGCGGGCCGGCGCCGGAGAGGAGCGCGAGCAGGCCAGAGAATTCGGCGCGTG
>CANHJV010000071.1 GCA_947461225.1 Gemmatimonadota bacterium | reverse complement strand
GACGGCAGCGACGCGGCCCTCGATGCATCGACGGCGCTCGAGAACAGCGCCAGCATCCTCACGCTGTCGCTCGCATCGCCGCTGTCATTTTCCGCCCTGCTGCGCGGCCCCACCAGTCTCGGCACGCTCTACGCCGGCCTGGGGTTCCCTTCGATTCCGAGCAGCAGTGATCCGCGCCCCAGCGGCACCGAGTACTTCAACGGCGGCGACAACACCCGTCGGCATTCGTGCGGCAACGAGGCCGGTCCGCTCGGCGGCACGACCGGTGGAATGATCTGCGGGGTGCAGATCGAAGCCAACTTTGCCGGGGTACGCGACAACGCCGCCAATCGCGAGCGCTTTGCCGACGTGACCGCCCAGGTGCTCGAGCAATACCTGCGGGTACACTGGGGATTGTTATTGACGCCCTAGCCCGTCGGTCGTCTTCGGTGAGGGGAATTCGGTCTCTGCGGCCCGCGGGATCGCTCACCGACTCAGGAGTCAGGCAGGGATGATCGTTCACAAACTGCGATGGACCAGCCCCTTGGGGTGGAGTACGGTGCGCGGCGACGGCGCACCCATTGCTCCACACCTGCTGCTCCTCTTCGGCGCGCGTGCCGCCCTCCAGGACTCCGACGCGCTGGCCACCCTTCGGGCGCGATACCCGGACGCGCGGATGGTGGGATGTTCGACCGCGGGCGAAATCTGCGGAACGGACGTGGCCGATGACACGATCGTGTGCGCCGTGGTGCAGTTCGAGCACACTCGCATGCGGATCGCCACGCTCCCCCTCACGTCGATGGACGAAAGCCGCCACGTCGGTGAGGCGCTCGCCGAGTCCTTGGCCGCTGAGGATCTCGTCCACATGCTCGTGCTGTCAGAAGGCATTCGGGTGAACGGCTCGGCGCTGCTGGATGGCCTCCGCAGCCGGCTGCCAGCGACGGTGCTCGTAACCGGTGGACTCGCGGCCGATGGCGCGCAGTTTGAACAGACCTGCGTGTGCGTGGACGGCAGCTGTGCCGGCCACGCCGTGGCGGCGATCGGCCTGTACGGCGACCGCCTACAGGTCGGCCATGGCTCGCTCGGCGGGTGGGACGCCTTCGGCCCGGAGCGCGTGATCACACGCTCCAACGGCAACGTCTTGTACGAATTGGACGGTGCCCCCGCGTTGGAGCTGTACAAGAGCTATCTCGGGAACGATGCCAGCGACCTCCCCAGCAGCGGCCTGCGTTTTCCGCTCAGCGTACGCGGCGAAGCCGGCGCGAAAGGCGTGGTACGCACCATTCTCGGCGTAGACGAAGCCGCGGGCAGCCTGACCTTCGCGGGCGATGTGCCGCAGGGGCATCTGGCCCAGTTGATGAAATCCAGCGTCAACCGGCTGGTGGACGGCGCGCAGGGCGCGGCGACGGCGTCTCATGAGGCCCTCGCCGGCCGCAATGCGGAGTTGGCGATCCTAATCAGCTGCGTGGGTCGCAAGCTGGTCATGAACCAGCGCGTGGAAGAGGAAGTCGAGATCGTGCGTGACGTGCTCGGGGAGGAGGCCGTGATGGTCGGCTTCTACTCTTACGGTGAGATCGCGCCGTTCAGCGGCTTTTCGTCGTGCGAGCTGCACAACCAAACGATGACCATCACCACGTTCTGTGAGCGTTGAGCTTCGCCACAAGCTGTTGATCCGGCAGCTGCGTCGGCACTTCGGAAGCATCGCCGACGTGCCGGACGCGCTCGCACCGTTTCTCGCCGCCGTGGAAGCCGCCTACGACGACGCCGACCACGACCGCGCGATGACGGAGCATTCGCTCGAGACCGTCTCGCGCGAACTGGCCGAGCGGCTCGAACGTGTCCGGGCGGCCATCGGCGAGCGCGACGAAGTGCAGCAGGCGATGTCGTTGCTCGAAGCCACGCTCGAAGCAAGTTCCGACGCGGTCTTGGTGCTGGATCTCGACGGGACCGAAGTGCGCAGCAATCAGGAGTTACGCCGGCTCTGGCGGTTAGCGGACGCGTCGGAGAATTCGCCCAACGCGCCGCCGGTGCGCGTGCAGATCGCCGAACTTGTCGAGTCGGGAGCGCGCTTTCTCGACTGGGGGCACGGGACACAGACCTGGGTGCGTGGGACACCGTCCGAGCGCCCGCTGCGTGCCGTTGAGCAATTGCGCACGCGCGACGGGCGCGTGGTGGAATGGCACGCCAGCCCGCAGTATCTCGGCGAGACAATCGTGGGCTGGGTGTGGAGCTTTCGTGACATCACCGCTCGGGTGCTGCTGGAAGAGCAGCTCCGCCAGTCGCAAAAGATGGAGGCCATCGGCAAACTCGCCGGTGGGGTAGCCCACGACTTCAACAACCTGCTGACCGTTATCGAGGGCAACACCGAGCTGCTCGCCAGCGAACCCGACACGACACCGGCCGCGCACGAGTTGCTGCAGGAAATTGCCGCCGCCACCAATCGCGCCGCCCAGCTCACGAATCATCTCCTGGCCTTCAGTCGCAAGCAGACGCTGCGGGCCACCGTGTTCGATCTGGGCGAAACGGTGAACGCGCTGGCGCCGATGCTGCGTCGCCTCGTGGGCGTGGGCGCCACGTTGCAGGTCGAGGTCACCCCGTCCTACGTGGCGGCCGACCGCCTGCAGCTCGATCAAGTCCTCCTCAACCTCGTCGTCAACGCGCGGGACGCGACCGCCAGCGGCGGCTCGATCTTCGTGCACTGCGGTGACGTGCAGATCACGCACCCGATCGACGCCGTGCAGGGCGACCAGGTCCCCCCGGGTCGCTACACGCTGCTGTCGGTACGCGATACGGGTACCGGTATCCCCGCCGACCTGCACGGGCGTGTGTTCGAACCGTTCTTCACGACCAAGGCCACCGGTGAAGGCACCGGCCTGGGGCTCTCCATGGTGTACGGACTCGTGCGCCAATCGGGGGGGTTCGTAACCTTGGACAGCGTGCCCGGACGTGGGACGACCATCGGAATCCTGCTCCCCGCGCTCACGCCGCCAGCATCGACGGAATCGCCGGCATTGCCCGTGTTGCCCAACGCGCCGGTACCGGTGGCACCGGCCAGCCGTCCGTCGGCCGACCAGGCGGGCGTCCCATCCCAGACGGTGCTCGTGGTGGACGACGAAGATGCGGTGCGTCGCCTGGTCGCGACCGTGCTGCGACGGCACCGCTTCCGCGTGATCGAAGCGGCCAACGGGCGCGAAGCGCTCGCCGTGCTCGCTGAGCACGATGATATCGACTTGGTGATCAGCGACGTGCTGATGCCCGACATCGGCGGACGCGAATTGGTACGACAGCTGCAGCGGGACCGTCCGGAGATACCCGTGCTGTTCATCTCCGGATTTACGAATCAGGAACTGGCCGACGACGGCGATGGCGTTGGTGCCGATGCAACGTTCCTGGCCAAGCCCTTCTCATCGAAGGACCTGCTCGGCGCCGTGGGCACCCTGCTGGGCTGAGCGGGCCAGACCACCGTCGGACGGCCGGCGGCACGTCCGACAGTAGACCGCGAGCGGCCACTCGACGAGCTTGCGAGATGCCCGAGCATGCCGCCACTCCGCCCGCGTCGCCTGCCTTTCTCGGCGATCTCCCTCCAAACGACTTCCGCGCCGCGGCCCACGCCGCGGTGGATTGGATCGCCGACTATCTCGAGCACGCCTCCCAGCTGCCGGTGAAAAGCCGGGTGCAGCCGGGGGCGATTCGGGCCGCGCTGCCCACGTCGGCGCCGGTCACGGGCGAACCGCTGGAGGCGATGCTGCGCGATTTCCGGGAGACGATCATGCCCGGCATCACGCACTGGAATCATCCTGGGTTCTTCGCCTACTTCGCGAACAGTGCCTCGTATCCCGGCATTCTCGGTGAACTGCTCGCCGCGGGGATCAATGCCAACGGCATGTTGTGGGTGACCAGTCCCGCCGTCACCGAGCTCGAACAGGTCTCGCTCGACTGGCTGCGCCAGCTCATGGGTATGGGCGACGGCTGGTTCGGACAGATCACCGACACCGCCAGCGTGAGCACGTTCTACGCCTTAGCGGCGGCGCGTGAGCAGGCGGGGCTCGACGTGCGCATGCAGGGCATGGCCGGACGCGCCGACATGCCGCGACTGCGCGTGTATTGCAGCGAACATGCGCACTCGTCGATCGACAAGGCCGTGATCGCGCTCGGACTCGGCCACGAGAATCTCGTGAAGATTCCGGCCGACGAGAGCTTTCGCATGCGTCCCGACGCACTCGAGGCGGCGATCCAGGCCGATATCGCGGCGGGCTTTCGTCCGATCGCCGTGGTGCCGTGTGTAGGCACCACCAGCATGACCAGTGTGGATCCCGTGCGCGCCGTGGTGCGCATCGCACGCGCGCATGGCTGCTGGGTGCATGTCGACGCCGCATACGGCGGGGTCACAGCGATCGTGCCGGAAATGCGCCATCTCATGGATGGCACCGACGACGCCGACTCCTTTGTGGTGAATCCGCACAAATGGCTCTTCACGCCGATGGATTGCTCGGTCATGTACACCAAGCATCCCGACGCGCTCAAGCGCGCCTTCGCGCTGCTGCCGGAGTATCTGATCACCAGTACGCCAAGCGAGACGGTGAACCTGATGGACTACGGCATTCAGCTCGGGCGTCGGTTCCGCTCACTGAAGCTGTGGATGGTGATGCGCGCGTACGGCGCCGAGGGCATCGCGGAGCGCATTCGCTTTCACTGCGAGCTCGCGCGTGACTTCGCGGGCATGGTGCACTTCGAGAGCGGCGGCTGGGAACTGACGGCACCGGTCACGATGTCGCTGGTGTGCTTCCGCTACGCGCCCGCCGGGATGCGTGAACCGGACATCGCGCGCGTGAACGCGGCGATCATGGAGCATGTGAACGCCGCGGGCCGAGCGTATCTGTCGCATACGAAGCTGAACGGGCAATACACCCTGCGACTCGCTATCGGCAACATCCGAACCGACCGGAGCCACGTGGAAACCGCCTGGGCGGATCTGCGCGCCGCCGCGGCGGCGACGTAGCCAACGGGCTACCGTTTGTTACGTCGCTCGGCTTTGCGCTCGCGACGAATGCGCTGCCAGCGCACGAAGCCCAGCACAGCCGCGAACACCAACACCGCGCCGACGATTTCCCCGGCCCGGTCGAGGTGGCCGAGGGTCTGTACGGCGGCCTCGCCGGCGGCGTAGCCGATCGCGGTGAACACGACGGTCCAGAGAGCTGAGCCGACGAGTGACAGCGGCAGGAAGATGTACAGCGGGACGTTCGCCGCGCCGCAGGCCATCGGTAACACGATCCGCAGGCCGAACGCAAAGCGGACCAGCAGCGAGGCCTTCAGCTGGTTCCGCCTGACCACACGTAGCGCGATGGTGCCGGTGGCGCGCACCCGCGGGAAGCGACGGCGGATGAATTCCCACTTCCAGCGCCCGAGCCCGTACAGCAGCGTGGTGGCCACCCAACCACCGAGGGTGATCGCCAGGATCACCCGGAGCACCCGGAGTTCGCCTTCGTGCGCCGCGATGCCGCCGAAAATGGGCGAGAGCTCTTCGGTCACGATCGCTGACGCGCCCAGGATCACATAGGTCCAGACGCTATCCGTCACCGCTTCCAGCCACTTGGTGACGTCGAGCGCGGCGACGACCACACCGAAACCCGACGCAGTGGACAGCACCACGCTCGCCACCCGCAGCAGGAGCGCGGGGGCGAGCGTGGTCGCAACCAGAATCGAGGACATCGGCGGGATCATACTCCGCCAATGTAATCGACTACATCAGTCGCCGGCCTCGGCCACGGGCAATTCGAAGGTGCGGAATTGCCCCGTGTGTGGCGGCGTGAGTCCGACCCGCCGCGACAGCCCAGTCCGCATGTTGTCGAAGATTTCGTAGAACGTCGGGATGACGAGCAGCGTGAGCACCGTGGAGGTGATCACTCCGCCGATGACCGCGACGCCGAGGGGGGCGCGGAACTGGGCGCCTTCGCCACGACCCAACGCCACCGGGATCATACCGGCGATGAGGGCGAAGGTCGTCATCAGAATGGGACGCAAGCGAATCGCGCCGGCTTCGATGAGCGCCTCACGGAGCGGCATGCCGTTCTTCTCACGGGCCCACTTGGCGAAGTCCACCAGCAGAATGGCGTTCTTGGCCACGATGCCGCATAGCAGGATCACGCCGATGAGGCTCATCAGGTTGATCGTATTGCCGGTAATCGCGAGGGCGCCCATGACGCCGATCAGCGACAGCGGCAGCGAGATCAGGATGGCGATCGGATCGAGGAACGAGCCGAACTGCACCACCAGAATGAGATACATCAGTGCCACCGCCACACCGAGCGCGATGAAAATGCTGCCGAAGACTTCGTTCTGCTGCTCCACCTGACCACCGCTGGAGAGCTTCACCCCGGCGGGCAACTGGATGCTGCCGGTCTTCTTCTCGAAGTCACCCATGACTTCGCTGAGGGAGCGACCGGCGATGTTGCCCTGCACCTTGATCACGTTGTCGCGATCGAGGTGGTTCACGATGGCGGGTCCGAGCTCGCTCTTGATGCGCGCCACCTGCTGCAGCGGCACGAGCTGCGCATTCGCGCCCTGGCCGAGGGCGATCGGCAACTGTGCGAGGTCCACACCGCGGGCGCGGGCTTCCGGCGCCAGGCGCACCATCACCTTGCGCGTCTGGTTGGTCGGATCGACCCAGTCACCAGCATCGAGACCGGCGAACGCCGGGCGAATGGCTTGGGCGACCTGTCCCACACTCAACCCGAGTGACGCCGCCAGCGCACGATCCACTTGGACCGTCAGCTCGGGCTTCTGTCCCTTGGTGCTGAGCCCCACGTCCACCGCGCCGGACGTGGACTTGAGCGCCGTGAGATACTGATCGGCCACGGTCTGCAGCGCCGCCTTGTCGGTGCCGCGCAGCTCGATGGAGATCTGCTTTTCCTGACCGGCGAAGTCGTTGGTGAACACCGAGATATCGCTGCCGCCGATACGCTTCACATCTTCGCGAATCGCCGCGGCGAGCGTTTCGGCGTCGCGCTCTCCGGCCTTCAGGCGATCGCCCTTGGTCTTGAGCTTGAGATACACACTCGCCTTGTCGACCGCGCCGCTGGCGCCACCGGCCGTCACAAACGAGTACGTGACCTCCGGGTACTTCGACGTGATGGCGAACGTCTCGTTCACCTTCTGGCGCAGATAGTCGAGATTCGCGCCCGGCGGCGTCTCGATCATCATCTGCACTTCGGCGTTGTCCTCGAGCGGGAAGAATCCGCCGCCGACCAGCCCCGCGGCCGGCATCGCGATGGCCAGCGCGAAGCTGGCAACGGCCAGCAGCACCATCGACTTCGGATGGTCCAGCGCCCAGCCGATCAGCTTGCGGTAACTGTTGGCGAGTCCGTCAAACCACTTGTTGAACGCGTCGAGCTTCTTGGTGATCCACCACTTCTCATGCTCTTCCTGGTGCGGATCGGGCCAGTAGGCCGACAGCATGGGATCGAGCGAGAACGACACGAACAACGATACGAGCACGGAACAGGCAATGGTGAGCGCGAACGGTTTGAACCACTGCCCCGACTCACCCTCCAGGAACGCGATCGGAATGAACACCGCGATGATCGAGAACGTCGTCGCGGCCACGGCGAGTCCGATTTCGTCGGTGCCTTCGCGCGCCGCCGTGTAATGGTCTTTCCCCATTTCTACGTGGCGCACGATGTTTTCTCGTACCACGATGGCGTCGTCAATCAGAATACCGATCGCCAGCGAGAGACCGAGCAGCGACATCGTGTTCAGCGTGAAGCCGAAGGCCCACACCGCCACGAAGCTGGCCAGCACCGACACCGGCAAGGCCAGACCGGTGATCACCGTCGAGCGCCACGAGTTCAGGAACAGGAACACCACGAGCACCGTGAGCACCGCGCCTTCCACCAGCGCGTCGCGCACGTTGCGTACCGAGTCCTCAACACGCGTGCCCTTGTTCTTCACGACATCGAACTGCGCGCCCTTGGGGAGCGTGGGGCGCAGTTCTTCGACCTTCTTGAAAATCGCTTCGGCCACCGCCGTGGTGGAGTACCCGTTGGTCTTCTTGATCTCAATCCCGACGGCATCGCGGCCGTTGTACAACGCAATCGTCCGCTGCTCTTCGATGCCGTCGGCTGCAGTCGCCACGTCGCCCAAGCGCACCACGCGTCCGTTGCGCTCCGAGACCACGAGCTGCATGAAGTCGTCGGGTGACTGCAGGCGCCCCTGCAAGCGGATCGTGCGTTCGTCGAGCGCACTGGTCACGCGCCCCACGGGCACGGCGAGGTTTCCGGCCTGCAGCGCCGCCACGACCTGGGGCACGCTCACACCGGCCGCTTGCAAACGCTGCGGTTCGAGATTGACCGTCAGCTCGCGCTTCACGCCGCCCGACACCTGGACGTCGGCCACACCGGCGATCGAGCGGAGTTCACGCGTGATGCCGGGGTCGGCGATCTGCGTGAGTTGCGCCGGGGTGAGCGATGTCGAGTACAGCGACAGCGTCACGATCGGTGCGTCGGTGGGATTGAACTTCTTGAGGATCGGCTCTTCCATTTCCTGCGGGAGATCCTGACGCTTGGTGCTGATGGCGTCGCGGATATCCTGCGTGGCTTCGGAGAGATCCTTGGCGTACACGAACTGCGTCACGATCTGCGCAAAGCCGTCGCGCGCTTCGCCGTTGATCGACTTCACCCCCGAGATGCTCTGGATCGCTTCCTCGATCGGCTCGAGCACTTCGCGCTCGACCTGCTCGGGGGAGGCACCGGGGTAGATGATCGTGGTCAGCACGATCGGCGGCTGCACTTCCGGAAATTCGTCCGTCTGCAGCTGGCTGAGGGCGACCAGGCCGAACCCGACCAACGTGAGCATCGCCACGACGGTGATGAGGGGCCGCTTGATCGCGAAATCAGAAATGAACATGGGGGCGTGGTTGGATGATTATCCGACGGTTCAGTTCTTCTTCGCGGGCGTCGCACTCGGCGTCGCACTCGGCGTCGCACTCGGCGTCGCACTCGGGGTCGCATCACGCGGCGCGGACACCACCACCGGCGATCCAACCGAGATGCCACGGGCAGCGCCCAACAACACCGTGTCGCCGCTCGCAATACCGGTCGTCACTTCGAACAGCGACGCCGCTTCGTCCCGCGCGCCGAGTTGCACTTCGACCTTCTCCACCTTGCCACCCTTCAGGCGCATCAGCGTGGGCACGATGCCGGTCTGATCGACCGCGCTCTCGGGCACCAGCACGCCGACGCGCTTTTGCGACGCCACACGACCTTCCACAAACAGTCCCGCCACCAACACGCCGGCCGAATTCGGCACCGATGCCAGCAAGCGCACCTGCTTGGTCTGCGGATCCACCATCGGGCTCACCCGCGTCACCTTACCTTCGAGCACGCGATCCGAACCGTTCACCGTGAAGAGCACCGGCGCACCCACCCGCACATCGGCCAGCGCCGTCGTCGGCACCGAGGCTTCCACCCGCAGGCTGCGCGGGTCGATCACAGTAAACATGGGTGAACCCGGCGACACGATGTCGCCCGGGCTCACCGCACGCTCCGACACCACGCCCGCAAAGGGCGAACGAATGATCGTGTTGCGCAGCATCTTCTCGGCCGACGACAGACGCGCCTTGGCATCAGCCAACTGCGCCTGCGCCCCGAGATTCGCGCGATCAGCCCCTTCCACGTCACGCTCGGCGATCGCACCGGCCGCCACCAACGTCTTGGACCGCTGCAGTTCACGCGCCGCCTGTTCGGCCGCCACGGTGGCTTGCGCCACCGCTGAGCGTGCCGACAGCGCGGCGTCACGCACCATCGCATCGTCGAGGCGGCCAAGCACGGTGCCTTCGCTCACGCGCTCACCCTGCTCGACATTCGTCGCCAGGACGGCGCCGCTCATCTCGGCGCGAATGCGCGCTTCGCGATCGGCCGACAACGTGCCGGAGATGGCGGGACCGCTGCGCAGCGTATCCGTCCGCGCGACGGCGATGTTCTCCGGCCCGATGTTCTGGGACACCGGTGCGGCGTTCGTGGCCGAGGCGTCCTTGGCTTTGCTGCACGCGGTTCCCACCAGCGTCGCCGCAAGGAGAGCGAGGGACGCGGATCGGCGAGTCATGGTATTCATCGAGTGGGGCCGGTGGACGAGGTGGAACCCTGCGACAGGGGGAGATAAGGGAGCAATGCGAGACGCTTCCGCGCGACCTGCAGATTGCGCGCAGCCTGCGCGCGGTTCGCGAGAGCCTGCTGCAGTTGATTGCGCGTCTCGGCGAGTTCGAGCTGCGGAGAGATGCCTTCGCGGAAGCGCACTTCCGCAATGTCGTACGCGCGTTGCGCCTGTTCGGCCGTGCCCACACTGGCCTGCCACGACGCTTCCGATTCGGTGAGCTGCGCCACGGCCTGACGGGCATCGAGCGAGGCCCCTTCCTGCGCGAGGCGCAAGCGCTGCCGCGCTTCGATCACCGACGCTTCAGCCGCCTGCACTTCGCCACGCACGCGTCCGCCGGTGAAGAACGGATACGAGAGGCCGATGCCGACGGTCCAATTCGGGAAGAAATCCCCGAGGCTTTTCGGCAAGATGCCGGCCGGGTACGCCAGGCGCTGATAGTTGGTGGTCGCACCGATCGACGGCAGGCGCTGCGCCTTCGTGGCGCGCAACTGCTGCTGTGCCGCTTCGACGCCCTTCAGCGCTTGCTTCACCGGGGCGCGCGTGCCGATGCCGGTGTCGCTGCCCGCCAGCACGCGCGAGACCGCGGCCTGCACCTGTGGATCGATCGTGAGCACGTCGGCCGCATTCACATTCACCGTGGTGATCGGCGCCTGATTGGCGGCCGGGGCCGAAACGGGAGATTCAGCAATGCTATCGGTGAGCGTGAGCGGCTGATCGGGCGGCAGATTCAGCAGCTGACGCAACCGCACGTAGGCCAAGTCGCGATTCGTGCGCGACTGCAGCCAGCCCGGCCGCTGATTGTCGCGCGTCACGCGGGCCCGAATCAATTCGAACTCCGACGCCGACCCGACATTGCGCGTGAGCTGCACCTGGCGCAGCGTGCGCTCCGACTGCACCAGCGACGACTCGGCGATCGCCACGAGGCGATCGGTAAGCAGCGCGTCGTAGTAGGACTGCGTGACGTCGAGTTGCACCTGCGCCTGCGCGCTGGTAATGCCGATCTCGGCCGACTCGCGGGCGGCCCGCGCGGCGCGGATGTTCGCGCTGGCGCGGCCACCGCTGAACAACGGCTGCGTGGCCGAGAGCCCGACGTTGAAGTTGTACTGCGACGCGAAAATGCGCGTGATCGGATTGTCGGCCTGCGACGTGGTGTCGTTGCCGCCGGAGCCGCCACGCGCGTTGCGGCTGGAGCGTTCGGAGATGGCGGCAAACTGATTCTCCAGCTGCTTCTGCCAGCTCATCGTGGTGGCGAGCTGCGGCATCAGCGCCGAGCGGGCCTGACCGAGCTGGCCCTGCGCGCGCAGTGAGCCGGCCCGGGCGATCGCGATCTGCTCGCTCTCGCCGGTGGCCAGCGTGAGGGCCTCGGCAAGGGAGAGCGGGCGCGGGGCGCTGCCGGCAGCGGGCGACACGGCGGGCTGGGCAGCCGCGAGGTATGGCACCATCGCGGTCAACGCGAACGCGGCCACGAGCATGGTCGCAGGGATTCTGAGTATGCCGCGCAACGTGCGCGCACCGACGAAATGCATCATACGGGGGCAGTGGTGGAGGTCGAGTCGCATTCGACCGTACGTGCGGTCCGGTGCGAGGGTTCCCGCAAAGCACCGACCCCGCGCAAGAAGATGCGCACATACGCGCGCAGCGTTTCCGGCACGGGCTGGGTGAACATCGCGGGCATGATGTCGCGGTTCATGCCGTCGGCGAACACGGCGCCCATCAACATGGTGACGGCGGCCCGGACCTCGGCCGGCGAGACTTCGCCGGACTCGGTGACCCAGCCGTGACGCCGCAGCGTCACGACGTACTCGCGCACCTGCGCCATGGCGGCACTGGGGCCGTGCGTGGCGCAATTCGCCGCATCGGGTCGTTCGTCGGCATCGCTCATCATCTGGCGCACGATGGCGCGCATCCCGACGAGCGCGGTGTGGTGCACGGTGACCCAATCGAGCAGCTCCTGCTCAGGATCGACCGGTTCGAGCGGGAACGTGGCATACTGCTCGACACGCGCACACTCGTGCATCATCAAGTCGAGGAGCGCGTCTTTCGAACCGAACTGCCGGAACAGCGTCACTTCGTTTACGCCCGCTTCTACGGCAATCCGGCGCGTGGTCGCTCCGCGCCAGCCGTGCTGGGCGTACACCCTGGCGGCGGCGTGGAGGATGCGCTGGCGGTGGTCGTCGATCATTCGGGAAGGTTATTGCAAGTACATACTTGCCGCAAGCGGGCGCTTGCTTACAGGCATCCCTCAACGCCCGCCTACTCCTTTCCGCTTTTTCTCTGTTCCTCGGTGTGATCTGGAACGGTCGAGCCCGACCAACGCCGGCTCTTGTGGCCGTGCCGGCACGTGGTAACGTGTCCCTGTATGAGAACCCTCCTCCCTCCCCTCACTCCGTGACCGGATTCCGCGAGCTTGCCCGCGCGGCGGCGGTGGCGAGGGCGGCACGCCCTGATGTGCCGCTCGCGCTGGCCACGCTAGTGCAGGTGGACGGCAGCTCGTACCGCCAACCGGGCGCCCGCTTGTTGGTGGACGCCGAGGGGCGTGTTCTGGCCGGCGCGATCAGCGGCGGGTGCCTCGAGGGCGACGTGGCCGCGCGAGCCGCGGAGGTGTGTGCGACAGGACGCGGGGCGCGCTTGATGTACGATTTGCGAGCCGACCTCGAGGCCATCTGGGGGTTCGGTGCGGCGTGCGACGGCATCGCCCATCTGCTCCTCGAGCCACTCCCCGACCCGTCATGGCTGGCCGATGCCGAAGCGATCCGCACACGGCGGCGCAATGGCGCGGTGCTCATGGTGCTCGACGGGCATGGCGGCGGCAGCAGCTGCGCCATCCTCGATGGCGACGCCGCGACGGGCACGTGGCGACCGATCGGCGAAGCGTCGCGCGGGATCGCGGAATCGGAGCGGCTCGCCTGCGCCCGCGCGGCGCAGCGCACCGGCCACGCGATGCTGCACGGCATGCGCGACGACGCCGTGATGCTGTTCATCGAACCGCTCGTGGCGCCGGTGGCGCTGCATGTGATCGGCGCCGGTCGCGGCGCCGACGCGTTCGTGCAGATCGCGCGTACGCTGGAGTGGGAGGTCACGGTCATCGATCATCGGCCGGCAGTGCTGGCCGACGTGGCGATTCCCGAGGGCGTATCCACCCATATCGCGCGGTTCGACGACGCGGCGTCGTTGAACGGACTGCTGGCGTCACTGCCGCACGATGGCCGCACGGCGATCGCGCTGCTGTCGCACATTTTCGACGTTGACAGCGCCTGGCTCACGGCCTTGCTCCCGTTGCCGGTGGCCTACGTCGGCGTGCTGGGGTCGCGAAAGCGCGCGGGACAGCTGCTCGACGCGGTCAACGCCGCGCTGGGTGAGCGCGGGATGTCGGTCACCGATCGTATGCGTCACCGTCTGTACGCCCCGATCGGACTCGATCTCGGGGGCGAAAGCCCGGCGTCGATCGCCCTGTCGGCCATCGCTGAGATCGAAGCCGTGATCCACGGCCGGCCGGCCGGCTTCCTGCGCGAGCGCCTCAGCCCGATCCATGCGCGAACGCCAACGCCGCAGGTGTTCGAACACGACGCGCCGATCGTACCGACCGAGTGCGATGCCGGACGCGACGACCGTCGCGGTCTCGACCGCGGGTGACCCCGTGAGCGTGGCCGGGGTATTGCTGGCGGCGGGCGGATCGCGCCGGCTGGGGTCTCCCAAGCAGCTGCTGACGATGCACGGCGTGACCCTGGTGGAGCGCGCCGCTCGGCAACTCTTGGACGCCGGCTGCTCCCCGGTTTTCGTCGTCGTCGGCGCCAATAGCGCGATTATACGTGATGCTGTCTCGATGCTGCCGGTTGAGTGCATCGAAAATTCGCGCTGGGAACGGGGGATGGGCACGTCCATCGCGGCGGCCGTTCAGTCGCTGACCGATGTACGTTTTGCCCAGACCTCGGCCGTCCTGATCGCCACCTGCGATATGCCAACGGTGACCGTCGCGCACCTTCAGTCGCTGCTGGCCGAGTCCAATGTGGGGGCGCAGCGCGTGGCGTCGGCCTATGCTGGGCCCGACGGCAGCCCGGAACGGGGGCCCGAACGGGGGCCCGAACGGGGGCCCGAACGGGGGCCCGAACGGGGGCCCGAACGGGGGCCCGTCCGCGGCATCCCGGCCGTGCTGCCGCGCGCCGACTGGCCGGATTTGGCGGCGCTCGACGGCGACCAAGGCGCCCGGGCCCTGCTCCGGGATGCCGGGACGATGACGGTGTCGCTGCCGAACGGCCGGTTCGATCTCGACACCCCGTCCGACGTCGCCGCCTGGCGTATGGCCCACGGCGCCTCCCCGATGTAATGCGGGTGGGCGAGGCTGCGCGCCGCCCACCCGCATCGACCACCAAGTTGTTCAGGAGCAACCCGGTTACCGGGCCACCGCCATCGCCGTGATGATGCGCACGAGCGCCTCGACATCGCGCAGGTCCAGCACTTCGCCCGGCGTGTGCGAATACCGCCCCGGCCACGACAATCCCACGTTCGGCGCGCCGAACGGCGCGATGGCCGATCCATCGGTGGAGCCGTGCGTGGTGCCTTGCTGCACCGGAATTCCCTGCGCCCGCGCCGCCGCCAGCACGCGCTCCCGCTCGGCCGGCGGTGAGATCGCGCCGTCGTCGAGGCCACGCAGCACGAAACCCTGCCCCAGCGGGGCGTACGCGAAGGCGGGATCCTCGAGCGGCGTATCCGAACTCACGAAGGTGTCCACGCTATAGATCCGCTGCAGCGAACGGCCATGGTTCACGCCGAAGGCACCGGCGCCATTCAGTCCGCCCTCTTCGCGCACCGACCACACGAACAGCACCTTGTGGGTGAGCGTGTTCGGGTCGATGCGCTGCACGGCGTGCAACAGCGCCGTGCTGCCGGTGCGATCGTCGCTGCCGCGTCCCGTCAATCGCGTACCGCCCAGGCGAGACGCGCGCTTATACCCGGTGACCGCGTTGCCCACGCGCACCCCCTGCGCCACGAGCGTGGCCGAATCCACGCCAAACCACGCCGTACTCACCGCCGGCGCCTTCACGCGCGCCGAGTCGCGCGGCACGAACACCCCGCGCAACGACGGCGCCGCGTCGCTGTTCCCCACGCGATCGAAGTGCAGTGCCGCCGGCTGTCCTTCCCATGCACTTGGCACCACCCCACCGCGCCGGGCCAACCGCACGGTGCCGTCACGGGCGATCGCTTCCACTTCGAAGCTCACTTCGTCCATGTGCGCGATGAACGCCACCGAGTCGCGCTCGGGGCCGACGGCCACGATGAGATTGCCGGCGCTATCCACGACCGCGCGCGACTTGGCCCACGCCGGGAGCAGCGCGGTGATCGCCTCGCGCACACGCCACTCGTGTCCGGGCACGCCCGGCAGATCGGCGATGGTCATGAACGTCTTTTCGATGGCGCCGTACGCGTCGCTGCGCGGCCGGCGGGCATTGGCCGTCGCGCGCGCCGTGTCGAGGGCGGGCGCGAGCAACGCGGGCGTACCGGCCACGCCACCGGCCGACGCCGCGTCCTGGAGCAGCGTGCGCACCGCCGCGGCCGCCACGGACTCCACCAGGGAACCGGCGAAGCGCACCGCCGGCGTCACCACGCGCACGCTGTCGAGGCCCGTGGACGCGATCACCCGGGAGATGGCGCGCTTAGTCTGCCCGAGACGGGCGACCGGGAGCGTGGTGGCGCTCCCCACGGCCTTGCCTTCGTCGAGCAACGTCAGTGCGTCGAGCTTGCCGGCGCGCGCCAGGACTGCGGCGAGGCCGACCCAGCCGAAGCTGCGCTGCGACGACAGCACGTAGATCGTTTCACCCGGCTGCGACGTGGTCGTCGCGGCCGCCCCGGCGCTGGCCACCGCGGCACAGCTCGCGCGCGCACCGGCGGCCGGCCCCGACGCGTAGCCGGCGTACGTCCACACCGGGCGTGAGGCCACGACGGGATCGAGCAACGAAATCCCAAGAGCCTGGGCCTGCGCCTTCGTGCTGGCCCCCACGTCCACCCAGAGCTGATCGACGCCGACGACGGTGGTGTCGCCGCGATGCTGCCGCGAGAAGTGCCCATTGGCGATCGCCACCACGCCCGTGACTTCACCGCGCGCGGTGAGAATGCGCAGCTGGTGGGCCTCGTGGAACTGATCCCACAGGGGGTGCGCCGCGACGCCGGTACGATGGAGTCGGATGTAGCCCTGCTCGGTGATGCCGCTCACCACGAACGCCGGCACGTCCATCGCACAAGCAATCATGCGCCGCGGCGATCCGCGACCCACGCGTTTCACGAGATTCCCCATGTTGTCGCGCGTCCATCCGGGCAGCACGGGGCGCAGCGCGTCGAGCGCGTGGGCCTCGCCACTCGGCGGTGCCGCCAAGGTGATCCACCGGGCGACGGATTCGGCGACTTGCATATCAGTGGGCGGCGCGGACTGCGCGCCAACCGATGCGGTGGCGACACAACAAGCGCCAGCCAGCAGCGCAACGTGGAACGAACGATACACAGCGGTCTCGGCGTTAACGGTGAAGCGCGTAATGGGCAGTTTTATCAGCGCGGGGGCAAGTCCGGGGCATGAAAAAACCGGGTCGCTGTGGTAGCGCCCCGGCTCCTTCACCTGCCCTGCGGTCGTGAACTCAGTTGGCCGGCGGAACCGGCGGTGCCACGTCGGGCGTATCGCCGCCGCGACGCATACGCGGCATCCGGCCCTGCGGGGCCTGCGGACCCTGCGGATTAGCGGGCATCATGCCAGGCATCATGCCGGGGCCCATCTGTCCGCGTTTCTGACGCATGCCGCCCTGACGACCCTGACGCATGCCGCCCTGTCGTATGCCGCCCTGACGATTGGCACCCATCCGGTTACGTAGCAGCCGGCGCACATTGTCGACCTTGGTGCGCTGCATGGGCGTGAGCACGGCACGCACCTCCTGCTGCGCCTTGATGCGAGCGAGCAGCTGATCGTTGCGCAGACGGCTGAGCTTGTCGAGAGCGGCGCGAGCACCGGCGAGGTTGCCATCACCTTGCGTGGCATCGAGCAAATCGGCTCTGGCGCGCATCATGTCCGAGGCGTTCGACTTGGGCGCCGGCGCG
>CANHJV010000070.1 GCA_947461225.1 Gemmatimonadota bacterium | reverse complement strand
GACGACGATCTCGGTGACCGTCGCTGGGTGTTCAGTCGCGTGAAGGCCGACGGCGCCTGGGTGGTGTTCGCGAACTCGGGGCGCGGATGGCTGGTGGGCCCGCGCGGCAGCGATCACCTGCTGTATCCGAAGGGATCCGTGCCTGCCATCACCTCGTGGCACACCGATCTTGGCGGGGGCTTCGATTTCGGCACCTTCGGCGTGTACGTGGCGCAGGCCGTGGCGGAAGGCGGATGGTCTCCGAATGTCTACATGCGGCTCGGTCGCCGCTTCTGATTCGCGCGATACCCCACGTGATGCACTCGGCGTTGCCAACGGTGTCGTCACCGGCGCGGACATGGGTCCGCGCCGTGATCGCCATGCTGCTCCTCCTCACCGGAGCAAGCAGGATGGCGTTGGCGCAGTCACGTCCGGAAATCGACATCCGCGTGGCGCCCACGTCGTATCCGCCGCTGGTGGCGATCAAGAACGTGCTCACGGAAAAGCCGTTCGACGAGCTGCTACGCAGCGGCTTCCCGGCGCGCCTGCACGTGCGGGCCGAGGTGTGGACGATCGGCCGTTGGTTCGACGATGTGCTCGGTCGCGTAGACTGGGACATCGTGGTGCGCTACGATGCGATCGATCGCACCTACGAAGTGGCACGTTTCGTGGAGGGGCGCCTCACGCCGCTGGGCAGTTACGTACGCTTCGCCGATGCGCGCGCGGCCAGCGAACTGCCGTACCTGCCGGCGCTCGCCGCACCACCACGCGGGAGAAAGAGCTACGTGGCGGTGCAGGCGGAGTTGCAGACGCTCGAGGTGAGCGATCTCGACGAACTCGAGCGCTGGCTCCGCGGCGAGGCGTCACCGGCGGTGCGCGGGAAGCGCAACCCCAGCACCGCGCTCACGCGCGGGGTGCGCTCGTTGGCGAGCCGTTTGCTGGGCGGTGAAGTGCGACGGCTCGAGGCAAAGAGTCCGGCGGTGACGTACTGACGGACTTACGTGGTGAGCACCGCGCCCTCGATCTTCTCGAGTTCGCGTAACGTGTCTTCGCCGTAGAACACCTTGATGTACTGCGCTTGAATCGGCGTGAGACGCCGTACCGCCCAGCTGAGATGCACGAAGTGCGGCTCGGAAGGAGCGTTGAGCGGCGTCATGCCGATCTCGTTCGGCATGCGATTGGCCTTCTTCGTATTGCAGCCGCTGCAGGCAGTCACCACGTTCGTCCACTCGTTTGATCCACCGCGCGAGATCGGAATGAGGTGATCGCGCGTGAGCGACTCACGGGGCTTGAGCTCCGTGGACCGGCGCCCGCAGTACTGACACTGGTAGTCGTCGCGGGCGAACAGGAACGTATTCGTGACCTGTCGACGGAATCGTCGAGGGACGTGCACGAAGCGAGTGAGGCGGATGACCGCCGGGCGCGGAAATGCTTGTCGTTCGGAGCGCACGGGCATGCCCGTGTCGGCCTCGACGATTTCCGCCTTGCCGTCGATCACCAACCGCAGCGCTCGCCGAAGCGGCACCATGGTCAGGGGTTCATACGACGCATTCAGTGCGAGACATCCGGCGATCACGCCCTACCCTCCACTCTACAGTGTTAAGGTCGATGGGTCCGCTTCCTGAAGCTTACTACGCGGTGGAAGCCTGTCGCCACTGTTGCAGACGATCGCGCCACGCCCCCACACGTAACGGTAAGGTCTCGTCACGCTGCGCGAGCACGCCGTTCACAACCAGCTCGCGCCCCGCCACGGTCACCAGCGTGGCCTCCACCTTCCCCGCCAGCGCATGCACCAACGCCACCGCCGGATCGAAGAGCGGCTGCGCATCGTCGTGATCCAAGGGGAACGCCGCCAGATCGGCGTCCTTACCCACGTCAAGCGTGCCGACACGCGATCCCATCCCCAGCGCGTCTGCACCGCCCCGCGTGGCCAGCGTGAGGGCTTCGTGCGCCGACAGCGCATCGGGCGTGCCCGCCCGCAACGAATGGAACAGCGTGGCCTGTCGGGCCTCGCCGAGCAGGTCCATGCGATCGTTGCTCGCCACGGAATCGGTGCCGAGGCCGGTGCGAATACCGTGCGCCAGCATGCGGTCCAGTGGCGCGATGCCGTGACCGAGCTTCGCGTTCGAGATCGGGCAGTGCACGATGCTCGCCCCGGCATCGGCAATACGCGACAGATCGCGATCGTCGGCCTGGACGACGTGAATCAGCAACGGCTGCGCCGCCAGCACCCCCGTGACCTCGAGCAGGGCGATCGGCGACTCCGCCTGCGGTGCGACGGGGATATCGCGCGCCCGCAGCCGGTCGGCAAACGGCCCCGCGCCATCGCGCACGAACAGCATCTCGGCCGGACTCTCCGCCACGTGAACGGCCATCGGCAGGGCCTCGCGCCGCGACAGCGCCGCGGTGGCGGCAAACAGGTCGCGCGACACCGTGTACGGTGCGTGCGGCGACACGCCCACGCGCACCAGTGACGTATCCTGCGCGCGGGCCGCGAGCACGCGAGCCGCGAGCTGTGCGATCGCCCCATCGCATTGCACCGGATCAGGGCCAAACACCTCGAGATACCCCACGCCGCGCACGCCGTACTCGCGCATCGCGGTGAGCGGGGCGCCCGAATCGGTGGTGTCGGCGAGGCACGTAATCCCGTTGCGCAGCGCTTCGCGGATGCCAGCCCGCGACGCATCGAGCAACACACTCTCGTTCATGAGATCACGGCGCACCGTGGTGAGCGTGCGCAGCCAGTCGCGGAAATCGAGTCCCTCGAGAAAGCCGCGCAGCAGGGTGAGCTCCAGATGCGAATGCGCGTTCACGAGCCCCGGCATGAGCACCGCATTCCCCAGGGCTACGGTGCGCATGGCGCCCGGCGTGACGGTCACGGCACTCGCCGCGCCCACGAACGCGATCCGCCCCGCCTGCACCAGCACCGCACCGTCGCGAATCGGCGCCGACGAGATCGGCAGGACCCAGTCTGCGGTGTACAGCGTGCGTTCGCTCACGGGCAGCTCCACGGGCAGCTCACGCGGGCGGAATCTTGAACGGATTCGTCGAGTCGGCCCTGGCCCGCAGCTTGGCGACACTGTCACTCGAGAGCGGCGTGCGTGGCGCGGGATCGGTGCAGGTACCGGTCGGCTCGGTGCCCTGCACGAAGAATTCCGTGGTGAGCGCCGTCATGCAGCTGCTGTTCGCGAGCTGCCCAGTGAGCGCATCGATTTCGCGCACCACCACGCCATCGGGGCGCGGCCAATCGGGCGGCTGCGGCTTGCGACGATACACCTCGGTCATGAACGACGACCAGGCCGGCGACGCCAGTTCACCCCCCTGCGCATTGGCCTTGATCTTCTGCGGCTTGTCGAAGCCCATCCAGACACCGGCCACCAGGTCGGCGGTGTAGCCGATAAACCACACGTCGGCCCCGTCGTTCGTCGTGCCCGTCTTGCCGCCAGCGGGCACGCGGAATCCCGAGCTCCAGATGCGGGCGCCAGTGCCGCGCACCACGACGTCCTTCATCATGCTCACCATCAGCCACGCTTCTTCGGGCGACAGCACCGGCTCGCGGTCCGTGGTGGGCTGCCACACCACTTTGCCGTCGGCGTTCTCCACCTTGAGAATCGCGTGGGGTTCGGTGCGCAGACCGAGGTTGGCGAACACGGAGTACGCGGCGATCATCTGCACCGGATACACGTCGGCCGACCCGATGAAGATCGACGGATACGGCGGGATCGGTGTGGTAATCCCGAACCGTTTCGCCATGGTAATCACGCCGTCGGTACCCACCGCCATGCCGGTGCGGATCGCCGCCAGATTGCGCGACTGATACAGGGCTTTCCGCATGGGCATGCTGCCCTGGAACTTCATGTCGTAGTTCTGCGGCGTCCACGTTTCACCACTGATCTGATCGAGCGAGATCGGCGAGTCATCCACGATCTGCGCGGGGCTGAATCCCTCGTGCACGGCGGCGGCATACACGATCGGCTTGAACGTCGACCCCGGCTGCCGCAGCGCCTGGACCGCACGATTGAATTTGGAGTCGCCGAAGTCACGACCGCCGACCATCGCCCGCACGGCACCACTGCGTGGATCGACGGCCACGAACGCGCCTTGCAGATACGGCGAATTCGCCGCCCCGCGCTCGCCACCCTCGGCTGACCGCGCGAGATACGCTTCGTAGGTCAGGTGCGCGTACTTGCCATGCCGTCCCGCTTCGATCGCCTGCAGCTGATTCTCCAGCGCGCGCTCGGCCGCCCCCTGCATGTCGACATCGAGCGACGTGTAGACCTTGTAGCCTTCGTCGTAGAGTCCCTTGCCGAAGTGCTCTTCGAGCTCCTGTCGCACCCACTCCACGAAGTAGGGGGCCACGTCGCCCGACTCGGTACGTTCGGCGAGCTGCAGCGGATAGGCCTTGGCCAGCGACGCGTCGGCGTCGTTGATCGCCCCTTCACGACGCATGAGCTCGAGCACCGTGTTGCGGCGCAGAATGGCGCGATCGGCGAAGCGGCGCGGGTTGTAGCGTTCGGGGCCCTTGAGCAAACCGGCCAGCACGGCGGCTTCGGCCACGCTCACGTCGCGCACCGGCTTGCCGAAGTAGCGCTGCGACGCGGTTTCCACGCCGTACGCGCCATTCCCGAGGTACACCTGATTCAGGTAGAGCTCGAGGATCTTGTCTTTGGTGTAGCGCTGTTCGATGGCGCGGGCCACGCGAGCTTCCTTGATCTTGCGCAGCAGCGTCTTCTCGCGGGAAATGCGATCGGAAAAGACGTTACGAGCCAGCTGCATCGTGATCGTGGAGAAGCCCTGCACGTAGCTGCCGGCCTTCAGGTTGCGCGCGAGGGCGCCGAACACGCGGTAGTAGTCGATGCCGGAGTGCGAATAGAAACGCCGGTCTTCGGTGATGACGACCGCGTCGCGCACATGCTTGGGAATGTCCTGCAGGCGCACGAGGGTGCGGCGCTCGAGGCCGAGTTCCGTGATGAACCGGCCGTCGGCGGCGTACACCTTGGAGGTCTGGCGGGGCACATACTGCTCGAGCGAGGCAATCGATGGGCAGCGCCCATCGCGGCAGATGACGCTCCACGCGCCAAGTAGCCCGCCGGCACCGACCATGCCGCCGAAGATCCCAACCACGAGCAGCCACCCCAGCCAGGGGCGCCGCGAAAGAACGGAAAAGAGAGCCATAGGATGTCTGAAGGCTACCCGCTCGCGCGGGGGCGCGCCAAGAGCCGGACCGGCGATACCTTGTAAGAATGTCCGAGCCATCAGCCCCAATTTCCGAACTCGCCTGGCGCGAGCTGCTGTTCCAGCACACCGAGGGCCTTCCGGCCGCCTTCGCGGCGGGTCAGGTCACCGGCTACTGCGGATTCGACCCGACGGCGTCGAGCCTGCACGTGGGCAACCTCGTCCCCGTCATGGGACTCGTGCACCTGCAACGGGCCGGCCACCGTCCCATTGCCCTGGTGGGCGGCGGCACGGGGATGATCGGCGACCCCAGCGGCCGGAGCAGCGAGCGTACCCTGCAAACGCTGGAAACGATCGCCGAGAACGCCGAAGCGATCCGGCAGCAGCTGGCCAAGTTCCTCGATTTCGAGGGACCGAACGCGGCCAAGCTGGTGAACAATGCCGACTGGCTCACCAAGCTGTCGCTGCTCGACTTCCTGCGCGATACGGGCAAGCACTTCTCGATCAACTACATGCTGGCGAAGGACTCCGTGAAGTCGCGGCTCGAGACCGGGCTGTCGTTCACCGAGTTCTCGTACATGCTGCTGCAGGCGCACGATTTCCTCGAGCTGCATCAGCGCGAGGGCGTGACGCTGCAGATCGGCGGCAGCGACCAGTGGGGCAACATCACCGCCGGTCTGGAGCTGATCCGTCGCACCACCAACGGCGACGCCAACGCGCTCACCTTCCCGCTGATCACCAACGCCGACGGCTCGAAGTTCGGCAAGAGCACCGGCGGCGGCTCGGTGTGGCTCGATCCGGCGCGCACGTCGCCGTACAAGTTCTACCAGTTCTGGATCGGCGCCGACGACCGCGACGTGTCGCGGTACCTGCGCTTCTTCACGCTGCTGGATCGCGACACCATCGAAGCGCTCGACCAGTCGGTGCGCACCACGCCGGAGCAGCGTGCGGCGCAGCGCGCCCTGGCCACGGACGTCACCACGCGCGTGCACGGAGCCGACGCGGCCCGGGTCGCCCAGGAAGTGTCGGCGCTGCTGTTCGAAAAGGCCGACCCACAGGGGTTGTCCGACGCGGCGCTCGAGGCGCTGCGCCTCGAGATTCCGTTCGCGACGTACTCGGCGCCGGCCGACGGTGGACCGGCCGACGGTGGACCGGCCGACGGTCCAGCGCTTTCCGAGGGGATCGACGTATACGAGTGTCTGACGGCCCTTGGCGTGGCGGCATCGCGCGGGGCCGCGAAGCGGCTCCTTGAACAAGGTGGCGTCAGCATCAACGGCACGAAGCTGTCGGCCGCCGATCGCCTGATCGGTGAAGACCGTCTCCTGCGCGGCCGTCATCTGCTACTCAAGAAGGGCGCACGCGAGTTCGGGCTGGTGCAGGTCCCGTAAGCGCGCGGCAGACGCCCAGTTCTGGCAGGATTCCACCCTTCCGAGTACCCCACCGCATGGACAAGTCGAAGCTCCCAAGTCGTCACACGACGGTAGGCCCCGAGCGGGCGCCGCATCGCTCGTACTATTACGCGATGGGCCTCGACGAAGCGCAGATCGCGCAGCCGATCGTCGGTGTCGTGTCCAGCTGGAACGAGGCGGCGCCGTGCAACATCTCGCTGCGCCGTCAGGCCGAGGCGGCGAAGCGCGGCGTCACGGCCGCGGGCGGTACGCCCCGTGAGTTCACCACGATCACGGTGACCGACGGCATCGCGATGGGACACGCCGGCATGAAGTCGTCGCTGGTGAGTCGCGAAACGATCGCCGACTCGGTGGAACTCACGGTGCGCGGGCACACGTACGACGCGCTGGTCGCCATCGGCGGCTGCGACAAAGCGCTGCCCGGACTCATGATGGCGATGGTGCGGCTCGATGTGCCGTCGGTGTTCCTGTATGGCGGCTCCATCATGCCGGGTCGCTATCAGGGGCGCGACGTCACGGTGCTCGATGTGTTCGAAGGCGTGGGCAAGCACTCGGCCGGCACGATGACGCTCGAGGAACTCACCGCGCTCGAGAAGGTCGCCTGCCCCGGCGCCGGCTCCTGCGGTGGACAGTACACCGCCAACAGCATGGCGTACGTCTCCGAAGCGATCGGTCTCGCGCTCCCCGGGTCGGCCAGTCCGCCGGCCGTGCTCGAGTCGCGTGATATCTACGCGGAACGGGCCGGCGAAGCGGTGATGCGGCTCCTGCGCGATGGGCCACGTCCGCGCCAGATCGTGACGCGCAAGTCGCTCGAGAATGCGGCGGCGGTGGTGGCCGCCACGGGCGGCAGCACGAACGCCACGTTGCATCTGCCGGCCCTGGCGCACGAAGCCGGGATCGCCTTCGACCTGTTCGACGTCGCGGAAGTGTTTGCGCGCACGCCGCTGTTGGCCGACCTCAAGCCCGGCGGCAAGTACCTCGCGAAGGACGTGCACGAGATCGGCGGCGTGTCGATCATTCTCAAGGCACTGCTGGACGGCGGCTATCTGCACGGCGATTGCATCACGGTCACGGGGCGCACGCTGGCCGAGAATCTGGCCGACGTGGTACTTCCCGACGGTCAGGATGTGGTGATGCCGGTGTCGCGCGCCATCTCGATGACGGGCGGCTTGGTGGGGATGCGCGGCAACCTCGCGCCCGATGGTGCGATCGTGAAGGTGGCCGGCCTGCACACGCGCGTCTTCAGCGGTCCGGCGCGCGTCTTCGACAGTGAAGAAGACGCCTTCGCCGCGATCACCGAGCGACGCTACGCGGCCGGCGACGTGATCATCATCCGCTACGAGGGACCGCGCGGCGGTCCCGGCATGCGCGAGATGCTATCCACGACGTCCGCGATTTACGGACAGGACATGGGCGACAAGGTCGCGCTCATCACCGACGGACGGTTCAGTGGTGCCACGCGTGGCTTGTGCATCGGCCACGTGGGCCCGGAGGCCGCCCTCGGTGGTCCGATCGGCCTGCTGCGCGACGGGGACATCATCGACATCGATGCGAACGCGGGCACGATGTCGGTGCGGCTCTCAGACGAGGAACTCGCCACGCGCCGCGCGGCATGGGCGCCACGCCGTCACGACTTTCAGTCGGGGGCGATCTGGCGCTACGCGCAGACGGTGAGCCCGGCGCGGTTCGGCGCGGTGGTGCATCCCGGTGGGGCGGCGGAGACGCACAATTACATGGACAGCTGAACGGCCAACTCCCTAGGAAGCAGGAGGGAGGGTTTCAGGAGGCAGGAGGCAGGTGAACGGCGCGCAGTTGCTGCTTCCTGCTTCCTGATACCCTCCACACTGCTACCTAGGGAGTTTTCAGTGTGCGGTTGGCAGGATTAGGTCTCCGCCGACGCGACCACCTCAACGCTCGTCACGTGCAGCGTCAACGCGCGCGCAAAACTCACGAACCCCACGGCGCTGGCCAGCGCGCGCGAGGCCAGATCGCCAACGGCGAGTCGGACGAAGGGGAGGAGTCCCTGACTCAGCACGTGACGCACGAGGGCGTGGAGCACCGCGCGTCCATAGCCCATGCGGCGATGACGCGGCGACACGAGCACGCGGATACGGGCTAATCGACCCTGCGGGGCATCGACGGTGGCCAACGCCACCAGCACGCCACCCTGCATCGCGCCAACCCGATGCGGCGCATCGAGGTTGCCGCCGCCCTCGTTCCACTCGAAGGGCGACACATCGTGCCGCAGCATGTCGAGGACGTCCCGACGCGGATCGTAGACCAGCACGCCAGCGACTTTCGGCGCGGGCGACATCGTGCATTCGTCCAGCAGTTCGACGGCGGCGGCGTCTTCGCTCACGGTCAACCGCGTGCGGCGGAGTTCGACCACCGAACCGGGCGAGGCCTCGAGGCGCGTGAGCGCGATCAACTCGTGCACCTCTGCCGGATCGAGACCGAGGGCCATGTCCTTCTCACACGGGACCGAGACCACACCAACCTCGTCGCGCACGAAGGTCCGTACGACCCGCTCGTCGCCACCAAGTCGTTCAACGGTCGCGACCCGATGCCGTTCCAGATAGCCGACCGGACATCCAAGCGGCATAGCGCACGAACGCAGTGCTGCTGCGACGCTGCGTTCAGCGAGTGATGCCCGGAGGCCGTTGGAAGAGTTCGACACCATGCGGAAACATGGCAGGTTCGGACTCAGGGTCCTATAGGCAAGCGCCTAATTGTCAAGAATTTCCAGCACTCGCTCAATTTCGACGATCGTGTTGTAGCAGTGCGGTGACAGGCGGATGGCGCCCTCCCGGACGGTATGGATGATCTGCGCCGTACTCAGCCGTGTGGCCATCGCCATAAGCGAATCCGACGAGAACGCGACCACACCGGCCCGCCGGGCAGGATCGGCCGGCGTAACCAGCCGGACATCCGGACGTGACTGCGCCCACTCGACGATCCGCGTGCCAAGCGACGTGATGTGCGCCGCCACCGCCTCCACGCCGATGTCGAGCAGCATCCGGGTTGAGGCATTCGCCACCGCGAAATCCTGATAGGCCAGGGTGACGACTTCGAAGCGCCGCGCATCATCGAAGAAGTCGTAGTCGTAGTCGGTGAGACGGGTGTAGTCGGTGGAGGTCTTCATGCACGCCCAGCCCACGTCGATCGGGTCGATCGCCGTGACCAGCTCGCGCCGCACGTACACGAAGCCGGTGCCCCACGGGCTGAGCTGCCACTTCTGGGCGCCGCTGGCGAAGATGTCGATCGGCAGTGCGTGCAGGTCGATCGGTCGCACGCCGCAGCCCTGAATGCCGTCCACGATGAAGAACACGCCGTGCGCACGACACGCGGCACCGATACGAGCGAGGTCGGCCACATAGCCGGTGGCGAACTGCACCCACGACACCACCACCGCCACCACGTCGGGGCGCGCGATCGCGGCCACCAGCGCATCCTCGTCGGGGAGCCCGTGCTTTCTCGGAATCAGCTCGAGGTTGATGCCGCGCGACCCCAGCGCCTGAAAGGGGTACACGCAACTCGGAAACTCCCCATCGAAGGTGAGGATGGTGCCGGGGCGCAGCGGCAGCGCCCGTGCCGCGAGATTCAGCCCATACGTGGTGTTGGGCATGAGGGCGATTTCGTCGGCGTCGGCACCGACGAGCGCGGCGAACTGCGCGCGCGCGGTGGCGGCGGCATCAAGCATCCACTCAAACGGCAGCAAGTGCGGCTGCGCCCGCATCCGGCTCCACCTTTGCGCCACGTCTACCGCCGCGGCTGGCATCGGCCCCACACTGGCGGCATTCAGGAAGATCGCCGGATCGTCGGCCATCCAGGCGTACTCGCGGGCGCGAAGGGCCGCGACGTCGTGCGAGGGAGTCATGATCTGCTCATCGGGGATTCCCGAGTGCGGGTGAAACGACCATACGGCCTTATGGCTCGCGACGGGCGCCGCGCGGATCGAGCGCATCACGCAACGCATCGCCGAGCAGATTGAACCCGAGCACCGCGACACCGATCGCCAGCCCTGGTGCCAGGCTTGTCCACGGTGCGTTCCGCAGCTGCGACAAATCGCGGCCATCGGCGATCATCGCGCCCCAACTTGGCGTTGGCGGTTGCACGCCAAGTCCGAGGAACGACAACGCGGCCTCGGCCATGATGGCACCGGCAATGCCAAGCGTCGCCGCGATCACGACGGGCGCAATCACATTCGGCAGGATATGACGCAGCAGAATGCGACGATCGCGCGCCCCGAGGGCTCGCATCGCCTGCACGTACTCGAGTTCGCGCACCACCAGCACCTGTCCGCGCACCAGTCGGGCCATTCCGGCCCAGCCGACGACGCCGATCACGGTGCATACCACCGTCAGTGAGGGCTCGAACGCGGCCGCCATCGCGATGAGCAGCAGCAGCGACGGAAACGCCAGCGTAACATCGGCGAGGCGCATGATGATCTCTTCCGTCCACTTGCCACGATATCCGGCCACCAGACCGAGCCCGAGACCGATCGACAGGGAAATGCCCTGTGACGCCAGACCCACCAAGAGCGAGATACGGGCGCCATGGACCAAGCGTGACCACACGTCGCGTCCTTGCGCGTCGGTTCCGAGCCAGTGCGCGCCACTCGGCGCCTGCAGCGCATTGCGCAGATCGATCTGGATCGGATCGGCGCCATCGATGAGTGGGGCTAACAGCGCCGCCAGGATCAGCAGGGCGATCACGCCAAGTCCGAGGCGGGCCCGGCGATCGTCGCGCACGCGCGCCCACGCGGCGTTCCCCGCTGGCCGTGCGACCGGTGCCACGGTTCTCATGACGTCTTCATACCGACGTGAGCGTTGGGGGAATGGCCGCCGACGCAACGCGCGACCCCGAGGCCCGCGACAGGACTTCGGCGGCGTCATCGACGAACTGCGGCCAGCCATGCAAACGCGTGGCGCGCGACCTCGCGGCCTCGCCCATCGCCTCGTACTCATGGCGATCCGACAGCAACCGCGCCAACTCGGCGACGACCGTCGGAATATCGGCATCGGGCATCACAAAGCCGGTGATTCGCGACGCCACCATCGACGAACACGCCAGGGCCGCCGGCACCACGACGGGAATGCCCCGCTGCATGGCGGCAATCGTGGCGATCGCCCCATCGTCGCCATCGGCGGTGACCCACACCGCGGCCGCATCGATGTTGTCCGCCAGCAACAGCGTATCGATCGGCGCGACCTGCACGAACGCGGTGAGGCCGAGCGACGCCGCATGCACGCGCGTGGACTGCAGCGCGGCGAGTTCGCCCAACAGCACGATGCGCAGTGACGGGTGCCGACCCACCAACCGGGCGGCCGCCCGCAGCGCAACGGCGGTGCGTTCATCGTGCTCCGCCGGCGGCACGATCCACAACGCCGTGGGCATGGCCTCGCTGGATCGTTCCTCGCTGGATCGTTCCTCGCTGGATCGTTCCTCGGCGCGTACGTGGCGAGACGCGGGCCCGGGCCAACTCACCGCGATTGGATCGCGTCCCCACGACGTGAGGCGGGTACGGGAGCCGGCCAAGCGGGTGCGCCACGTGCGCGCCGCCGGATGCCGATCGGGCGCATCCTCGCCGACCGCCCAGCGACGAACCACTCCTCCACGGCGCCCCGTTGCCATCGCCGCCAACAGGGTATCGGCCTCACTCTGCACGAGCACCGCATCGGGACGTAACGCGGCCACGATGCCACGCGCGCTGCGGATGCGCGCGAACGCGCCCAGCCCGGCAATGCCGCGCACCGGCAGACGCGGGAAGGTGACCTCGACGGCGCGCTCCACGGCGCTGCGACTCAGGCACGCCACCGTGACAATGTCACCGCGCGCGGCGAGCTCCGCGCCGAGCGTGATCAGCAGGCGAACGCTCAGCGTCCACGACGCAGCCGTAGTGAGCACGAGGACGCGCACCGATCACTCGCCGCCGCGATTGAACTGCATGGCGTGCAAGCGCGCGTACGCGCCATTGCGGGCCAGCAGGTCGGCGTGCGTGCCCTGCTCCACGAGTTGCCCGCGCTCGAGCACGAGAATGCGGTCGGCGTGCTGAATCGTGGCCAGTCGGTGCGCGATCACGAACACGGTGCGCCCTTCGAGCAACCGGTCGATCGCTTCCTGCACCAAGCGTTCGCTCTCCACGTCGAGCGCCGACGTCGCTTCGTCGAGAATCAGGATCGGCGGATCGGACAACAGCGCCCGCGCGATGGCCAGACGCTGACGTTGCCCCCCCGACTAGCGCGAGCCCCGCTCGCCGAGATTGGTGTCCCACCCCTCGGGCAGTTCCTCGATGAACGACATCGCGTTGGCCGCGCGCGCTGCCGCGTCGAGCTGCGCCTGCGTGACCTGCGTGCGACCGAAGGCCACGTTGGCGCGCACGGTGTCGTTGAAGAGCACCGTATCCTGACTCACGATGCCGGTCAGCGAGCGCAACGCGTCGAGCGTGATATGCCGCAGGTCGATGCCGTCGAGCGTGATCCGGCCGCTGGTCGGCTCGAGGAAGCGCGGCAACAGGTCGATGAGCGTGCTCTTGCCGGCGCCACTGGCACCAACCAGCGCGACGACCTCACCCTTGCGCGCCGAGAAGGACACATCCGACAGCGCCGGGGCATCGTCGCCATAGGCGAACGATACGTGATCGAATTCGAGCGACGCGGCGAAGGTCGGGGCCGTGATCGTGCCCCGGTCGGCGGCCGTTTCTGTGGGCGCGTCGAGCACCTCGAAAACGCGCTCGGCACTGGCCAGCGACTGCTGCGCCGCCGCCGGCACCTGGGAGAGCTGCTTCAGCGGCTGCAGGAGACGCATGACCCAGATCAGGAAGGTCACCAGCAGCGCGCCGTCGAGCGACTTCTCCACCAGTACCAGCTGCGCGCCGAACCAGAGAATGGCCACGGCCATGATGGCGCCGAGTGTTTCGGTAACCGGACCCGACATCAGCGCCAGGCGCCCGATGCGCACGTAGCCTCTCGCGAACGCGGCATTGCGGGTCACGAAGCGCTGTTCTTCGCGCACCTCGGCCCCGTACGACTTGATGAGCCGAATGCCGCTCACCACCTCCTGCACCATGCTGGTGATCTCGCCCTGCTCGTTGCCCATGCGACGATGCCCCTTGCGCAGCTTGCGCAGTACGGGCTGCAGCGAGAGCACCGTGAGCGGCACCACCACCAGCGACGCCAGCGACAGCTTCCACGACACCGCGAACATGATCGCGATGGTCGACACCACCTGCGCCGTGCTCCAGATCGACCGGGTGACGAGTTCGGTGACAACGGCCTTCGCGTTCGTGGTATCGGTGAGCATGCGCGAGATCACCTGACCCACCTTGTTCGCGGTGAACCAGCTCATCGGCAACCGCAGCAGGTGTGCGTACAGCGCGTCGCGCAGATCGCGGACCACGAACTCCTGCAACTGCGCCCCGATCTGCCCGCTCAGCCACACCAGAACGTTCTTGAGCGTGACCGCCAGCAACACCAGCACGATCACATTGCGGAGGGACCCCATCTGATCGGCGGGGTCGAGCAGGAAGCCGATCGTCGTGCCGAGAATGGCCGAGACGACCTTGTTGCCCGGAATGAGCTGCGGCTGCTCAAACAGCGCGTTGAGAAACGGAATGAGCAGCGTAAACGAGAACACGTCGAACACGGCGGCCAGCAGGTTGAGCGACACCACGCCCACCAGCTTCGAGCGATGGGGGCGCACAAACCCCCATAACCGTCCCCAGAGTCCCTGCGGTGCGCTCATCGCTTGGGCGTGAGCAGGGCCACGGGCAGAATGCACTCTTCCGGTGTCACGCCACCGTGCAGGAAGGAGCCGCGGTACCGACTTTGGTACTCCCGCAGCTTGGTGGGATACACGAAAAACGTGTCGCCCGCCGCCATGAGCGTGTTGGTACCGGGACCGCGATGCGGCAGGCGCAGGTCGTCGGGATTCGTGAACAGCAACGCCTGCTCGGGCCGTTCGGCCCGCAAATCCTCGCCGAACTTATAGCGCAGGTTGGCCGTGGCATCGCGCTTGGCGAAGACCGTGGCCGGCGAGTTGCAGTGCAGCGCGCCGTGATCGCTGGTGATCACCACCGAGACATTTCGGCGCGAGGCTTCCTTGAGCAGCGTGAACAGTGACGACCGCTCGAACCACTGCTTCGTGATGGCCCGCAACGCGATTTCGTCGCGCGCGACTTCGAACAGAATCATCGACTCGCTTCGGCCATGCGTGAGCATGTCGACGAAGTTGAACACGAACGCATGAATGCCTTCACCGGCGATCGCGCCCGGCAAGTGACGCTCGAGATCGTCCGAGTCGGCAGCCGTCGTGATCTTGTGATAGCGCACCGGCGCCTGAACATTGAGTTCCGCGAGATGCGCCACCAGCAAATCGCGCTCGTGCATGTTGAGCGCTTCGTCGTCCTTTTCGCCCCACCAGTCGGGGAAGCGCGCCGCGATTTCGCCAGGGAACAGGCCGCTGAACAGCGCATTGCGCGCGTACGGCGTGGCGGTGGGCAGAATCGAGTAGTAGTGCGTGGTCTCCACGTCGTACAACGGGGCCAGCAGCGGCTCGAGCACGCGCCACTGATCCACGCGCAAGCAGTCGATGACCACGAAGATCGCCTTGCGATCGCGGGCCAGCACCGGCATCACGAATTCCGTCACGACGTCGACCGAGAGCGGCGGCCGGTCGCCCTCGAGCTCGCGTAACCACCGCGGATACTCGGTGCGCATGAACGTGGCGAACTCACGGTGCATGTCGGGATACAGTCCGCGCAGCGACTCGTGCAGACCGAGTTCGCCAGCCGCGGCCAGATCCACGTCCCACTGCATCAGCTCCGCAAAGCGCTCGATCCATCCGCGCCAATCGAGTCCCGCATACCGCTCGGCCTCGATCGCGCGGAATCGCTCCACGAACGCGCGAGCCAGTGCCTGCGAGCGGATAAGCGGTCCTTCGAGGATGCGGGTAATGACGGTGAGCACCTGACGCGGCGTGACCGGCTTCACCAGGTAGTCGCGGATGTTCGCCCCGATCGCTTCCTTGAGCGTGGCGTCTTCTTCGCTCTTGGTGACCATGACGACCGGCATGGTCGGCAGCATCTCGCGGATGTCCCTGTAGGCATCTAGCCCGCGGGTGCCGGGCATCTGCTCATCGAGCAGCACCAGGTCGTAGGGGCGCCGTCGCAGCAGTTCGAGCGCGTCGTCGGCGTTCGTCGCCGTCTCGACGTGATAGCCCTTGTCTCCGAGCAGGAGTCGATGCGGTTCGAGAAGCTCCGCTTCGTCGTCCACCCAGAGAATCGTTTTTGCCATCAGCGCCATGGGTGAAAGGTACCTGAGCAGCAGGACCACGGTCTAGCGGCGCGGTCTCCAGCGTTGCCTCCAGCGTTGCCTCCAGCGTTGCCGGCGTGCCGGTTGGCCCGCCCCCGCCACACCGGACGCCGCCGGACGCGTTACATTCGCTCCGTGCATCTCGACTTCCTTCCCTACGCGCTCGAACCGCTGCGCTTCCCCTTCCCCGCGCTCGCGTCGCTGGCCGGACGCCTGCCACTGGGGGGAGGACGAGAGGTGGCGTTGGCCGCGCTCATGACCGCTCGGCTGGCGCAGGGCGTGACCGCCGGCGATGCGCTCCCTCCCGGCGAGCGGGTCACCCGCGCGGCGGCGGCCAAGGTCTGGCTGGCTTCGCTCGCGCTCCCCGCTACCACCCGCGTGCCGTTCGCGCGCTGCGTCGAAGCAACCACGGGCACCGCGCTCCAGGTGGCCGGCGCCATCCGCAGCCTCGTCGCGGCTGCCGGTACGCACCTCGATGGCCCGTCTGTGCAGGAGCTGGAGCAGCTCGCGCGCAAGCTCGCCGGCTGATGACGCACCCCACCGACATTTCGCCACTCACCCGCGTCGTGGCCCGTCTCGACCGGGCCAGTCACGGCGAGGTCGATCCGGGGCTCGTCCCTACGCGCTTCCCCTCAATCGATCGCGCCACCAGCGGTGGCTTCCGCCGCGGCGACCTGATCGTCGTCGGGGGTGATGACAGCGCCGGCTGCTCGGCGCTTGGCCTCGCGATCGCCCTGCGCGTCTCGCCACGGGCGTTGTTGTTGACGGGTGAGATGCAGGCCGAACGCGCCTACGAACGCGCGCTCGCGGTGAGCGCGAAGGTCTCGCTGGAGTCGTTGCGCCTCGGCACGGTCACCGAGGAGGAACGCGCTCGACTCGCGACCGCCGCCGTCACGCTCCGCGACCGCGCACCGGTGATCGAGTCGATCACGACGGGTACGCTCTCCGCGATCGATCGCGCGGTCGAAGCGACGCCCGACGCCTCGCTGGTGGTGGTCGATCCGTTGGAGTGCCTACTGGATCGCGACTCGGGACGCGACGAAGCACTGGGCTTTGCGGTGCTCTCGCTGAAACGGCTCGCGATGCAGCGCCATGTTGCCGTGCTCCTCATGACGCATCTCCCGCAGCTGGCCCGCGATCGACAGGATCGCCGTCCCCGCCTCACCGACTTCGGACTAGGCGGGGCAATTGGGACCCACGCCGACCTGGTATTGGGACTGTATCGCGAGGAGCTGTACGAGGCCGACCTCGGGGTATCGGGAGCCGCCGAGTTGCTGCTGTTGAAGAATCGGGACGGGGCGAAGGGCTATGTCGATCTGTACTTCGACAGCCGGTTCAGCCGGTTCGAGGATGTGCTGGAGGATTAAAACCCGCTCCTCAAGAACCCAGAACGCAGAATCCATTACCCCAAACCCGCAGCCAATAGCCCACAGCGGCTGTGGGCTGCGGGCTGTTGGTTTGAGGCAATGGGTACTGGGTAGTGGGTGGTGGGTTGTACAGCGGGGTTTTCACACCGCTGCCCCTCTCGGCATTATTTTCCCCGACATCGGTTGGATGACACCCATATCCGCATTCACGGGGCAGGGCGATGGCAGGACATAGCAAATGGAAAACG
>CANHJV010000069.1 GCA_947461225.1 Gemmatimonadota bacterium | reverse complement strand
CCCGCCTTCCCGCGGCCACCGGCATGCACCTGCGCCTTCACCATCACCGCGACGCCGTAACGCTGCGCGATGGCTTCCGCCTGTTCCGGCGTCGTAGCGATCTCGCCGGGCGGGATCGGCACACCGGCCGCCCGCAACAGCTCTTTCGCCTGATACTCGTGTAGGTTCACGCGTTCTCCGAATCGAGGAATGTCATCGGTTCAATGCTAGGTGGTCGTGCCCGACGACAGCAACCCGCCTGTCGTGCGAAACCCGCCCGTACGTGCCCGGCACCGTGAACCGGCGATGCCAAACACGGCCGCGTTCATTGCGGCGGTCGTTCCAATACGCGGCCCAGACTGTCAAACGCTGCACCGAACTTTGCCCAATCGCCACGGCGCAGTGCGTCGCGCATCGTGGCGTACCAGCGGCGGACCGCATCCGACGACGGGCCCTCCTCGGCTGGCCCTACAGAAGGTACCGATGGCATAGGCATTTCTCCCATCCGTCCCAATGCCTCGACCAATGTGCTCCCGACCCCCAGGTGGACGCCGTCCGAGGCGACGACACGCGCGATGGTGGTACTGCCCTCACTCCGATTCCACAGCAGCGGCTGCACCATGAACGCGCCCGTTGTGGTCATCATCGTGGTCACCCGCCCGGCATGCATGCGCGGTTCGCGACGCGCGCCCTCTGGCATCGTGGCGCGCGCGCTGTCGAGCGCAACCTGCATCCGCTCGGTCACCGCGCGCCATCGCGGCCTCGGCACACTCGTCGAGTCCCACCATGTCTGCCGGCTCATCCCGCCACCCACCGTAACCAGGCCAGCGAGTTGGTCCCCGCTGTCGAGGAGCGGTAGGCTCCACGCCACCACGCGCTCACGATCGTTCCCGATCCAGTGCGCGGGGGGGGCGCCACCAACGAGCGCACTGTCCGGGAGCTGGCGAACGACCGTTCCCTCGAACCGCGAGCCGTAGCGCGCGAACGTCCTGATCTGTGCCACCGCACTCTCGTTCGCCGGCGGCAACTGCGCCACGAGCTGCGGAGGCAATTCACCCGGCACCGCGAACAGTGTCGGCAGGCGCGCGATCCACGTCCGGGTCGGTGCGTCCGGCCGCGGCGCGGCCACGAGGCGCACCCGGCCGCTCGACGCTTCGACCACTGCGGTCGCGGCCAGCCGGAAGTAGCTATAGACGCCCGTGGCCAGCTGCCACTGCTGACTGAGCGGATATCGATCGGACGCGCTGTAGAGCTGGACGGTCCAGTAGAGGCGGCCCGCATAGACCAGCGGCAGGACCTCGTTGCCTTGCACGAATATCGGCGCGAGTCGCTCGAGACGTTCGCGCACATCACGGTGCGTCACCAGCAGCGGCTCGACGGCCGTGCTATCTACCTCGAGGAGCGAGAGGTCGCGGAGGGCCCACGCGTGCGCGATGCGGGCGCGGAGCGACGCCAGCGAAACGCCACGAACCCCGCGGGCATGCTCGGCATCAATCCGGCGAGCGCCCCGCAATCCGGGGCCGACGAGCAGCTCGTCGCCGGCAGAGTCGTCGGAGGTCGGCGCGAACTCCACCTGGCTGTCACGCACCGTCGGACGCGTCGCATCAACCGCGGAAACGAGCCAGCCTTCCGCGCTGCCCACCGGCCGACGCACGACCAGTGCGGTAAGGCGATCGCCGACCACCGTCCATCCGATCGGCGATGCGTCACTCACGATCTGATCGGCCGGTCCGTCTTTATGCGCCTCGCTCTCGGGAGCGCGGGTGGCGGGCATGGCAGCCGCCATCGTGCCGCGATCCCACAGACTGAGGCGAGCCGGCAGTGCGGTGCGTTCGACGCGCGTCAGGCTCGCCGCGCCGCTGTCACGGTGCACGGCCCGCATACCTTCGACGTCAAACGCACGTCGGCTATACAGTGCGCGGGACGCGAGGTAGTCGAGATCCCGACTCGTAGGCTCACCCAGCAGGCTCGTGCGGGCGAGGATGGCGGGGGCGGCGTGTCGCAACCCGAGTGCCGCGACCAGAATGACCGTCAGCGTGAGAAACGCGGCGCGCAGTTGACCGACCCACCCTGTGCGAAACACGACCAGCGCGGCGATGGCACTGGCGAACGACAGCACATAGTCCATCCGTAGGGTGACACGATGATCAACCTTGAGAAAAAGGCCGTCGGGTCCACTACCGTGTCGCAGCAAGTCAAACGCATCGAGGCGGTAGCTCCAGGCTAAGAGCAACAGCACAACGGCGCCCAAAACGCTGAGGTGGCGCCGAACATGCGTGGAGGCGGCCACGCGACGGCCTTCCATACGGAGACTGCGCGTGAGCGCGTAGAGCACGACCACGATCGCCGTCATCGACACGACGCTCACCAGCGACCACAGGTAGAGCGTCTCTTCGATCGGCAACCAGTACAGGTAAAAGCCGAGATCGCGACCCAACACGCCTTCGATCTCACCAAACGGCAGGCCATGGCGAAGCAGCGCGAGATCCACCCAATTCGTAAGGGGGATCGCGAGGAGGCCGCCCACCAACAACGCGAGCACCACCGTGACCGCCAGCAACCGCTGTCCCGAGATCATCGCGGTTACTTCGAGATTGGCCACGCGGGACGGGACCGCAACCGCCCTGATCGTGCGGCGGACGGCATGCAAATTCGCGAACGCGAAGAGCGCTCCAAGGACCCACGCCCCGCCCTGCAGGATCGCGGTATCAATGACTTGTTCCCAGAACAACGCCGGCAGACCCATCGCGGTGAACCAGGCGTGGTCGACGAGCAGCGCCGTGACCGCGCGCCCCAGCAGCAGCAACGCCGCGGCGATCGCCAGACCGAACATCAGCCCGCCGCGCGCACCCATCTCAGCGACCCGTGCTCGCGATCAGAGCGAAACGCCCTGAGTATGCAGCCATCCTTCCATCACGCCGCGGATCTCGGCCAACCGCTCGACCGAGCTCGCCTCGAAGCGCGCGACGATCACCGGCTGTGTATTCGACGCGCGCAGCAGCCCCCAACCGTCACCGAAGAGCACCCGGACGCCATCGACCTCAATCACCTCGTGCGTACCCTTGAAATGCGCGGCGGCACGACCCACAATGGCAAACTTTGACTCTTCATCGGTATCGATGCGCAACTCAGGCGTCGAGACAAACGGCGGTACATCGGCAAGCAGCTCATCGATGCGCTTCCCGGAATCGGCGATGATGCGCAGCAGTCGCGCGGCCGCATAGAGCGCATCGTCGTGACCGTAGAAGCTCTCCGTGAAGAACATGTGTCCTGACATCTCGCCGGCAATCGGCGCATGCATCTCCTTCATCTTGTCCTTAATGAGGGAATGCCCCGTTTTCCACATTACGGGAACGCCACCGGCCTTCTCGATCTCATCCATCAGCGCTTGCGAGCACTTCACATCGAAGATGATGGGCTGACCGCGACCGGTGCGGCCGAGCACGTCGCGCGCGTACAGGATGAGGATGTGATCGCCCCAGATGATGCGTCCGTCTCGATCCACCACACCGATCCGATCAGCATCGCCATCGAAGGCCACACCGATTTCCGCGCCGCTCGCCTGCACCGCCGCAATACAATCCTCGAGATTCTCGGGGACCGTCGGATCGGGATGATGATTGGGGAACGTACCGTCGCTCTCGGTGAACAGTCCGACCCCATCGATACCGAGTGCGGTCATCAGCTGTGGGGCGACCAGTGCGGCCGCACCGTTACCGCAGTCATACACGACCTTGAGCGTCGAGCCATCTGGGCGGGTAATCCGGCCCACTCGCGCCGCGATGTCGCTGACATAACGATCGATGACCGGCACATGGCGCACAGCACCGGCACCCGACGGAAAAACGCCACCGACGATGAGCCGGTAGAGCACCTGAATCTCCTCACCATGGAGCGAACCGGTGCCGACGCACATCTTGAAGCCGTTGTACTCGGGCGGATTGTGCGAGCCGGTGATCTGGATGCCCCCGACCACAGGCTCGTGGTGCAACGTCCAGTACAACAGGGGCGTCGGGACCACGCCAACGTCGACGACATTCACACCGCATTCCGTCAGCCCGCGCACGAGGGCGTCACGCAGTGCGTCACCACTCGGCCGATTGTCCCGCCCCACTGCCACGGCCCCCTTGATGCCGCGGGCATCAAGATACGCCGCGTAGCCGCGACCGAGTCCATACGCGACGTCGTCCGTGAGATCGGTACCCACGATGCCTCGAACGTCGTACTGCCGGAAAATCGTCTGACTGATGGCCATTATCGCCGCGTATCGAAATTAGGGAACCCAATCACATGGCGCGGATCGACCGCACTCACCGGAGAAAGCTCGCGGCTTGTAAACGCGGCGCACCGTTCGACGTCGGCGCGCCGGAATTTGCGGCCGTTCCCGGCAGTGCGCGACGGGCGAGTTCAATCATGGGCGTAGGATACACGCCCAACACCAGCAACAGCACGCAGGTGACCGTGATCAGCGATTGCGCCATCGGAATGGTAGACGGCACCGGGTGCCCCTCCTGACGCGGCCGCATGAACATCGCCGAGATCACGGACAAGTAATACGCTGCGGAGACGGCGCTGCTGAGCACGACGATGACCGCGAGTATCGTCTGCGGCGTGGTGGCCTGCAGGGCCGCCTGGAGGAGATACCACTTAGCGAAGAAGCCCATGCCACCGACCAGCGGCATCCCCATGAACGCCAGCAGAAACACCGCCATCGAGACGGCAAGCCATGGACGGACCAACCAGAGACCCGCGATGTCGTCGAGCGTGGGTGAGCGGTCGCGACCACCATTGACGATGATCAGCACGCCGAAGGCGCCCATGGTGGCAAGTGTGTACGACACCGCATAAAAAACCAATGCCGTCGTGCCCGCCGTCGAGGCGACCACGATCGTGACGAGCAAATAGCCGGCGTGCGCTATGCTGGAGTACGCAAGCAGTCGCACCAGGTTCTTCTGAGCCAGCGCAAACACGTTGCCGGCGACCATCGTGACCACCGCCAGCCACCACATCGCCGAGTGCCAACGCGAGGCGGCGCCCGGCATGGCTTCGATCATCACACGCGCAAAGACCGCGAACGCCGCCGTCTTGACGCAGGCCGACATGAATGCCGTGATCGGTAATGGCGCGCCGTCGTATACGTCGGGCGTCCAGAGATGAAACGGAGCGGCCGCCACTTTGAACCCGAAACCCACGAGCAGGAGACCGGTACCGACGATGAACATCGGACCAAGACTCGGCTGCGTCGAGACCCATTGCGCGATATCGACCAGACGCGTGCTGCCGGTGGCACCGTAGATCAGCGCGATGCCGTACAGCAGGAATCCCGACGAAACAGATCCCAGCAGGAAGTACTTCACGGCCGCTTCCGCGCCGCGCGCACTGCGGCGATTCACGCCGGCGAGCACATAGATCGCGAGCGACATCAGTTCGATGCCAAGAAACACGAACATCAGATCCCGGGCCGCCGCGAGCACCATCATGCCGGTGGCCGCGAGCAACATCAGCACCGGTACCTCTGGACTGAACGCCGCACTACGGTGGTGTTCCGCGTCGAGCAGGATGAGCGACAACACGGTGCCGAGCAGGATCACGAGATCGATCGCCCAGCGGAAACCGTCGCCGGCAATGCGTTGGTCGGGGGTGCCGTTCACGCCATCGCCCCACGCGATCATCACGACCAGACCGACAAGCAGGCACAACACCACGCCAAAGCGGGTTAGCGCGCTCGTCTTCTCGGCCCCCTCCGCCATGGCCGCGTCATTGCGCTGCGGGTTCCAGACGCTCGCCAGCAGCATGACCATGGCACCGGCGGACATCAGGAGTTCGGGAGCAAGCGCGCGGAACAGCGCGCCGGCCGAAAGGGTAGCGCCCATCAGCGGACCACGGAGACGTTGGGGAGCGAACCGGCGGCGTTCGGACCGAAGCGCACCGACTCGATGATATTCTGTGACGCGCGCTCGATCCGATGCAGCATCGGCTGCGGCGACACGCCGAGGTAAATGATCGCAACAGCGAACGCCGCCATCACCACGCGCTCACGGCCGGTAAAATCCGTCAGCGCCCCATTCTTGGCGGTATCGATGCGTTCAAACAGGACGCGCTGCAATGCCCGAAGTCCGTAGGCCGCGGCGAAAATCACGCCGCTGGTCGCAATCACTGCGAGCACCGGACGTTCCGCATAGGTACCGATGAGCACCAGGAATTCACCGACGAATCCGTTCGTCCCAGGCAGTCCGATCGTGGACAGCATCACGAGCGTCAGCATCACGCTGAACATCGGGACCACCTTCGCAATCCCGCCGAACCCGGCCATGTCAGTCGTCCCACGCCGATCCTCAAGCATGCCGACCAGCAGGAAGAGTGCGGTCGTGGAGATCCCGCTGTTCACGATGGTGACCACCGCCCCCTGCACCGCCTGCTGCGTAAGCGCGAAGCAGCCGAGCATGATGAAGCCGAGGTGACTGATCGAGCTATAGGACACCATCCGCTTCATATCACGCTGTGACATCGCCAGCATCGCCCCGTACACGATGGCGATCACGGACAGCACCAGGATCGTGCCGCGCACCGTTGGCTCCATGGCGGCCGCTGGGAAGAGCGGAATCGCGAAGCGCAGGATCGCGTAAGCGCCGACCTTGATGCCGAGCGTCACGGCGGCAAAGGTCGGTGCCGCACCTTGGGCATCGGGCAACCAGGTATGGAACGGCACCAAGGCCGACTTCACCGCGAAGGCAAGGAAGAACGCGCCGAACATCCAGAGCTGTGCGCGCGGCGTGAGCGCGAGTCCCATGAGCTGATCGAGGTGGAACGACGAGCTGCCGCCCAACGACCACAGCGCCAGGATCGCCACGAGCATCAGGAGTGAGCCTACCAGCGTAAAGAGCACGTACCGCAGGCTGGCGCGCGACTGCCCAGCGGCGCCCCAGACTCCGATGAGAAAGTACGTGGGAATCAGCATCAGCTCCCACGCGACATAGAACGCGAGCAGGTCGAGCGTCACGAACACGCCGATCAAGCCCGTGGTGAGCACCAGCGCGAGTGCGCCGAACGCCGGCGTGCGCACCCGCACATTGTTCCACGAGCCAAGAAACGCGAGCGGCAACACGAGCGCCGTCATGACGACCATCGGCAGCGAAAGACCGTCAACACCGAGGCTGATGGTCGCTCCGATGTCCGTCAGCCAAGGCAGATCCGCGCGCGCCTGCCATCCCGTGGCGGCGGGATCGTACACCGCCCATAGAACGAGGCTCAAGAACGCTTCAATGGCGAGCGCCGCGAGCGTGAGCGTGCGCGCATCCGGCCCACCACTGGGTGCTTCCACGCCGTCGTCGTTGCGCGACATATCGCGCCCACCGAGGCGTACGAGCAGTGCGGCCGCCATTGGCCACACAAGCATCGCCGGCAGTACCCACTGCGCGGCTCCGATTGAAAGTAGGAAATCGCGCATCGGTCAGCTCAGAGTGAGGGCAGCCAGAATCGCGAGCGCGCCGGCGGCCAACAGCCAGGCGTACTTTCCCACGTCTCCGTCCTGCAACTTACTACCCACGATGGCGGCGGTTCGCGACAACAGTGAGCCTCCGGTACTGAAGGCGCGATCCACACCCGTCTCCACACCACGGCCGAGCACCACGTTGGCGAACGCAGAGATCGGTCGCACAATGATCGCGTCCACCGCACCATCCACGTTGTAGGCGCGTGCGAGCAGGCTGTGATCAACCGGCGAGTGCGCCTTATCGGCCATCGGCTTCCGATACCGAACCAGCGCGAACACGATACCGATCACGGCAACGCCCGTCGCTACGGCGACGAGTATCGTTTCGGTGCCATGGTCGAGATGACCGGTACCAGCCAGCCGGGTCATACTGCTACCCGTGACCGGCTCGAGCCAGTGCTCAAGCAGGCCGACCGGACCGACCGGAAGCAGCGCCGGTAGGTTGAGCCACCCACCCACTACCGTGAGCGCACCGAGGACGAGCACCGGTGCAGTCATGATCATCGGCGCCTCGTGGAGCATCTCCTGCTCCGCCTCGCCCGTCCGATTGTGTCCATAGAACGCCAGCAGCAGCAACCGCGTCATGTAGATCGCTGTGAGCAGCGCGGTCAGCACGCCAAGCCCGTACGCGACGTACAGCACGGTGCTGCCGGGAATGCCAAGGAGTGAGGCGCTGGCCAGTGGGCTACCGTGTGCGCGCGCAAACACCGACGCGAGGATCTCGTCCTTCGAGAAAAAACCTGCCAGCGGCGGCACGCCCGCGATCGCCAGCGTCGCCAGCGTCATCGCCGCCGCTGTTGCCGGCATGTACTTGGCCAGCCCACCCATATTGCGCAAATCCTGCGGGTCGTCATCGCGATGCGTGTGGTGATACGCGTGGTGCATGGCATGAATCACCGAGCCCGCGCCGAGAAACAGGAGCGCCTTGAAGAAGGCGTGCGTCACCAAATGGAACACGCCAGCCGTGTATGCGCCGCTACCGACGCCCACAAACATGTAGCCGAGCTGGGAGACCGTAGAGTACGCCAACACCTTCTTGATGTCCCACTGACGAAGTGCGATCGTGGCGGCGAACAGGGCCGTGAGCGCTCCAACCGCCGTGATCACCAACGACGCCTCGGGAGCCCCGGAGAAGATCGGTGCCGCGCGCGCGACGAGATACACGCCGGCGGTCACCATCGTCGCCGCATGGATCAGCGCTGAGACGGGTGTCGGACCCGCCATGGCGTCCGGCAGCCAGATGTATAACGGCAGCTGCGCGCTCTTGCCCGCGCAGCCGATAAATAGAAAGAGCGCAATCGCGAGCACGACCGGCGAGCCGGCCATACTACCGAGGGCGGCGTGGGCACCGATGAAATCGAGCTGCTGCGTCGTGACCCAGATCAGGAACATGGCCACGAGGAAACCGAAGTCGCCGACCCGGTTTACGACGAAGGCTTTCTTCCCCGCATCGGCGTTGGCCTGGTCGCTGAACCAGAAACCAATCAGCAGGTACGACGCGAGGCCGACGCCTTCCCAGCCCACGAACAGCACGGGGTAGCTCGCGCCGAGCACCAGCACCAGCATGAATGCCACGAACAGATTGAGATACGCGAAGTACCGCGCGTAGCTCGCATCGTCGCGCATGTACCCAACGGAAAACAGATGGATCAGCGACCCGACGCCGGTGATCACGAGGACCATCAGGATCGACAGCTGATCGAGTTGGAGGCTCCAGTCAATGACCAGATTGCCCACCGGCATCCACTGCCCGTAGCGAACGATGTGCAACGCCTGCTCGGGGGCACGCTGCATGTCGAGGAACAGGGTCACCGCGACGCCGAACGCGGCCAGAATCACGCCCGGCCCGATCACCGTCACGAGCGGATGGCGTGCCGTGGAGGCGCTGTCGCCGTCCGATCGCTTCCCGAAGAATGCGATCGACCCGTTCGCCAGAAAGCCAAGGAGCGGGAGCAGGATGAGCACGCCAAGCATGGTCAGGATCATCCGCGAAGTGTCCGGAGCGAGGACAGATCAACCGTGCCGAAATGCCGGAAGACAGCAATCAGGATTGCCAGTCCCACCGCGGCTTCCGCCGCGGCGACCGTCATCACCATCACCACGAAGACTTGCCCCGTGACGTTATGCATCTTGGCCAGCGCCACGAAACTGAGGTTCACGGCATTCAGCATGAGCTCGGCGCACATAAACAAGATGATCGCGTTTCGGCGAGTCATCACGCCAACGAGACCGATCACGAACAGAATCGCCGAGACGATGAGTGCTTCGGAGATCATACGCGCACCCGCTTTTTCGCGAGGAGGACGGCGCCGATCACCGCGACCAGCAGCACGAGACTGGTGAGTTCGAACGCCACGAGATAGTCGGTAAAGAGCGAGGCGGCGACGCCTTCGACGGCATTCTCGACCGCCGGCGCCAGCGCGACACGCGGAATCTTCTGTCGCTGAACGACCAGCAGATTCGCTAGCAGCGCCAATCCGACCACACCGGCCCCCAGGCGCGGGCCAAGCGACCGGATATCGGAAATCCCGCTCCGTCCGAGGTTGAGCAGCATGACCACGAACACGAACACGACCATGATGGCGCCGGCATACACGAGCACCTGAATGACCCCGACAAACGGCGCGTCGAGCATCACGTAGAGGCCGGCCAGAGCGATCATCACGTTGACCAACCACAGGGCGGCCGGCACCGGATTCTTCCGCGTGACGAACAGCAACGCCGAGACGATGGCCAGCAGCGAGAACAGGTAGAAGTGAAATTCGAAGAAGCCGTTCATTCGCCCTTCGGGTCGGCAGGGTCCCAGAGTTCACTCACCGGGTGCGTCTGCGCCATCAGGCGCTCCAGATCGTAGACGAACGACGCACGATCGAACTCCGCGTTCTCGTAGTGCCGGCCCAAATGGATGGCCTCTTCCGGGCACACTTCCTGACAAAAGCCGCAGAAAATGCAGCGGAACTCGTCGATCTCGAACACGAGCGGATAGCGATTACCCTGCTCGTCCTCACCCGGCGTGAGCTTGATGCAGTTGGCCGGACAGACGGTCGGGCACAGACCACAGGCGACGCACTTCGCCTTGCCATCTTCGGTCGTGAGCATGCGATGCGTGCCGCGCCAGCGCGGCGACAGATCCCATTTCGTCTCCGGATACTGCATCGTGACCTTGTGGGGATCCACCAGGTGCTTGAGCGTCGTGGCCATCCCCTTCAATGTCGCCCGCACGTAGCTCACGCGCTCGAGCGGCCGATTCATGACCTTCACCCCGATGGCCATCAGTCGCCTCCCTCAGCGATCAACGTGGTCGTGACGGGGAGCGCGGCCGTCAGCGGAAGCAGCTGCGCCGGAACCACGACTTGGCGCTGCGAGGCCAGTTGGCGGCGTGACAGGTCGAGGCCTCGTGCGCGCAGGCGCTCAAGATCGGTCGGGCCCACGCGCGCGCTGGCCGGACTGATCAACTTGCCCTTGTCCAGCCAGGCCAGCAGCACGGCGATGATCACGATGTTCATGCCCAGCAGCGCTGTTGAGAACATCGGCCCGCGCGACACGCCCAGCATGTCGAGACCGAGCGTCGCCGCGGCGATCACGACGATGTAGCCCAGCGCGATTGGCAGCATCACGCTCCATCCGAGCGACATCAGCTGATCGTAACGGAAACGCGGCACGGTCCAGCGCACCCACATGAACACGAACAGGAAGAAGCCGGTCTTGATGGCGAACATCACCATCGTGGCCAGCGTCTTGAGCACGCTGTAGGGCCCGATGTTGTCCCACTGTGTGAACGGGATGTCCCAGCCCCCGAAGAACAGCGTGGCGGTGAGGCCGCTCGCCGTCGCCATGTTGGCGTACTCCGCAATGAAGAACATCGAGAACTTCATTCCGCTGTACTCGGTGTGGTATCCGGCCACTAACTCCGACTCCGCTTCCGGCAGGTCGAAGGGGAGGCGATTCGTCTCGGCGAACGCCGCCACGAGGAACGTGAACCACGCCACGGTGAGCGACAGCACGTTCCATCCCATATGCGACTGCTGCTGTACAATGGTCGTCAACGAGACATTCCCGGCCAGTAGAATGACCGGAATCGTCGACATGCCCATCGCAATCTCGTAGGAGATCATCTGCGCGCTCGACCGGAGTCCGCCCAGCAGGGCGTACTTGTTGTTCGACGACCACCCCGCCAGCACGATGCCGTACACGCCGAGCGAGGAGATCGCGAGCGTAAACAGGAAGCCGACCGGCAGCGGTGCCACCGCCATGTCGATCAGCCCCCACGGCGTCGGCAGCGAGGAGGCGAGCGGCAGGACCGCCCATGTCAGCATCGCGGGAATGAACGCGAGTGCGGGCGCGATGAGAAAGAGCCAGCGATCAGCCGCGGCCGGATTCGTCTCTTCCTTCATGAAATTCTTGATGCCGTCGGCGACGGGCTGCAAGATGCCCCCCGGCCCCGCGCGATTCGGCCCCCGCCGGTCCTGAAACCACGCGGCAAGCTTTCGCTCCGCGAGCGTGAGGAAGGCGACACCAACCATGTACAACCCGAAGACCACCATGATCTTGATGGCGCTGGCCAGCACAAACGTGCTCATCGCCGTCGGCGGCGACTGCGGATCGGCCGCCGGGAACCAGCGCAGGATGTCGAACAATGGAAGGAAAGCCACGGGCATCACGCCGTCACCTCAGCTGTGTCCGCCGGAATGGCCTGATCGACGATCGGGAGTCCGCGCAGCCCCAGCGCCTCGTACTCCAATCCCGCGAACGATGCGTGGGTGGAGGCGAGGGCGGCGAAGACTTCGGACGGCAAGTAGAAGCGGCCGTTGCCACCGACCGCGGTGAGCAGGTCGGCGAGCACGTACCACGTAGGACGTGCCACACCGGGCGCCGCCTTGGCCTGCAGGAAGCGCTGTACGCGCCCACGCAGGTTGGTCATCGTCCCTTCTTCTTCCAAAATGTTCGTGATCGGCAGCACGACGGCCGCTCGGGCCTCAAGCGCCGCCGGCAACGCCGTCCCCACAAACACGATCGACGAGGCACGATCAAGATCCGCCGCCCCAACGCCATGGAGTTCGTCGCCGACGATCAACAAGGCGTCGCCCTCGCGCAACGTGTGTCCGATGGCAGCCGTCTCGGTGAAGCCGAGCAGTCGCGCCGCGGTTGCGTTCGCCGCACGCTCGCTCCGCAGCGCGAGATCCGGTGCGCCCGGCAGCACGGCCGCTTCCCCACGCTCGAGGCGGAATACCGCGGCACCGCCGGCGGCTACGATCGTGCGCTCCAGTAAGAACAGCGCTTCGTTGGACAGGTTCGCCGAGGCCAGCACGACCAGTCGGCGTCCGGCCAGCGCGCGCGCGGCACTCCCGACCGCATCATCCCACTCGGCGATCGCCAGGGCATTGCCACGACGAACGAGCGGCTGATCGATGCGATCACGCCGGTTGAACTCGCGATACCCCTGACGCCCAACTTCACACATGTAGTACTGATTGACCTGATCGTTGGCGCGCGGCTTGAGCCGCACCACCACATTGTCGCGCGTTTCCGCCACCGCGTTGCATCCCTGGCTGCAGCCCGTGCACACGGTCGGCGCGCGATCGAGTTCCCAGGCGCGCGCGCGATTCAGGAAGTCCTTTGACAGCAACGCTCCGACGGGACAGAGATCGACCACGTTGCCGGCCCACGGGTTCGTGAGGTCGTGCCCTTCGGCTTTGCCGATGAAGGCGCGGTCGCCACGCTCCGAGACATTGAGCACCGGCTCCTGCGCCACCTCCGACATGAACCGGACACAGCGCGTGCACAGGATACAGCGGTTCTGCACGTAGAGCACATCACCGCCAAAGTCCTCGACCGGATTGAAGCGCTTCGATTCGCGATAGCGCGAGTCGGCGCGTCCCTCGGCGAAGGTGTAGTCCTGCAGCTCGCACTCGCCCGCCTGATCGCAGATCGGGCAGTCGAGCGGATGATTGATCAGCAGGAACTCGAGCACACCCTTGCGGGCCTCGAGCGCCTTCGCCGAGTGCACGTGCACCACCTGCCCTTCGCCGACCGACGTCGCGCATGCGGGCGCGAGCTTCGGGAACTTCTCGACTTCGACGAGGCACATGCGACACACACCGGCCACCGGGAGTCCCGGATGGTAGCAGTAGTGTGGAATGAGCACGCCAGCGGTTTTGGCCGCTTCCAGAATCGACATGCCATCCGGCACGGTGACCGGACGTCCTTCGATCGTGAGCGACACCATCTTCACATCAGCCATCAGTTCCTCACGCGGCGGAGGCGCGGAACGCCCCCGGTACGGTAACCACCGACTTGTTCGCGGCGATCTTCGCCTCGAACTCGTGTCGGAACTTCTTGAGCCCGGACATCACCGGCGTCGCGCAGGAGTCACTGAGCACGCAGATCGTCTTGCCGCTCATCCCGTCGGAAATGGCGACGAGCGTGTCAAGATCCTCGGCGGTGCCTAACCCATCGCGAATGCGCTCCATAATGCGCGTAATCCACGCCGTCCCTTCGCGGCACTGCGTACACTGGGCGCAGCTCTCATGCGCGTAAAAGCGCGTGAGGCGCGCGATCTGCCGCACCATGTCCTGTCGGTCGTCGAACACGATCACGCCGCCCGAGCCAAGCATCGTGCCTGCCGCCACCATGCCTTCGTAGTCCATGATGGCCCCCTCCGCTTCCTCGCGCGTGAGGATCGGCACCGACGAACCACCGGGAATGACGGCCTTGATCTCACGCCCCTCGAGCGGACCACCACAGAGATCGTACAGGAAGTCCTTGAACGGGAACCCCAGCGCGACCTCATAGTTGCCCGGACGGCTGATGTTGCCGCACACCGAGAAGAGCTTCGTGCCGATGCTCTTGGGGTTATCCGGACGACCATACTGCTTGTACCACTCGGCACCGTTCTTAATGATGTACGGCACCGTGGTGAGGGTCTCGACGTTGTTGATCGTCGTCGGCTTGCCGAACAGACCGGCCACGGCAGGAAACGGCGGCTTGATCCGCGGATTGCCGCGGCGTCCCTCCAGCGAATTCATCAGCGCGGTTTCTTCGCCGCAGATGTAGGCGCCAGCGCCACGATGCACGTGGACATCGACGTGCTTGCCGGAACCCATGGCATTCGGCCCGAGAATGCCGGCCGCGTAGGCCTCCTCGACGGCGGCGCACACGCGTGCGTACGGTTCCGTGAATTCTCCGCGGATGTAGATGTACGCCGTCTGCGCATAGATCGCGTGCGCGGCCAGCGCGACGCCCTCCACGAGCCCGTGCGGCGTCCAGCGCATAATCTCGCGATCCTTGAACGTGCCGGGCTCCGACTCGTCGGCATTGCAGCACAGGTAGTGCGTCTTGCCGTCTGGTTTCATGAACGACCACTTCATGCCCGTCGGAAAGCCGGCACCGCCCCGGCCGCGCAGGCCGGAATCCTTCACGATCGTCTGCAATTCCTGCGGGTCGGTGTTGAGCGCCTTCTCGAGCGCCTCATACCCACCGCGCGCGCGCCAACCGGCAAGGGTGCGCGCCTCGGGATCGCCGAAATACCGGGACAGGATCGGCGTCTCACGCGGGTGCGACGGCTGCGGGTACCCCATTACTTCAGCTCCGACAGAATCCGCGGCACCGACTCCGGTGTCACCGATTCTACAAAATCGTTGTTGATCATGATCGGCGTGGCGAAACCGCAGGCCCCGAGGCACTCGACCTCGACGACCGTGAAGCGGCCATCAGCGCTGGTGAGACCGAGGTCGCCGCATCCCGTGTGTGCCAACAGCGACGTCACGACGTCTTCGGCACCGCACACGTTGCACGGCGTCGTGGTGCACACCTGGATGAAGTGGCGACCGACGGGATGCTGATGGTACATCGTGTAGAAGCTGACCACGCCTTTGACATACGCTGGCGTGATCTCGAGCGCCTTCGCCACTTCCTCAATGCCGCCCTCGCTCACCCAACCGCGCGCGTCCTGCAGCATCCACAAGGCCGGCAGCAGCGCCGCCTGCTTGGTGGGATAGCGAGACAGAATGCGATCGAGTTCGACGCGCGCGTCGCCGACGAACACGGGCGCATGCGGTGCATCGTGGTGCGTGCCATGCGGCGGGGCCGCGACGAGCGCGCCACCACTGGCGGAAGGTCCATGACTCACCGGTCGATCTCCCCCATCACGATGTCGATGCTCGCGTTGATCGCGATCACGTCCGACAGCAAATGTCCTTCCACCATCTTCGGAATCGCCGAAAGGTTCACGAACGAGGGCGGACGAATGCGCCAGCGCACCGGCTTCGACGTGCCATCGCTGACCATGTAGTAGCCCTTTTCACCCTTCGGGCTCTCCACCGGCACGTAGCACTCGCCGGCAGGCGGACGCGGGCCTTCCATGACGAGCTTGAAGTGGTGGATCATCGATTCCATCTCACTCGTCGCCTTGTGCTTGGGCGGGAGAATGAGCCGGGGATCGTTGATGTTCACGGGTCCGTCGGGAAGCCGCTGTAACGCCTGCTCGAGAATGCGCACACTCTGGCGCATCTCTTCCACGCGGACCAGGAACCGATCGTACACGTCACCGGCCGTGCCGACCACCACGTCGAAGTCGTAGGTCTCGTAGTCAAGATACGGGAAGTCCTTTCGCACATCGTACGCCACGCCCGAGGCGCGAAGCATCGGACCGGACAGACCGGCGTTGACCGCTTCCTGCGCGCTCATCGCACCGAGACCGACTGTACGCCCCGCCCAGATAGCATTGGTCTCGAGCATGCGCACCGATTCTTCCAGCGTCTTCGGGAAGCCGCGGAGAAACGCGCGCAATCCGTCGAGCCAGCCATCGGGGATGTCGGCCGCCATCCCGCCAACGCGCGTGGCAGTGGTGGTGAGCCGTGCACCAACCCAGCCTTCCAGCAGGTTATACACGTTCTCGCGTTCCTGATACAACCACAGGAACGGCGTGAACGCACCAAGATCAACCGAGGTCGTGCCAAGCCACACCAAGTGCGAGATGATGCGCGACAGCTCCATGAGAATCACGCGCAGCACTTTGCAGCGGTCGGTCATTCCCACGCCGAACAGTCGCTCGGCGCCGAGCACAAACGCGACGTTGTTGCCCGGCGAGTTGAGATAGTCCTCGCGATCGGTCCACGGGATGATCTGGTTGTACTGCCGGTATTCGCCGATCTTCTCGAACCCGCAGTGCAGATACCCGATGTGCGGAATGCAACGCACCACCGTTTCGCCGTCGAGCTCGAGCACCAAGCGCAGTACGCCGTGCGTGGCCGGGTGCTGCGGGCCGATGTTGATCAGCATATGGTCGGAGCCGATCTCGGGCTCCGGTACCATCACCGGCGTGTCGAGCGCAACCGCCTTGCCGCCCTGCGCCACCAGCGGCGCCCGCAACGGCATCCCATTCGCATCGAGTCCGCTGGTGCCGAGGGCGACTTCAATCGTACGACGCGCGCTCATTCGCCCACCCCGTCGTTCACGTCCGTCACGTCGTTCGCGTCGTGCCGTTCGGCACGTTCGGCGAGACGGCGCTTCATGTCTTCGGGCAGCGAATCAAAAGCATCCGCGATCGACAACTCCTCCATGGAGTAGCGTGCTTCGGGATCGGCCGCCAGCGCCTGCTTCAACTGTTCGGCGCGACTGAACCGGCCACGCAACGGAAAGTCTTTGCGGAGCGGATGGCCTTCCTTGTACGTCTCCCACATGAGCAGACGCCGCAGATCGGGATGCCCCTCAAAGCGAATGCCGAACATGTCGTAGCACTCGCGCTCGAGCCAATCGGCGCCGCTGTAGATATCCATGATGGACGCCACGGACATCGGTGTGCGCTTCACGAGTTCGACTTTGAGTCGCAGGAAGCGACGATGGGCCAGCGCGCGCAGGTGCCACACGACTTCGATAGGCCGATCGGCGTCGCGGTACTCGACCGCCGTGACATCGACCAGATAGTCATAGCGCTCGCTGGGTTCGTCGTGCAGCCAGCGCACGATGTCATGCAGCGCCTCGTTCGCGACGAACACCGTGGTCTCGCCCCAGGTGACCTCGGTTCGCACGACGGCCGCGCCGAAGCGCGCCACGAGTGCGGCGGCCGTCGGATTCACCGGGCCACCACGATGCGCGATGTGGGTCGGCGTAATGGGCGCGCCGTTGACGTCGGACGCAATCGCGGCCTGCAGCGCCACGGAGGGCGTGCTCTGCTCGGCCGCCGGAACGATCGGCGCGGTCACGGCGCCGACCGGGTTTGATGCACCGAGTTGCCGAACGGCTCCGAGAGTTCGTCGATGCGCGAGGGCGGAATGTAGAGCTGGCTCTCGGTATCGGGCACGATCTCCACGTGGCGCGTGGTGTCCTTCATCCGCTCCTGCATCACCTTCTTCTGCAGCATCATGATGCCGTGAATGAGCGCTTCCGGACGGGGCGGACAGCCCGGCACGTATACGTCCACGGGAATGATGGTGTCGATGCCCTGCACCACGGCATAGTTGTCGAACATGCCGCCGGTCGACGCACACGCGCCCATCGAGATCACCCACTT
>CANHJV010000068.1 GCA_947461225.1 Gemmatimonadota bacterium | reverse complement strand
CGTGAGCACGATGCTCACCACGAAGGCGGTGAACATCCCGAACGGTTCGCCCGCGGCCCAGCCGGCGTATCCACCGATGGTGGCGCCGACGAAGGCCATCATGCGTGTCATACCACCCTGACTACGCGCCCAGCAGCTGCGTCACAGTGGCGGTCACGTTGTCGGCGGAAATGCCATACTTTTCGAACAGCGTGGGGGCCGGGGCGCTGGCGCCGAAGGTCGAGATCCCGACGATCGCACCCGTGTCGCCCACCCACTGGTGCCACGACATCGGATGCGCCGCTTCCACTGCCACGCGCGGCACACCGGCGGGCAGAATGCTGGCGCGATACGCCGCATCCTGCGTCGCGAACAGCTCCAGGCTGGGGCAGCTGACCACGCGGGCGTTCACTCCACCCGCCGCCAGCTTTTCGCGAGCCGCCAATGCGATCTCGACTTCCGAGCCGCTGGCCATGAGCACCACATTCGGCACGCCGTTGGTGTCGGCCACCACGTAGGCCCCGCGCGGCACACCGGCCCGCGCCCGCGACGGCTCGTTGAAATACGACAGCTTCTGACGCGTGAGCACGATGGCCGACGGTCCGGTGCGATGCGCGATCGCCACGCGCCACGCTTCGCTCACTTCGTCGGCATCGGCCGGACGCAGCACCAACAGGTTCGGGATGCACCGCAGCGCTGTGAGATGCTCGATGGGCTGGTGCGTGGGGCCGTCTTCGCCGAGTCCGATGGAATCGTGCGTGAATACATAGATCGCCTGCACACCCATGAGGGCGGCCAAGCGAATGGCCGGACGCATGTAGTCGCTGAACACGAGGAACGTGCCGCCGTACGGGATGATGCCGCCGTGCAGCCCCATACCGTTCATGATCGCGCCCATCGCATGTTCGCGAATGCCGAAATGGAAGTTGCGACCGGCGGCGGCGGTGGGGGCGTAGTACGTCGCGCCCTTCACGTTGGTGAGATTCGAGCCCGTGAGATCGGCGCTGCCGCCGATCAACTCTGGCGCCGCCGATGCAATCGCGTTGATCACCACGCCACTTGCTGCACGGCTGGCTACGTTGCCGCTCTTGGCGTCGAACACCGGGAACGCGCTGTCGAGTGCCGCCGTCACCGTGCCTTCGTTACGACGCAGCAGCTCAGCGGCCAGCTCGGGATGCGCCGCCTGATACGCCGCCCACTTCGTCTTCCACTCGGCATGCAACGCGGCCCGGGTGGCCACGCGCTCGGTCCAATGCGCGCGCGCGGCATCGGGGACGAAGAACGGTTCGGTGCCCGGCCAAGCGTACGCCGTTTTCGTGAGCGCAATTTCGGCGGCACCCAACGGCTCCCCATGCGCCTTCGCGGTGTCCTGCTTGTTGGGCGAACCGAAGCCGATGTGCGTCTTCGTGATGATCATCGTGGGCCGCTGCGTGTCGGCCTTCGCTTCGGCGATGGCGGCGTCGATGGCGGCGAGATCGTTCACGTCGTTCACATGCAACACCTGCCAGCCGTACGCCGCGAAACGCTGCTCGGCGTTGTCGCTGCAGGAGAGATCGGTGCTGCCGTCGATCGTGATGCCGTTGTCGTCGAAGAAACCGATCAGCTTGCCGAGCTTGAAGTGACCGGCGTAGCTGGCCGCTTCGTGCGAGATGCCTTCCATGAGGCAGCCGTCGCCGGCCACGAAGTACGTGTAGTGATCGACGATGTCATGACCGGGGCGGTTGAACGTCGCCGCCAAATGCGACTCGGCCACGGCGAACCCGACGGCGTTGGCGACACCCTGACCAAGCGGGCCGGTGGTCGTTTCCACCCCCGGGGTGTGATGCACTTCGGGGTGCCCCGGCGTTTTGCTCTGCCACTGGCGGAAGCGCTTGATCTCGGCGAGCGGCAGGTCGTAGCCGGCCATGTGCAATGTGCCGTACAGCAACATCGAGGCGTGACCGACCGACAGCACGAACCGGTCGCGGTCGGCCCACAGCGGGGCCGACGGGTCGTGACGCAGATGCCGTGTGTAGAGCGCATAGGCCAGCGGCGCGAGCGCCATCGGCGTGCCGGGGTGGCCGGACTCAGCCGCCTGCACGGCGTCCATGGCGAGGGTGCGGATCGTATCGATCGCGAGACGCTCGGTCTCGGTGACGGCAGCTGCAGCGGGCAAATCGGACACGGAAAGCGCTCCGGAATTTCGGTCAGGTGAGGCGCGCCAGTGGAGTGGGCACCACAGATTCGAAATCTAGCAGATTCCAGCTACCGAACGCGGCCGATGGATCATCGGGCCAGATACCGGTCTCGCGTGAGATCCAGATGGTGCGCGAAGTGTCCGGCGATCATCCAGGCCAGCGCTCGCGGGGAGATCGGATGTCCGCTGGCCACACCGACTTGGCCCCAGGCTTTCTCGTCCAGCGACTTCGCCAGCGACAATGTCGCCGCGCGGACGGTCTGGATTTCGGTCAGAATGTCGTCAAGCGGGCGTCCGGTAGTGCGACTCTCCGGCACCCACGCGTCCTGGTCGAAGCCCGGCAGCGGCGTCATGTCGCCGCGGGCGACACGCATGAGCCGATAGGCGAACACCCGCTCCGTGTCGGACACGTGCACCAGCGACTCGCCCAGCGTCCACTTGCCGGGTGCGTAGGCGAAATCCACCAGCGCGGGGTCGACGGCGTCGAGCAACGCCACGAGGGCCATCGGCTGGGTGACCAAGAGCGACCAGAGCTGGTCGGTGCCCATGGCCTCGAGCGCCGTGGCGGCGGCGTCGATGTAGGTGCTGGCGAACGGCGCGTGTTCCGACGGCGACGGACGGGTGATCGTCATGCGAGCGGCTCCGGCAGTGGGGTAAGAAAGCCAAGGGATTCGAGTACGACCGGCAGCTGCGAGGCGTCGGGAATGGCGCCTTGGGCCAAACGAGGTGATCCGCCGCCACGCCCGCCCACCGCCTGCAGCGCGGCGCGGAGTCGCTGCCCGGCATCGATCCCGGTGTCGGCCGCGGTGGCCATCATGACGCCACCCAGACTGTGGTTCGTGACGACGACGGCGCAGAAGCCCAGGGCCACCAGTTGCTGGGCCAACGGCTCGGCGTCCTTCACGGGCCCCGTCACGGGCACGACGAGGCGGCGCACCCCGTCACCGTCGGGGATCGACGCCGTCCACATGGCGGTGGCCTGATAGCGGGCGAGGTCGGCCACGAGGCGCTTGCGTTCGCGCTCGCCTTCGGTGAGGCGCTGCATCTGCTGTTCCACGAGACCCGGCAGATCATGCGGCGCGGCCGACAGCATGCGAGCGGCCGTGGTGAGCAGTTCCGCGTCGACGCGCGCACGGGACACGGCGCGATGGCCGCAGATAAACTCGATCCGGGTGTTCCCTTTCGTCTTCTCGGCGCGCCGCAGCAGGAGCGCCCCAATCTCTCCAGTGTAGTCGACATGCGTACCGCCGCAGGCGCTGCGGTCGATGCCCTCAATGGTGACGATACGCAGCTCGCCCTCGCGGTCGCTCGGCTTGCGGAGCCCAGTGGCGTCGGCGGCGTCTTCGAAGGACACCGTCACGCGGCGATTCTGCACGATCAGGGCGTTGGCGCGGCGCTCGAGGGCGGCGAGCATGGTGGGGTCGAAATCGTCGCAGGCCACATCAACCGTGTTGGTCTCATCGCCGAAGTGCACGCTCAGGGTGGGCCAGCCGAACTCGTCGGAGAGCATGGCGGAGAGCAGGTGTTGACCGGTGTGCTGCTGCATGTGATCGACGCGTCGCGTCATGTCGACCTGTCCCACTAGCATCGAGCCTACCGGGACACCGATCGGATCGGCGAGGCAATGCACGATGCGCTCGTCGTCGTCGATGACGTCCACGACCGCGATCCCGCCCAGCGTGCCCACGTCGTGCGGTTGTCCGCCCGAGGTGGGATAGAACGCGGTGCGGTCGAGCACGACCCGACGGCCGTCGTCGGCGATTGCGAGCACGGCGGCGGTGAAGCGGTCGAGGCGCGCATCGGTGTAGTACAGGCGGTCGGTCATGCGGGGGTGGCTCGGTGGGGGAAGCGTCGTGCCGCAGCGAAGGGCGCCGATGGTATCTTGCGCAATATGCTGAATTCGCCCACTCCCCGGATGTTCGGCCAACTGGCCGCGCGTGCGTTGCTGGCGATCCTCGCCGTCTCGGGCGCCGGCTGCAGCAGCCGCTTCGTCACGGTGACCCCGGAGTCCGGTGTGGCTCCGTCGGCTTCCGCGGCGCGACGGGCGCGCGGTGCGGCGCAGGCGTCTGCCACCACGGTCGAGACGCCAGCGCCGGCAGCACCCGTTGTCGTGGATACGGTCCTCCCGGAGCCGGACCCGGCGCCATCGGACTCGGCGGGCGTGGCCCGATTGCGCACGCTGATGCAGGTGTGGCATCTGGTGTCGTTGTACCATCCGGCGGTGATCGAGCGTGGCGCGCCGTGGGATTCGGCGTTCATCCGCGCGGCCACCGTGGTGCGGTCGGCCAATGATCCGCAGCAGCTGGCGGTGGCCTATCGCCGGCTGCTGTCGGTGCTGCAGGACCCGCTTACGCGGGTGGAGCTGGCCGATACGGTGGGTGTGACGGGCGTGACCGAGCATTTCGTGTTCGGCAGTGAGCGCACGAGCGACAGTGTGCTGATTGTGCGCGTGCCGTTGGGATCGGCCCAGCGTGCGCTGTTGACCGACAGCGCGGCGGCGATGGTACGCGCGTTGCTCACGACGGCACCGGCACGGGTGGTGCTCGACGTCCGTGGTTCGGGTGCCACGACGAATGCGGCGACCGGCGCGGTGTTGGATTCCCTCGATGCCGGCGTCGATGCGTTCGTCACCAACGCAGGATTGGTGACGCAGTTGAACAGCGCGCTTACGACCGCGAGCACGGAGCGAACGCGCCGGGTTGGTGGCGCGCGCGCACTGAACGGCGCGTGGCAACCGGACGATGCCTGGATGGTACGCACGGGACGCCCGGTGTTCGCCGGTGCAGCGCAGCCGAGGCGCGTGATGGTGCTCGCGAACCGCGCCACGGTGCTGCCGCGCGCGCTGTTGGCGCTGGTCGCGAGTGGCCGGGCTACCCTGATTGCCGAAGAGGGTGTGGACGACACGCCGTTGGTGTCGAGTGTGGTGTTGCCGGTCGCCGATCGTGTGTCGGTACGACTTCGGACGGGGGAACTCGTGCATGCCGACGGCAGTACCGGATTGATTGCGGACACGGTACGCCCGCGGGCGGCACAGCCCTCCGACAGCGCGCCGGCGTTGCGCACGGCGCTCTCGTTGCTGCGCACCAACCGTATCGTGCGCGCCTCACGTGTGCCCACACGGCGACTGCCGGCGGTATTGCCGGGCTATTACGACAGCGATCCGTATCCGTTCATGGGCGCGCGATTGCTGGCGGCCGCGCGGTTGTGGAGTGCGATTCGCGTGCGGCATGTACATCGCGATCTCTACGACGAGGACATGGACGCCGTCCTCGAGCGCACGATTCCCGCGCTCGAAGCGGCGCGGGTGGCGACGGAGTATGCGGCGGCGTTGATGCCGATGGTGTCCGCGCTCGACGACACGCCGTCCACCTTGCGGGGGCGGTCGGCCGATTCTGTTCGCGGACCGGCAGCCGTACCGTTTCGCGTGCGCTGGATCGAAGACCGCGCCCTCATCACCGACGTGCTCCGCGACTCGGTGACGAAGGCGCTCGGTATCGAGACGGGCATGGAGGTCACGGCGGCCGACGGCTTCCCGATGCCGGCGTGGATCATCGATCACCGTACCGCGGTCTCGGCGCCGAACAGTTGGTCACGCCTGCGTGCACTGATGCCGCAGGTGTCACTGGGCCCGAGTGGTGGCGCGCTGTTCCGGCTGCGCGACATGATGAATCGCGAGCGTCAGTTGAACATTCCGCGCCGTGCGGACTACTTGGCGCCGTTGGTGCTCGCCGAGCGGCCGCTCCTGAGTGCGATGCGCACGCTGCCTGGCGACATCGTCTATCTCGATGTGGAGCGATGGTCGGTCGATTCGCTGGCGGCCATCCTGACGCGCTCACGCCGTGCACGTGGCTGGATACTGGATCTGCGTGGCCCACTGGGTGCCGGACAGGCCGAGGCGATGCTCGCGGCGGTGCGCAGCGTGCCGGAGGCGGTCACCGCGCGTGAGGTGCGCCGCTATGACAGCGAACCCTGCGCCGCCGCCACGTTGCGCGACGCGCGCACGGTGTGCGCGGTGACGCGCGAAACACGCGGGCGCGTGAGTCGTGGCGACACGGCGGGCCACTATACCGGACGCATTGTGGCGTTGATCGACGAGCGCACCGCCGGCGATATGGAGCGACTGGCCATCGCGCTCGATGCGGTGGCGCCGGTGACATTTCTCGGGTCATCCAGCGCGGGTGCACCGGGTGAGGTGATGCTGGTGGAGTTGCCGGGGCTCTTGCAGGTGGCGCTCCCGATTGTGGAGATCCGCCGCTCGGACGATGCGCAACTGCAGCGCGTGGGGATTACGCCCAGCGTGGAGGTTCGCCTCACGGTGCGCGGGGTGCGCAGCGGTTTCGATGACGTGATCGAGCGCGCACACCAGTGGTTGGTGCAGCAGCTCGATCCACCAACGCGCCGTCGTCGATAGCCGGTCGCTGTGCGAGACACCACAACGCTCCCGATCGACGAGATCATCCCGTCGTTGCGCGCCGCGCTGGCCGCGCGCACCGTGGCGGTGCTCGAAGCGCCGCCGGGTGCGGGCAAGACCACGCGCGTGCCGCTCGCCCTGATCGACGAGCCCTGGTTGGCGGGCACGAAGCTGGTGATGCTGGAGCCACGTCGACTCGCCGCCCGTGCGGCGGCGTCGTACATGGCGTCGATCCTGGGCGAAGCGGTGGGGCAGACGGTGGGCTACCGCGTGCGTGGCGAGACGCGCATCTCGAAGCGCACGCGCATTGAAGTGGTCACCGAAGGTGTGTTGGCGCGGATGCTGAGCAGCGATGCCGCGCTCGAGGATGTCGGGCTCGTGATCTTCGACGAATTTCATGAGCGGTCGCTGCACGCCGACCTCGGATTGGCGCTGGTGCTCGAAACGCAGCGGCATCTGCGCGATGAGCTGCGGGTGCTGGTGATGTCGGCCACGCTCGACGGCGTTGCCGTATCGGCGTTGCTGGCCGACGAGGGCGGACCGGCGCCGGTGCTGCGCAGCGAGGGACGCATGTTCCCCATCGACACGCACTATCGCGTCCCGCGTCGCGACGAACGGGTGGAGGCCACCACGGCGCGGGTGATTCGCGAGGCGCTCGACGCCACCGAGGGCGATGTGCTGGTGTTCCTGCCGGGCGCTGGCGAACAGCGGCGCGTGGCCGAGCGTTTGCACGGCGACGCGATGACCGGCGTGCGGGTGCACACGCTGCACGGTAGCATGCCGCTGGCCGAGCAGGATGCGGCGTTGGCGCCGGCGCCTATGGGTACGCGGAAGGTGGTGCTCAGTACGAGTGTGGCGGAGACGAGCCTGACGGTGGCGGGTGTGCGCGTGGTGGTGGACTGTGGGTTGTCGCGCGTGCCACGCTACGATCCGTCGGCGGGACTCACGCGATTGCATACGGTGCGAGTGAGTCGGGCGTCGGCCGATCAGCGTCGTGGTCGGGCGGGACGCACAGCGCCCGGTGTGAGCTACCGGTTGTGGGATCAGCACGAGGATCACATGCTGTTGCCCAGCACGCGGCCGGAAATTGTGGACGCGGACTTGTCGTCATTGGCGTTGGAACTGGCGGATGCGGGCATCAGCGATCCGACCACATTGCGCTGGCTGGATGTGCCGCGAGCGGGACCGTTCGCACAGGCGCGGGCGCTGCTGGCGCAGCTGGGTGCGCTCGATGAGGTCGGGCGCATCACGCCGCACGGCCGTCGTATGGCGGCGTTGCCGTTGCAGCCGCGATTGGCGCATCTGGCGATTACTGCTGCGGAGCGTGGGGCCTTGCCGCTCGGTGCGGCGATCGCGGCGCTGCTGGAGGAGCGCGATATCGTGCGCTACGACGGGTTGCCGCCGCAGTCGGATATGCGATGGCGTACGGAGCTGCTGCGACGTGACGGTGCGTCGGGCGCGGGAGGGGTGGCGGTCGATCGTGATGGCGTGCGTCGGGTGCGGCAGACGGCGGATGATCTGGCGCGTCGTACCGGCGGCGGGGCGGGTGGTGGCGCGAGCGCTGGGCTCGCGCACCCGACGTGGGATGATGCCGAGACTGGCTCGTTGCTGGCGCTGGCGTATCCCGACCGTGTGGCGCAGCGGCGCAGCGGTGTTGAGCCGCGCTACTTGCTGCGTAACGGCAGCGGGGCGGTGCTGGCGAAGCACGATGCGTTGCACGATGCGCCGTATCTGGCGATCGCGGATCTCGAGGGCACGTCGCCCGAAGCCCGCATCGTGCGCGCGGCACCGATCACGCTCGAGGAGCTGCGCGAGGATTTCGGCGAGCAGTTCGTGCGCGTGCAGCTGGTGGAGTGGGATGAACGCACCAAGGCCGTGCGCGCGCGCAAGCGCACGATGTTCGGGGCGATCGTGATCGATGAGGTGGTGTGGCCCGACGCTGATCCGGCGGTCGTGCTGCAGGCGGTGCTCGAGGCCATTCGCGCGCAGCTGACGCGCGGTGGCATCGACGCGTTGCCGTGGTCGCCGGCGGCGTCGCGGCTGCGCGAGCGCATGGCCTTCGTGCACGCGCACGACGAGAGCTGGCCCGACGTGTCGGTGGCCGCGCTGTCGGCGTCGCTCGAGGACTGGGCGGGGCCGTACCTCGACGGCGTGCGCACGTGGGCGCAGCTGGCGTCGGTGGATTGGCACGACGCGCTGCAGTCGCTGATGCCGTGGCCGCAGCGGTCGGCGTTGGAGCGGTTGGCGCCCACGCATCTCGAGGTGCCGAGTGGGTCGCGCATCGCGTTGGACTACAGCGACCCGATGGCCCCTGCGTTGGCGGTGAAGCTGCAGGAGGTGTTCGGGTGGACGCGTACGCCGATGCTGATGGACGGACGCGTGTCGCTCACCCTGCAACTGTTGTCGCCGGCGCAGCGGCCGGTGCAGGTGACGCGGGATCTCGCGGGCTTCTGGCGCAGTTCGTACTTCGAGGTGCGGAAGGAATTGCGAGGGCGGTACCCACGGCACCCGTGGCCGGAGGATCCGCTCACGGCGGAGGCGACGCGGCGCGCGAAGCCGCGGGGGACCTGAGGGCGTTCAAGGGGTCCGTTCAAGGGGTCAGAGTCGTTGAACACCTGCGTTCTCAGGGTCCGTTCAACGACTCTGACCCCTTGAACAATTATCTTTCCGCGATGTCCGCTGTTCGATGGCTCGTCACCGCCCTGTCGTTCGCCGCCATGCTGGGGGTGTCGGCATGGGTGGTCGCCTCCCATTGGCCGGCGGGTGGTATGCCGTGGCTGGCGTGGCCGGTGCATGCGGCGGCGTTGGCCACGGTGACGGCCGAAATCATCACCCGCGCGCTCAAGATTCAGGCGTCGGCACGGGCGTGCGGTATTCCGCTGCGTTTCGGCACCGCGGTGCGGGTGTGTCTCGCCGGTGATTTCGCGGCCGCGATCACCCCAGCCCGTTCGGGGGCGGAACCGTCGCGCTTTCTGGTGCTGGCGGAAAGCGGAACCGGCCCGGCGGGACGTGTGCTGATTCTCTTCCTCGAGCTGTTTCTCGAGATGTGGTCGCTGGTGCTGGTCTGCACGGTCCTGGCGGTGCTCTTCGCCGGCCGTGGCGCCTCGGTGGCCGGTCTGCTCAGTCTCGTGGGCGGCTACAGCGGCTTCGTGTTGGGCGTCGGGGCGGCGGGATGGATCCTGTCTCAACGGAACGCCAACGGGCCCCCGCCCGTGTGGGCGACTCGGATCGGGTTGCACGCTGGGCGTTGGCGGGCGGTGCAGCGCACCCTGCGGGCGTTGCGGGCATCGGTGCAGTCGCTGCGACGGGCCGATCCGATGCTGATGCTGCTGGCCTTTGGGGGCTCGGTCCTGCACGTGCTGTTCAAGGTGGCGACGCTGCCCATTCTGGTGTTCGTCGGCGACCCGTCGTTCCCGCTCACGATGGATGCACTGGCCCCGTTGGTCTTGTGGCCGTTGGCGTTGTTCTACGGCGGCGTCGTGGTGCCGGCACCGGGTGGTGGCGGCTTCATCGAAGGCGCCTTTGCGGCCACGCTCAGTTCGGCGATCCCCGCAGGTATCTTTGCGGCATCGCTGCTCTGGTGGCGTTTCTACACGTTCTATCTCTATCTCCTCGTTGGTGGCGTGGCGGCAGGCGATGCCGCCCTCCGCGCCCTGCGGCGTCCGACCTGACGCGATGTCCTCCACGCCCCGTCCGATTCCTAGTTCACACGCCCCGCTGAATGCCGAGTTGGCCGCGGCCGCCGTCGAATCGGTCGGCGCCGGCGCCGAGCCGCGCGCCACCAAGTGGCAGCTGATCGCCGCGTTCCTGGTGATCTATCTCGTCTGGGGATCGACGTATTTGGCAATTCACTGGGGGGTGGAGACGATCCCGCCGTTCGGCATGGGAGCGGCCCGTTTTCTGATCGCTGGCTCTATGTTGTATTCATGGTGCATCTTTCGTGGCGCAAAAAAGCCAACGAAGAGTCACTGGAAGGCGTCGGCGGTGATCGGCGCGTTGCTCCTGTTTGTCGGCAACGGGGCCGTCTCCTGGGCGAGTCAACGGGTGCCGTCCGGGCTGACGTCGGTGCTCGTGGCTACGGTGCCCCTCTGGCTCGTGCTCTGCGAACTCTGGCAGGGGAAGCGCCCGGAGCTCATCAAGGTCATCGGCGTGCTGATCGGTCTCGCCGGCGTGGCGCTGCTGGTCATGCCCACCGGTGCCGCCACGGCCACCGTCGACCCCGTGGGGGCCGTGGTGCTCGCGCTGGGCTCACTCTCGTGGACCGTCGGTTCGCTGTATTCGCGGACCGCGCGACAGGCCGAGTCGCCCGCCTTGGCGATCGCCATGCAGATGCTGGTGGGTGGCTCGCTGTTGCTCCTGCTCTCGCTGGCCACCGGGGAGTGGACCCCGGCCTTGCACGTCTCTGCCCGATCGGCGGCCTCGTTGCTCTACTTGATTGTGTTCGGGTCGCTGATCGGCTTCAGCACCTACATGTGGTTGTTGAAGGTGGCGAGCCCGACGGCGGTGGGGACCTACGCGTACGTGAACCCGGCCGTCGCGGTGTTGCTCGGTGTGCTGTTGGCGGGTGAGCGTTTGCCGGCGCAGGCCGTGGCCGCGATGACGGTCATTCTGGGCGGGGTCGCCATGGTCAGCATGGCCGGCGGTGGTGCCAAGCGCATGGTCACCGCCGTCTGGCGCTCGCGCTAACGCGTCTGCTGAATCCTGCGCACGCGGTGGGTCGTACGGAACGGCGTACCCACCACTTCGGAGCGGCCCCGTGCGCACCCATGTCAGAGTCGTCGGCATCATCAACCTGCTGTACAGCGCTTTCGGCCTCCTCGCCGCCGCCGGTGTGCTGCTGGGCGGCATCTTCAGCTCGCTGGCCACGCTCAATCCCATCGTGTTGATCGTCGGTACGGTCACCAGCGCCCTGATTGCTCTCGTCATCGGCGCCCTCAGCGTATTCGGCCTCGTCGCGGGCTTCGCGCTGCTCAATCACCAGTCGTGGGCTCGTTCCGTTGTGCTGTTCGTATCGGTGTTGCGGCTATTCCGCTGGCCGTGGGGCACGCTGTTCGGCGGCTACGCGATCTGGGTGCTGATGCACGACGACACGCGACCGCTGTTCGCGATGCGGTCGTAAGACGGGGTCGCGTCCCCGCGGCCACGCCAGAGATCGTCATGTTGCCGTGGTCGGTGTCGGACGAAGGCGGCTGGCGTGATGCGGGGATGCGCGGTACCGTGCGGGCGTGACCGCCATCAGTCCAGAGATTCGCACGCCACCTCGCGTGGTGTTGCCGCACTTATCGCGACCGCAGCGCGAGTCCTTGGCGGCGCTTGCCCCGTGCGTCCTCCGAGGTGCGCCGCCAAGCACGGAGTCTGCCCACGAGTTCGTCGCCCGCTGTGACGCCCGATTGGAACGGCTTCCCGCCCACCGCCGTGCGCAGCTCGGGCTGGCCCTCGATGTCCTCGGCGGGCGCACGTCGGTGATGCTGGCCATCGGCAAGGCGACGCGCTTCGCGACCCTGGCGGCTGACGATCAGACGCGCTGCTTCGATCGATGGCTCAACTCGGCGCTTGCCCCCCTGCGCTCGGCCTCGCATTCCGTGCGTCGCCTGCTGTTGGCGGTGCACTACGCGCGCCCGGAAGTCACCGCGGTCATCGGCTACGCGGGACCGATGCACCTGCGGTCGCCGGAGGTGCCATGGGAAGGACCGCTGCCCGGCGTCAGTCGGCCCGACGAGCCGGTGGCGCGCGGTGCGGTGGCACTGCCCACGATCGTCGCCCCAGCCCCGCTTCCCCGCGGGGTGGTTCCCGCGGTGTCCATGCGCGCCGACCTGCATCGCACCGCCGATGTGGTCGTCATTGGCACCGGCGCCGGCGGCGCGGTGACGGCGGCCCGATTGGCCGAAGCCGGCTTCGAGGTGGTCGTGTTGGAGTCGGGTGCCTACCGCACGCGCGCCGATTTCAACGAGCGGGAGGCCGAGCTCACCGAGCAGCTGTATGCCGACGGGGCGCTGCGCACGACCGACGACGCCTCGGTGGCGTTGGTGCAGGGCAATACCGTGGGCGGATCCACCACGGTGAACTGGATGATCATGCTGCGCACGCCCGACTTCGTGCTCGAGCAGTGGGCGAAGGAGTCCGGCGTGTATGGTATGACGCCGCGGGACATGAGCCCGGTGTTCGAGCGTGTGGAGCGCGAGGTGCACGCGAGCGCGGTCCCCGAAGACGCCCATTCCGCCAACAACCGCATTTTGCTCGACGGCGCCCGGTCCCTCGGCTGGAAGGTGTCGACCGCGCAGATCAACGCCACCAACTGCGTGCGCTGCGGCTTCTGCGGCGTGGGCTGCCGGCACGACGCCAAGCAGTCCACGTTGGTCACCTTCGTCCCGCGCGCGCTCACGGCTGGGGCCACGCTGCACGCCGATACGCACGTCGATCGGATCGAGATCCGCGAACGTGATTCCGGATCGGGCACGCCGCCGATGAAGCGAGTGCACGCCACCGTGCGCGATCCCTCTTCGGGACGCCCCGCCCGCACGCTGACCATTGATGCGCCCATCGTGGTGGTCGCCGGCGGTGCTATCGGCACACCGGCACTGCTGCAGCGCTCGGGACTCGGTGGCGGCGGCGTTGGCCAGTGGCTGCGGCTGCACCCCACGACGGCGATCTGGGGGCGTTATGATCGCGACATCGTGACGAGCACCGGCATTCCGCTCACCACCATGTGTGATGAGCATTTGCGCTGGCGCGGCACCGACTTCGGCTTCTGGATCGAAACGCCGCCGATGCATCCCTCGTTTACGGCGGCGGCCATGCCCGGATTTGGTCACTCCCACCATGCCTTGATGTCGTCGTACAACCAGCTTGGCGTGCTGATCGGTCTTACCCGCGACGGGGCGGAGCGCACGCGCTCGAGCGGTCGCGTACGGGTGAATCGCCGTGGGGAGACGTCGATCGCGTACGCCCTGACTCCGGAGGACCAACGCCGCGTGCGCGCCTCGCTGTCGGCCACGGCGCAGCTGCATTTTGCCGCCGGCGCTCGTGAAGTGGGCACCATGCACTCCACGCCGATCGTCGTCCGGTCGGCGGCTGATGTGGCCCGGCTCGAAGGCGGATCGGTCGGTCCGAATCGGATCGGGCTCTTCTCAGCCCACGTAAACGGCACCTGTCGCATGGGTACCGATCCATCCACGTCGGGCGCCACGCCGGAAGGCGAGCGGCACGGCGTGCGCGGGCTGTACATTTCCGATGGGTCGCTGCTGCCCACGTCACTCGGGGTGAACCCGCAGGAGACGATCATGGCGGTCGCGACCGTGCTCGCTGAGCGTATGGCGATGCGCCATGCGGGCGTTACCCGTACGTAGTGCGCGGTTGCGCTGCACCGATGTCCCCGTCCTCCGACCACTAACGCCCGCATGAGTAAGGGAGAGAAGAAACGCCGCCGCGCCCTCGAGGCGTATGCGATGTTGCAGCGTGCCGCCTCGATGGCATCCGCGCAGGTTGAGCAGGCGGTGCATCCTTTCGGGCTCTCGGCGTCGCAATTCGGTGTGCTGGAAACACTGCAAGCGCGCGGACCGGTGCATCAGCAGGAGCTGGCTGAGGCGCTGGGGCGCAGCAAGGCACAGATGACGGCGATCATCGACGCGCTCGAAGCGCGGGGCTGGGCCCGCCGCGAGCGACACGCTACCGATCGACGGTTCATCTCGGTGTATCTCACCGACGCCGGGCGCGACGTGCTGGTCAGCACCGCCCCGGCGCGCAGTGACGCGATCGTGGCGATCATGGCCGAATTGAGCGGTGAGCAACGCGCGCGCCTGGCTCGGCTCTGCCGGCGGCTGTTGCGCGTGCTCGATCCCGATCAGGCGGACGAGCCGGCCGACGACGTGCACGATGACGCGACCGACGAACACGATGATGTTTCCGACGACGCGCCGGACGCTCCGGCCGTCGAGACCACGCTTCCTTCTCCGACGTAATCGATGGCCGGACGGCACTTTCTTCAGATCCCGGGACCGACACCGGTTCCCGACCGCCTGCAGCGCGCCATGCACCGGGCGATGGAGGATCATCGCTCGTCGGCGTTTCCGGCGCTGACGCGCTCGATCCTCTCGCGTCTGCCGCAGGTCGTCCATCAGACGAAGGGCGAGCCGTTCGTCTTCCCGGCCACCGGCACCGCGATGTGGGAAGCGGCCCTGGTGAACACGATGAACCCTGGCGCGCGATTGCTCGCGGTGCGCTTCGGCCAGTTCTCGCACTTGTTCATTCAGACGGCGCGCGCCCTCGGCTATCAGGTGGACGTGATCGAAGAGCCGTGGGGCGAGGTGGCTGATCCGGCCCGCATCGAAGCGGCGCTGGCCGCCGACACGGCGCATGAGATTCAGGGTGTGCTGCTGGTGCACAACGAAACGGCCACCGGTGTCACGAGCGACGTTGCCGCGGTGCGCGCGGCCATCGATCGGGCCAAGCATCCGGCGCTGCTGCTGGTGGACGGCGTGAGTTCGATCGCCAGCCTCGAGTTTCAGTTCGATGCGTGGGGGGTGGACTGCGCGATCACGGGCACGCAGAAGGGCTTCATGCTGCCGGCGGGGCTTGGCATTCTCTACATGAGCGAGAAGGCGCTGGCGCGCGTGGATGGCTGCACGATGCCGCGCGCGTACTTCGATCTGCGGTCGATGCGCGCGAACAACGCGCAGGGCTTCTTCCCGAGCACGCCAGCGTTGTCGCTGCTGTTCGGTCTCGACGAAGCGCTCACGATGCTGCTCGACGAAGGCATGAACGCGGTGGCCGAGCGTCACCGGTTCCTGGCCACGGGTGTGCGCGCGGCGGTGAGTGCGTGGGGGTTGCGTCAGTGTGCGAAGCGGCCGGAGATCGCATCGAACTCCCTGACGGCCGTGATGGTGCCCGAGGGGCACGACGCGCGCCAGGTGATCGAGATCGCGTTCACGCGCTACGATATTTCGTTGGGATCGGGACTCAACGAAGTTGCCGGCAAGGTGTTCCGCATCGGTCACCTCGGCGACACGAACAGTCTCACGTTGGCCGGTGCGTTGTCGGGTGTGGAGATGGCGCTGTGTGACGCGGGCATACCGATCACGCTTGGCAGCGGCGTCGGTGCGGCGCTGCAGCAGTGGCGGGTGTCGGCATGAGTGCGCGATCGACGGACACGAAGCAGATCCGGGTGGTGGTCACGCGGAAAATGCCGGCCGCGGTGGAAGCGGAGATCGCGTCGCGCTACGACGCCTTGTTCAACAAGACGGATGTGGCGTTGGCGCCGGATCAGCTGAAGCAGGTGTTGCAACAGGCGGACATCGTGATGACGACGGTGACGGACCGCTGGAGCGAAGAGATCTTCAACACGCCGGGCATTCGAGCGCGCCTGTTGTGCAACGTGGGTGTGGGTGTGAATCACATCAACGTGGCGGCGGCGAAGCGGGCGGGCATGACGATCAGCAACACGCCCGATGTCGTGACCGACGACACGGCCGACATCGCGATCGCGCTGATGCTGATGACGATGCGTCGGCTGGGGGAAGGCGAGCGGCATGTGCGTACGGGCGTGTGGGGGGGATTGCGCCCGACGTTCATGCTGGGGCGCACGCTGCGCGGCAAGACGCTCGGCATCGTTGGATATGGTCGCATCGGCCGCGCCGTGGCGCGTCAGGCGGCTGCGGCGTTCGACATGAAGATCATCTATCATGCGCCGCGTGATCCGCGCATCGATGATCCTGCCACGGCGGGACCGGCTGGCGCTGAACGGGTGGATTCGTTGGAGACGTTGCTGGCGCGTGCCGACGTCGTGTCGCTGCATTGCCCTGCCACACCCGAGACGCGCCACCTCATGAACGCGCGCACGCTCGCCCTCATGCCTGCGCATGCCTATCTCGTGAACACCGCGCGTGGCGATGTGGTTGACGAGGCCGCGCTCACGTCGGCACTGAAGGAACGGAAAATCGCCGGTGCTGGGCTGGACGTGTACGAGTTCGAACCCAGCGTCACGGCCGAGCTCATGGAGCTCGAGAATGTCGTGTTGTTGCCGCACTTAGGCAGTGCCACGATCGAGACGCGTACCAACATGGGCATGCGCGCGCTGGCGAATCTGGATTCGTTCGTGGCCGACGGCACGGTGACGGATCTCGTGTAACCACCGGCGGGAGTAGCGCATGCACCGCGCTTTTCAAGCCGTGCCCCGCGCCGCTCCCGTCGCTTACGTTGCGTTTATGGTCCATACTGGGTTGTCCGACGAACTGCACCCCACACCACCGGTTCCCCGGGTGGTGGGATCTCTGTTGCACTTCACGGAGATCCGATCGCGCTTTCTGCCGCACCCGCACGACGTCATCGTTTGCCTGCCGCCTGACTATGCGCTGAACAGCGATCGGCGCTATCCCGTGCTGTATCTGCATGACGGGCAAAACGTGTTCGACGATCTCGCGATGTCGCCGTTCGGTGTGCAATGGGGCATCGACACCACGGCGCGCGCGCTCATGCATGCGCAGGTGATCGAACCGGTCATCATCGTGGCGATCGGCAATGCCGGCCGCGATCGCATCGACGAGTACACGCCCACGCGTGACAACGCGCACGATGCCGGCGGTCTGGCCGATCGTTACGGCCAGATGCTCGTGTCCGAGCTCAAGCCATGGGTGGATCACAACTGGCGTACCCGTCGTGGTGCGCGCGACACGGGGCTGGCTGGCAGCTCGTTGGGCGGCCTGCTCACGCTGCATCTCGGACTCACCCACTCGGCCGTATTCGGCAAGCTCGGCTTGTTGTCGCCGAGTGTGTGGTGGGACGATCGGTGGATCGTGCGTCAGCTGGTGGCCAACAACGGCATGCGTCCTGACCTCAAGATCTGGCTCGATGTGGGCACGGGTGAGGCGCGCATGCTGAAGGGCACCCGCTTGCTGTATCGCATGTTGTTGCGGCAGGGGTGGCAGCCCGGACACGACCTGCTCTACATGGAGGCAGACGGTGCGCTCCACGACGAGCGGGCGTGGGGTGAGCGGTCCGGATTGTTCTTGCGCTTTCTGTTTCCCGCCATGTCGTCGTCTCTCGAGGCGATGGTGTCGGCGATGTCCTCGGGGATGTCATGAAAGACCTGATCGGCGACCCCGTCACGCCGTTTACACCGAAGACGTTCACGTTCCTGCGCGGTATTGCCAAGCACAACCGCAAGGATTGGTTCGAAGAGCATCGCGCCGATTTCGAACGCGAGATCAAGCGGCCGCTGGTGTCGCTCGTGGAAGAGGTGGACGTGCATCTGGCCGGGTTCGCGCCGGAGATTGTGGGGTCACCGAAGAAGTCGGTGTTTCGCATTCATCGCGACGTGCGCTTCTCGAAGAACAAGGCGCCGTACAAGACGCACGCGGCATGCTGGTTCTTTCATCGCGACGCGGGGCGTGGCGTCGGCACCGAAGCGGCCCACGGGGGCGCGGGCTTCTACTTCCACCTCGAGCCCGGCAAGTCGTTTTGCGGTGGCGGCATCTGGATGCCGCCACGCTCGGCGGTGCACAAGATCCGTCAGGCGCTCACCGAAGATCTCCATGGATTCGAGGAGATCGTGAAGGGGCGTGCCTTCCGTCGTCGCTTTGGCGATCTGG
>CANHJV010000067.1 GCA_947461225.1 Gemmatimonadota bacterium | reverse complement strand
GCATCAGCGCCTTCGGCTTCAGCGGGACGAACGCGCACGTGGTCGTGGAGGCGCCAGCGCACGTGTCGGCGACACCGAGTATGCCGGCCGCGCGGCCACAATTGCTGTGCCTGAGCGCGAAGTCGGACGAGGCGCTCCGACGGCTCAGTACGGCGTGGCAACGGCAGCTCACCGCGAGCGCGGAACAGGAAACCGCTGATTTCCCCGCCGCCTGCTGGACGGCGCGGGCCGGGCGCGCGCACTTCGCCCATCGACTGGCGCTCGTGGCCAGCACCGCGCGCGAGGCGTTGGATCTGCTGACGGCGTGGAGCCGGGGCGAGGCGACGCGGTGCGTGCACGGTGTCGTGGACGCCGCGGCGTACGGGCCGGAGCTCCTCGCGGCATCCGCGCGGGCGGCAGCAACGCTCGCGGTGCCCGATGCGACCGCCAACGGACCGGCGCTCGCCGATCTCGCGGCGGCGTACGTGTCGGGAGCGGACATCGACTGGCGGGCACCGCAGTGGGCGCGTCCGAGCGCACCGGCGGATATCCCGCTCTATCCGTTCACGCCCGAACGACACTGGCTTGATCTTCCGGGTGATACCGCGGAGGCCACGCCCACGGTCACCCCCGACCTCGCGTCGTACACCGTGGCATGGGTACCAGACCAGCAACCGCCGCTGGCGTCACGACCGCTGGCGTCACAGCCGCTGGCGGGTCGCGTGATCACCGTCGTTGGTGAGGACGCGCAGCTCGTATCACGGCTCGTGGCGAACGCGGTCCACGCCGGCGCAACGATTCGTCCGGTCCCATCGGGGCAGGGGTTGGGCGATGACACGTCGCGCAAGACGTGCACGGACTACATCGTGCTACCGGCTGCGCGTGGTCGAGCGGAGACGGGCGATGCGCCGAATGACGACAGCGTGGTCGAGTTGCTCGCGATCGCCCAGACCGCCATCAGCGACGCCCGCAGCAACGGTGCGCCTCATGTCCACGCGCGCTGCTGGGTGGTGACGCGAGGCGTCGCCGCATTCGACGTCGCGTCGGAGCCGCCGTCGCTCGCCTCGACGAAGCGGCCGCCGATGGCGGATGCCGCGCGTGCGGCGGCCGCGCGTGTGGTCGCGCTCGAGCATGCAGAGCATTTCGGACGCGTGATCGACTTGTCAGCCGAGGGGGATGGCGAGTGCGAGGCCGACTGGATTCTGCGTGAACTGCAGCGCGAGGCAATCGACGATGCCGTCGCCTATCGCGGCGAGCACTGTTATGTGCCGCGGCTTCGTCGGCGCGCGACGCGCGTCGCCGAGAGTACGGTGAACGTGCGCCATGACCGCAGCTATCTCGTGACCGGAGGGTTGGGCGCCATTGGTCTGCAGGTGGCGGCGGCACTGGCGAAGGCCGGCGCCGGCCGTCTGCTGCTGGTGGGCCGGACCGGCACCACCGATGCATCCAGTACACGGGCGCTGCAGGCGCTGACGGACGGCGGCACGACGGTCGTGCCGATTCGAGCCGACGTGGCTGATGCGGCCGCGATGCGCGAGGTCCTCGCGGCACACGATGATCCGGAGCGCCCGCTCGCGGGCGTGTTCCATGCCGCAGGGCTTGGTGGCGTGCGTGCGCTATCCGAGCTCACGGCGCCAGAGGTTCGCGCCGTGTTGCATCCGAAGTTGCGCGGCGCATGGGTATTGCACGACGTCACCAAGCATCTCCCGCTTGATCACTTCGTCCTCTTCTCATCCATCGCCGGCGTGTGGGGCTCCCGCGGACAGTTCCACTATGCCGCCGCCAATGCCGCCCTCGAGGCACTCGCGCAGCATCGCCATCGCCAGGGCCTGCCGGCGCTGGCCATCAGCTGGGGACCGTGGCAGGGCAGGGGGATGACATCCCCGGATGCGGCGGCACTCCTGCAACGCATCGGTGTGCAGGCACTGCCTGCCGATCATGCCACCGCGTGGCTCCTGAACGGCTTGTCGCTCCCGGATGCGCATGTGATCGTGGCCGCGATGGACTGGCCACGTTTCCGCGGCTCGTACGAGGCACGCGGTCCGAAGGGGCTGCTGACCGAGCTGCCCGGGAGCATGGCCTCGGACACACCGGACCGCTCGCGTGACGTCGATCGCCCATCATCGTGGGCGCAGACGATCCTCGATGCATTGCCGGCACAGCGCGCCCGTCTCGTCACACAGGCGATGGAAGTCGCCGTGCGAGAGGTGCTCGGTTGGCCGCTCACCACGGCCGTGCCGTCGGATCACGGACTCTTCGAACTCGGCGTCGACAGCCTCGCGGCGTTGGACCTCAAGACGCATCTGGAGCGGCTGCTGGGCGTGTCGCTCCCCGCCACGTTGATCTTTCAGTATCCGACCATCGAGGCACTGACGGCGTTCGTGGAGGGCATGTTGGCCCCTGACCGTGTCGAATCCGTGGCTGATGTCGCGGTCGCTGCCCGCGCGCGTGAACCGCACGCCACGGACCTTGTGGACGCACTCAGTGACGACGAAGCAGAAGCGTTGCTTCGCCAGACCCTTGAAACACTCCACCTCCCTTCTTAACTGAGCGTTTCCGATGACCGTCTATCTCAAGCCGAACGTTCAAGTCGATCCCCTGTTTAACGGCTGGTTTGCGTGGAACCTGCTGATTCCGCCCGTCACGGCGGCGTTCAACACACGCGATCGCCATCTCAAGTCGATGATGTCGTTCGTGAATGCACCCGCCATGCACGCGGCAGCGCTCAAGAATCCGGCGATGAAGGGTGGAGCGTTCATCGACGCGCAAGCCAAGGACGTGCCGCATATCCGCCAGCTCATTGAGCAGACGCAAGGTGCCGGCGGCGATCTGCTGGTGCTCGCGAAAGCACTTACGGAGCTTGGGAAGATGCTGCAGGAGAAGGCCAAGGGGCAGCCGATGGAGTCGCTCTACGCGCTGGTCCCTGAGCCACTTCAGGGCTACGTCGAGCTGCTGTACGACATGAATCATGCGCCGTCGTTCCGCGTGCTCGAGTCGCTGCTCTATCGGAGCAAGTATTACGCGGAGCACCTGCAGAGTGTCTCGCTGTCACTCACCACCGACGATCGCTCGCGTCCGTTCATCTTGAGCACCCCGCACCTGCCGCAGGATGGCAGCGTCGTGCTCGACGTACGCTTCCGCGACACGCGGCTCGACGCGCTGTTCCGCATGAAGCGCACGCCGCGTCCGTTTGAAGAGATTGCCGAGCTGCTGCGTGATGTCGTACCCGATGTGAACAGCCTTCGGCAGTTCTTCACCGAGACACCGCCCGCTCCGGCGGTAGCGTACACGGGGCCTGGCATGCGCGTCCGGTATTTCGGGCATGCGTCGATGCTGATCGAGGCGAATGGCGTGAGTGTGCTGACCGACCCGATCCTCAGCTACCAGTATCCGACGTCGCTCGACCGGTTCACGATGGCGGATCTCCCTGAGAAGATCGATTACGTCCTGCTGTCACACAGCCATCACGATCACGTGCACTTTGAGACGCTGCTGCAATTGCGTCACATGATCGGGCACATCGTCGTGCCGCGGAACGCCGATGGATTGCCGCAGGATCCCTCGCTCTTCCTGGCGCTGAAGCACACGGGCTTCGACAATCTGATCGAAGTGCGGGACATGGACGAGATTCCGTTCGACGGCGGACGCATTCACTGCCTGCCGTTTCTCGGTGAGCACCATGACCTGCTGGTCCAGAGCAAGAGCGGCTACAAGGTGGACATGCAGGGCAAGTCCGTGCTGTGCATCGCCGACTCGTCGAATATCGACCCGAAGCTCGCGCACAATATCCGGCGTCACGTGGGCGGTGCGGACCTCCTCTTCACCGGCATGGAGTGCGAAGGCGCGCCGGCGTCGTGGATCTACGGTCCGTTGTTTACGAAGCCGCTCACGCGCGAGGTCGACCAGTCGCGTCGGGCCCGCGGCTCGTATGCGCACGAGGCGCTCTCACTCGCGGAGTCGTTCGGGGTGACCGGCGCGTACACCTACGCGATGGGGCAGGAACCGTGGCTGAGCCACATTCTCGACAACGAACTCGACGACGAGTCCGTGTCGATGCAGCAGGTGGCCATATTCCTGGGCCAATGCAAGGCACGCGGGATTGATGCCGCACATCTCTTTGCCAAGCGCGAGTTCATCCTGACCTGATGCACAACGGGGGCGGCGCATGGTGCGCTGCCCCCGTTCCGTCGTACCACGACCAGCGTCAGTGCCGCGGGCTCATCGACGCGTCGGAGCGGCACCACCCGTCAGGGCCTGGGTCAACGGCTTCCCATCGAGCCGCTCCGTGGGCTCGACGCCGACCACACGCGCGAGCGTGGGGGCGATATCCACCGTCCGCACCGGCTGCGTATACGTCCCCGGACGCACCTTGGCGCCCCAGAAAATCAACGGCACGTGCGCGTCATCGTCGTACGGCATGCCGTGCGCCGCGTTCGGCGTCGTCCACCAGAGGCTGAACCGGTTCAGCGTCGTGACCACGATTGCTTCACCGCCCGGCGCGAACATATGCAGCCAGCGACGTGCGATCTGATCCGTGGTCGTATCCATCTTCGCCAAGTCGGTGTACATGTCGCTGCGGCTGACGTTCTTCAGCGTACGCATGGCCACGGCGAGTGCGCGGCCCACCGAGTCGACGGAGACACGCGCGGTCTCAAACGCGCTCCGGTCTTTCACGAACCAGTTCCCGACTTCGAAATCCCACGCGGCCGTCGGCACGCCCTTCGCCCGCAATGCCGTATCGAGCGCCGCGAGGATGTGACTCGCATCGACCCGGGTGGCATCGTCATTCTTGAAGCGACCGGAGTGCACCTCGGGAAGCGGCGACATGCCATGGTCAGCCGTCAGCACCACGGTGATCTGACGCCGGTCGCGCAACACGAAGAGCGAATCGAAAAAGGCGCCGAGACTCCGATCGAGCCGCACGATCTGGTCGTGAATCTCACGCGAGTCGGGGCCAAAGGAATGACCAATGGCGTCCGTGGAACTCAGCGACACCGCCAGCAGGTCGGTGCGTCGCGTGTCGGCACCGAGCTCCTTCACGTTCACACCGCGGAGCGCCAGCGCCAACGTGAGGGAGTCCATCATCGGCGTCCCGAAGAAGATCCTCGACAGCGCGACGGTATCAGTCGGCGCGCGATACGGGAACACGGACTGCCCACCTTGTGCCTCGGCCCGTACCGAATCGGGTTCGGCGTACGCGCTGGCCGGCAGCAGGAGATCCCACGATTTGCCGAGGAGGCTCATCCATCCGCGCTCCGCGTTGAAGCCCTGCACCCACGACGGCAGCGTATCGCGATAATACGTGCTGGTGGTGAACATGCCTGGCGCCCACCAGTACACGTCGCCTTTGGTCCGACCGATCGGCAGAATGGCGCCACGATCTTTCCGCGACACGGAGACGAAGCGCATGGCAGGATTCCGCGCACGCATCCAGTCCGTCAGTGTCGTGCCTTGAAACTTGGTGGGCGCCGCGCCCTCGCCCTTTGCACCGGCGATCAACGGGGCGTCCGGCGTGTTCACGCCGGCGCTGTTGTACGTGATGCCGGTGTGCACCGGAAAGCGCCCGGACATCGTCGTGGCGTGACCCGGCGCCGTTTCCGTGATGCCGTGATCGTGCATCGCCGTCGTGAACACCGCGCCTTGGCTCTTCAGGAGCTTCAGGCCGCCGGTGAACTGGTCCGCATAGCGATCCAGATACTCGGCACGCATCTGATCGATCGTAAGGAACACCACCAGCGAGGGCGTCGTGGTGGACGGCGCAGCCGACGCGCGGGGCTGTGCCTGTGCCTGTCCCGCGACCGCCGATGTCAGCAGAAAAAGCAGCGTAGCCGAGCGAGAACAACGCATGAGAATTCGAGAAAAGGAGGCGAGGAACAGATGAGCTCGCCTATTAATATAGGGGCGGGTCCATTCCTTGGTAATTTTCCTCAGCACCGTGCTATGCGACCGGCGCTCGCCTTCCTGAATTCGACGTTGGCTCCGGACTCCGTCGCCGCACTCGTACGCGACGCGTATGGGGTGGTCGGTGCGTGTACCCTGCACTACCGCGGCACCCACGACACCTATCGGCTCCAGAACGGTGACGGGTGGTGGTTTTTCCGGATCTATCGCGCGGGGCTTCGGACCCACGACGACGCCCGCTACGAAGTGGCCGTCCTTCGCCATGCCGTCGCACGTGGCATGGCGGTCGCGCCGCCGATCGCGCGGCGCGATGGTGACTGGCTCACGGTGATCGATGCGCCAGAGGGCGCGCGACACGCGGTGCTCTTCACCAGTGCGCCTGGAACCGCCGTACGCGGCGACGAGGCGACGGCGGAGCATGTGCGTGCCTACGGACGTGCGATCGCGAACCTGCATGTCGCGCTGGCGGATATGCCCTCGCGCGCCAGTCGGTCGCTGTCGGAATCTGCGCTGCTCGACCGACCCTTGGAGTGGCTCGCCCCCCATTTGCAGCATCGGCCGGAGGATCAGCGCACGCTGACGGACGTGGTGGCGACGCTGCGCGCCCACCTAGCCGGTCCCATCGTGGCCGCGTGCCCGCAGGGGGTGTGTCATGGCGACCTGCACGGCGGCAATGCGCACTACGACGTACACCACGGGATCACGCTGTTCGACTTTGACGAGTGTGGCTACGGATGGCTCGCCTACGATCTCGCCGCGTTCCATTGGATGGCCGAACGTGCAGGGCAGCTGGACACATGGTGGCCGCTGTTGCTCGACGGCTACGAGGCGGTTCGTCCCTTCACGCCCAACGAGCACGCCGCCATGCCGATGTTCGTGTTGCTACGGCATGTCTGGCAGCTTGGGTATGACGCGTGGGACAATCGGTTCGGTGGCATGGCCCGCGCCGATGCCGACATCACCGCGATCATGCACTCACTTCGTGAACACTCCACGCGGACGTGACGGCTGACGCCAGCGCCGCCACATGCGGTTCGGTGAGCATCGTCAGATGGTCGCCAGGAACAGCCGCGATGGAGACCACGGGCATCACGCTCCGCCACCCCCACCCCGGCTCTCGCTGAAGCTCGCGGACGGTCGCGCTACTGTTGCGCTCATCCTGTTCACGCGCCGTGAAGAGCGTGGTCGGAACGGGATAGCTCGCCGGCATCGCACGGTACTGACTCGTCAGATTCGCGCGATATACCGCCACATATCCAGCCAGCGCACGACGCGGCGCGTCGGCGGGCCACCATCCGCTCTCGGTGAGCCGGTCCGCCAACACGGCGAACGCCACCTCCCGGTTCACCTCCGCCGATGGTGTCGAGCGCAGCGCCTCGTCCACCCCCAACGACGTACCGGTCATCGTCTCGACGTCCCGCGCGATGCGTCGAATCCACTCCGCCTCGGTCCACTCCGCCGTGATGGGCTCCGCATCAACGATGGGTGCCGGCGTATCGAAAATGCCAAGCCACGCGACCGGTGTACCGCGGGCACGTAACTGCTGCGCCACCTCGAACGCCAACGGGCCTCCGAACGAGTGCCCCGCCAGGAGCACAGCAGCCGTGCCCGCCGCCGCTTCGATCGCCGGCACCACGGCCGATGCCATGGCGCGTACATCCGTGAGGGGGGCGGTCCGCCCGTCGAGCCCCACCGCCTGCAACCCGTAAATCGGACGCGTACCGACGAGCCGTCGCACGAGTGGTTCGAACGCCAGCACGTTGCCGCCCGCGCCCGGAAAGAGAAACAGGGGAGCGCCCTCGCCGCCGCCACTCATTGCCACCAACGGCGTCCACGCCGCCTCGGCGCCGCCGGCGCGGATCATCGACGCCAGCTGCGCGATCGTGGTGCGATCGAAGAAGGTCGCGAGCGGCACCGGAACTTTGAACGCCGCTTCGATCCGACTCGCGAGGCGAATCGCGAGCAGTGAATCACCACCTAGATCGAAGAAGGTGTCATCTCGGCCAACGAGCGCAATCTGCAGCACATCGCTCCACATCGCTTGCAGCTGTCGTTCCACCGCGTCCCGCGGCGCGCTCTGAAGGGGCGCCGGCGTAACCGCCACATCAGCGGGTGCGGAGACTGCGCGCACAGCAACACCGGACGGAGCGTGTTGCACCGTGCGCGAGGAAGAGACGAGCGATCCACCCGGTTCGCGCTGCACCGCCGATCGATCCAGCTTCCCGTTCGGAAGCCGAGGCAGCGGGCGCCAGCAATGTACGGCGCGCGGTATCATGTAGGCCGGGAGCAGCCGTTCGCACGCCGCCAGCGCAGACGACACCAGGTCACGGTCGACGACGGCGTCATGCGCCCGTTCAACGTGCGCCACCAATTGCGACTGTCCAGCCGCCCCCTGGACAACGATCACGATTGCGCTCCCGACGCCGTCGACCGACGACAAGACCGCTTCGATCTCGCCGAGTTCAATACGATGCCCGTTCACCTTCACCTGATGATCTTCGCGCCCGAGATACTCAAGCACGCCGTCGTCACGCCAGCGCGCGAGGTCACCCGTGCGATACCGACGCCCACCTGAGCGTGTTGGGTCCAGATGGAAGCGCTCCGCCGTCAGCTCTGGGCGACCATGATATCCCACGCCAACTTGAACGCCACCAATCCAGAGTGCACCGGTCACTCCCGGGGGCACCTGACGCCCATGGATATCGAGGACGTGCAGCTGCGTGTTCGCGATCGGGCGCCCGATGGGAATCGCGCCGGCTCCGTGCTGCGGAGGACAGGTCCATGCAGAGACGTCGACCGCAGCTTCGGTCGGTCCGTACAGATTGTGCAGCGGTATTCCGGGAAGCACGCGCTGAGTGCGTGCGACGATCGCCGCCGTCAACGCTTCGCCACTCGCAAAAATCTGCCGTAACGCACCCCCCGCCGCCGTGGCCACGGTGGCCGCGATAGGGTCTTGCACGAACGCCTGCAACATCGATGGGACGAAATGCGCCGTGGTGATGCACTCCGCACGCATCGTCGACGCGAGATACTCGATGTTGGCATGGCCGCCAGGTTCCGCCACCACCAGCCGTGCGCCGGAAAAGAATGGCCAGAACAGTTCCCAGACGGATACGTCAAAGCTGTACGGCGTCTTCTGTAAGATCCGGTCGTTCACCCCCACCGGATATGTGGCGTGCATCCAGTGCAGTCGATTCGCCACGCCACCCTGCGTATTCAGGGCGCCTTTGGGTCGACCCGTTGAGCCCGACGTATAAATCATGTACGCCAGATCGTTCACGCCGACCGTGCGCGTGACCGGCTCGTCCGACGCGTCGCGTTCGATGGCCTCTGGCTCGTCCCCCAGTGGGGTGACCCAGACGATTTGTGGCATCGCCGCACCGGAGCGAATGGCGTCGAGTCGTGCGGCGACGACGTCGCTGCCACCCTGCGCGAGCACGACCGAGACGCCGCTGTCCTGCAGTTGATATTCGAGCCGTTCGGCGGGAAGGCTCGGATCGAGCGGCACATACGCGCCGCCCGCCTTGAGCACCGCCACCAGTGAGACCATCATAGCGCTCGAACGCTCCGCGCAGACGCCCACGAGCACATTGCGCTGCACCCCGAATCGGGTGCGAAGCACCTGCGCAAGGCGCGTCGTGCGGCGATCAAATGCCAACGCCGTCCAGTCGCGCGCCTCCGGCAGCACGCGCACCACGACATGATCGGGGTGCGCATGCGCCATCTGCGCCAGCCCGTCGACCACGAGACCGGCGAGCGTGTCCGGCCCCGCGTACACCGTGTCCGTCGCATTCCATGCGGTGAGCTGCGAGGCTTCCGCCTCGGTCAGCAACGACAGCGCGGACAGCGGTACGTCAGGGTGCACGAGCAGCGACCTCACCAACGCCACGAGATGGGCCAGTGTGCTCACATACTGCGACGGGGCAAACCGACCCGAATCGGACGCCATCGCGAGCTGTGCATCCGCTGTACGAATGATGAGGCGCAGATCCCACGTCGATACCGCCGCTGATCCTTCCCGTGCACCGCTGATGACAGTCAGCGGCGTGGATGCCAGCGGCTCCGCCGCGATCGTGTCCACCACGGCAGCGCCGATGTGCAACTCTTCGCAACTGCCATACCAGTCGGCAAGACCACCTACCGCGGCGCGCCAGATCTCCGAGGCATCGGTTCCCCGACCACGAGCCGCCGCCGCAACCTCGGCGGCGAGTGTCTCCGGCAGGGGCAGCGTCTCAAACGAGACGCTGGTCTCGGGGAAAAACGACGCCACCGGCGTCGCCGGTTCGGTGGCCATCCGCACCATCCAGTCCACCACAGTGTCGAGCGTCGCCGCGGCCACGTCCTCGCTCACGCGATGCCGATCGACATCGAGCGCCACCTCACACGTGGTACCCGGAATCAGCATCAGCGTGAGCGGATAATGCGTAAAGCTGCGCACGTCGAGCGACGCAATCTGCAGATTCCCCGGCGTGGACGATGCTTCACGCAACGGATAGTTCTCCACGACCACGACCGACTCAAAGAGCGGACGTTCCCGCGAGACCCCGCTGCATCGGTGTAGCATCGGCGGCGACAACGTCGCCACGGAATCGAGATCCGCCTGTTGCTGGTGCAGTGCCTGCAGCCAGGCGCCTATGCGCTGCCCACGATCGACCTGCACGCGAAGGGGCACCGTCACGATATAGAGACCGACGGACTGCTCGACGCCATCAAGCTCTGGGGGACGCCCCGCCAAGGTCACGCCGAAGAGCACATCATCGGTCTGTGCTGACGTCGCCAGCGCCATCGCCCAGGCCGCGCGGATCACCGTGCTCGCGGTCAATCGCTGCGCACGCACCGCCTGCATGAATCGCGCGGTAGTCTCTGCATCGAGCGTGCGCACAAGGCGAACGACATCCGGTCCGGTCGTGGGCAGCGTCGACGTGGGCGCCGCGTCGGCGGTAGCGCGTGCGCCCGGCAGCGTCGTCGGTTCACGCACATCGCCCAGCATTCCCTGCCAAAACTGTCGCAGTCGCGTGACATCACGCTGCTGTTGCCATTGCACATACGAACGGAACGCCCCACTCCGTACGAGCACCGGCTCGCGTGACTGCTGAATGGCAGTGTAGGCCTCCACGACATCGCGGATCACCAGCTGCGTGCTCCATCCATCAAGAATGATGTGATGGTGCGACCAGCAAACGATGGTCCGATCATGAGCGCCTTGCATCACATGAACGCGCTGCACGGGACCGGCCTCGAGATCGAACGGGTGCGCCCGATCCTGCTGCATCGCCAGGCGAACAAGGGCATCGAGCGTGGACTCGTCGGCGTCCGGATGTGCACGGTATATCCACTGCACCTGACCGCGGCACAGGACGACCTGCACGGCATGCGGCACATCGCGCCAGCGAAATACGGTCCGCAGTGCCGCATGTCGAGCGACGACCATCTCCCACGCCGCGTGGAACGCACGCTCGTCGAACGTGCCCTCGAGCGTGAACACCCACTGCTCGTGATAGGCATCGCCGTCGGTTCCACGCACATGGTGAAACAGCATGCCCTCCTGCAACGGCGTGCAATCGTAAACGTCTTCGATACGGTCGCGTGGTGATCCGTCACCCGGCACGGACGCGACGACGCGCGACAGTGCGTCAGCCTCGAGTCGGCACGCCGGGACATCACTCGGCGTGAGCGCGCCAACCCCCGGCTGCGTGGTGTGCTCAACGAGCGCGTGGACGGCGGCCGAAAACGATGACACCAGCCGCGCGACGGCATCCGGCGCAAGCTGCGATGCGTCGTAGGCAAAGGTGATCTCACAGCATCCGGATTGCACCAGCGCCGTGACATCCAGCGCATGCGGTCGCGGATAGGTTGGATCGACCGATTCACCAGTCGATACATCGGAAAGACGCCAGCCAGGCACACTGACCGCGGCATCCGATTGTCCCAAATAGTTGAACTGGACCGACGCACTCGTACGCGCGAGGCGGGTGCGCACGGAGGCATCGAGCGCAAAGCTCCGGAGCGCGCCGAACCCGAGCCCCGCCGACGGCACGGCGCGGAGCGTGTCTTTGGTCCGCATCAACATCGTGCCTGGGTCACCGGCGGCCGGCAATACGAAACGAACCGGATAGCACGCGGTGTACCAACCGACCGAGCGTGACAGGTCGATGTCCTCCAGCGCGGTGCGCCCCTGATGCTCCAGATCCATCGTGAACTGCCGATGACCCGTCGTCTCAGACAGCGCGTGCAGGAGGGCCGAGATCAGGAGATCCTGCGCGTCCGTACCATACGCGCGACCGGCGCGCGTAAGGAGTGCGGTGGTCGTCGCCGCATCGATGACGACACTCTCGTACGCAGGTGCCGCTGGCAACACGACATCACCACCGGCAGTCGGCGCCAGAACAGCGGGCCACTCATCAGGGGTGCGGACCGTGTTGAGCCAGTAGTCGACCTCCTTGCTGGCGTCGCGGCGAGCCCAAGCGGTCACCACCGTCGACCACTCGGCCATCGTCAACGTGGGCGCGGGCAACGGCGCATCAGGCGATACCCACGCGGCCGCCACATCGTCGAGCAGAATGCGCCACGAGACGCCGTCGATCACGAGATGATGTGCCGCCAGGAAGAGCCGGGGAACACCCGTCGCGGCCGACGTAAACAGCACGATGCGCCAAAGCGGACCTTGCTCCGGGTCGAGCGATTGCTGGAGCAGGTCACACTGCGCCGTCACGTCAGCATCGTCAGCATACGTGAACAGCTCGAGCGTCGGACGGATTCCGCCGGCGTGTTGTTTCCATCCGTGCCCGTCTCGGACAAACCGCAACCCGAAGGCATCGTGCGCCGCCACCACGCGCGCGAGCGCCGACGCCACCCGTGTGGGAGAGATATCCGCCGGGAGGTCGAGCAGGACCGACTGGTTGTACTGCCGCCACAGCCTCGCCTGCGCGTACTCCTCGCCACCGAGAAACGCATGCTGGATGGGAGTCAGCCCGCCGGTGGACGCCGGACGCACGGTCGGCGCAGACTGGAGCTCCAGCACCGCCGCCGCGAGCGTGCGTACCGTCGGGTGCATGAAGAGCGTGCGTACCGTCATCGGCACCTGCTGCGTACGGGCGCGAGCCACCAGCTGCAGGGCCAGAATCGAATCGCCGCCGAGCGAAAAGAAGTCGTCGTCCACCCCGATCTCGTCCACGAGCAGCACGGAGTGCCACAGCTGCCGCAGCTGATCGATCAGCGGCGTCAGTGCTGCCGGGGCCGGCGGGGCCGGCGGGGTGCCACCTGACACCGGCACCTGCGATGGACGCGACACGTCGGGCGTAAACCACGCGAACTCATCGAAGGCACGATCTGGCATCGTCACGACATCGTCGAGCATCACGAATAGCCCATCGAGCATCGTCGTCATGCGCGATCCATCGAACAGGTCGCGATTGTACTCGAACTCCACCTCAAGTCCCGACGACGATTCACGAAGTCCGATGGTGAGATCGAACTTCGCCAGCGGAACGTCGACATCCATGTCGGTGATCTGCAGGCCATGCGCCGCGGCGAGCCCCGGCGTCGCGGTCTCGTACGTGATGAGGACGTCAAACAGCGGCGAACGCGATGGATCGCGCGGGACGTCGAGCGCTTCGAGTACCCGATCGAAGGGATACGCGGCATGCTCGAAGGCGCGTGTGGCGGTTTGCGTGGCGTGGTGCAACCGCTCGCGGAACGTTTGGGTGCGCGGTACGGTCGCCGTGAGTACGACCGTGTTCACGAACATCCCCAGCTGCTCGCTGAGCACGGGATCGTGACGTCCCGCGACCGGCGCGCCCAGCCAGATGGCGTCATGTCCGACGTGTGCGCGGAGCATCACTTGCACGAGCGCCAGCCAGGCCATGAATGGACTGGCATGCTGCCGGGCCGCAAAGTGTTCAAGGGCCGCGCGATGCGCGGCGGGGACCACCGCGCGGATACGAGCACCGGTGTTCGTACGCGCCACCGGGCGTGGACGATCGGTGGGAAGTGCTATCGGGCAGGGCGCATCGGCGAGGGTGGTGCGCCAATACGCCCCGTCCGTGTGCGACGCGGGAGCACGTAGATAGCGCTGCTGCCACGCGACGTAATCGCGATACTGCACCGGCAGCGGGGACAACGGCCCATCACTCGCATAGGCGTGGCGGAGATCACTGACAAATTGCCGTGCCGACTGCTCGTCGGTGATCAGATGGTGCTGCGTGAGCACCAGCACGTGCTGCGTGACACCAAGCGTCAGCAGGGTGATGCGCCAGAGCGGCGCATACAGCACCTCGATCGGCGTGGCCACTTCGCGCGCTAACCACGCGTGCGCGGCCTCCATGGGCGTATCGTGCTGCGAACAGTCCACGTGCGCCAGCAGGACCGACGGCGCCGACGCCACCTGTTGGCGAGGCTCGCCATCAATCAAGACAAGGGTCGTACGAAGCGTCTCGTGGCGACGGGCGGTATGCTCGATGGCGCGGGTCAGCCGCGCATGATCGATCGCGCCGTCAAGCTGCACCGCAGCGACGATGTTGTACACCGCTCGATCCGCCTCAAGTTGATCGAGGAGCCAGAGTCGACGTTGCTCATGCGACAGCGGATAGTGCGGGGCGTCGACGACACGCTCGATCGCTATGCGGGTGGTTGGCTGCGCCTCGTCCACCCGGCGGGCGAGCGCCCGCAGCGTACGCGCCTCAAAAACGTCCGAGAGACCGATCTCGACGTGGAACTGCGCATGGATGCCGGCGAGCAGTTCCATGGCGCGCAGGCTGTGCCCGCCCAGCGCAATGAAATCGGCATCGGCACCGATAGCGGGGGCGCCAAGCAGGCGCTGATACAGCAACGCCAATCCCTGCTCGGTGAGGCCATCAAGCGGTTCCACCGAGACCTGCGACGTGGCGCCCTGCAGGTCGATCAGGTCACGCAGCTGCCTCCGATCCACCTTGCCGTTGGCATTCAGCGGAAGCGCCGCCAGCACGAGGAGGTGTGACGGAACCATGGCCTCCGGCAGCCGTGCTCGAAGCGCCGAGCGAAGCGTCGATACGTCGACAACCTGCGCTCCGGGAACAGCCACGACCGCGGCGGCGAGGGTAGACCCGTTCGCGCCGTCCGGTAGCGTGAGCGCACACGCGTCGTAAATCCCGTCGCAGGCGCGCAGGGCGAATTCGACCTCGCCCAGCTCGATGCGATGTCCGCGGATTTTGACCTGTCCGTCCAGTCGTCCGAACGACTCGAGCTGTCCATCCGCGCGCCAGCGCGCCTCGTCGCCCGTGCGATACAGCCGGCTTCCGGGGATGAACGGGTGCGGAAGAAAGCGCTCGTCGGTCAGCACGGCGTTGTCCAGATACCCGCGCGCCACACCAGCCCCGCCAACACACAGTTCCCCGCGTACGCCACGCGGTACCAGTCGTCCGGCGCGATCGAGCACCCACGCATCCATCCGGGAGATCGGCGTGCCGATGGTGACCTCGCGCGTCACATCGAGATCATCGACAATGCAGCCCACGGCGGCCTCGGTCGGGCCGTACTCGTTCACCACCCGCATCTCCGCGGAGAGCGCTCGCAGCACGGTGAGATGCCCCACGGTCATCGCTTCGCCGCCCACAATGGCACAGCGGACAGCGGTGTGGCCGATCCGCAGCGCCTCCAGCATCGCGATGTGCGAGGGCGTGAGCTTGACGGTATCGATGCCCGACGCGGGATCGAACTGCATCCGCAGTGCCGTGTCGACGCGGACGGTCTCCGGAATGACGACAAGCGTTCCACCGGTGAGCAGCGGACCGAAGATCGTCGTCACGGGCATATCGAACGCCACCGACGTAAAGAGCGCCATCGTCGTCGGCGCGTTACGCCAGTAGTATCGCGTCGCCCACGTGAGATAGTGCGCTATGTGTCGATGCTCGAGGACGCACCCTTTGGGCGTACCGGTCGACCCAGACGTGTAAATGACGTACGCCGCATCGGTCAGCTGCACCGGCACGGCTGGCCATCCAGCGGCCGCCGGTAGGGTGTCGTCGATCTCCAGCACGGCACACGGCCAGGCCGACGCCGACCCGAGTGCTCCGTCGGTCAGCACCAGCGCTGCCTTGGCGTCGGTCAGCAGCTGTGCCACACGCGCAGCTGGATTATTCGGATCGAGCGGCACGTACGCGCGCCCGGTGCGCATCACGCCGAGGATCGCCGCAATGAGCCATGGAGTGCGTGTCATGCAGATCGCGATAGGCGGCAATCCACCGTCGCGATCGGTATCATCACAGCGGGAGGCGATGGCACGCGCCACGCGGCAGGCCGCGTCGTCGAGTGCGGCGTAGGTCCATGTGTCGTGCGCCGATCGTATGGCGATCGCGTCGGGCTGACGCCGCACGACGTCCGCAATGCGCTCATGCACCGGTTGCAGCAACGCGTCGGCATCGGCAGCCGGAGTATCGCCCATGGCCCACGCCGACAGCTGGGCATGCAGCGACGGAGGAATGGGTGTCCAATCCTCCACACGCGCGGCGCGATCAGCAAACAGCGTGAACACATGCGGCAGCTGCAGCGCGAAGTCTTCCATGACCTGCGCCTCGCAGCGTGCTGCGTCGAAATCGAGCAGCAGCACGCCGTCATTCGCCTCGTGCAGCAACACGCGAAGCGTCGCCTCTTGCCACGACGCCAAGGCGCTGACGTCGGCATGGATGCGCACGTCGTGCACCCAGCAATCCGTCAGCTCAGCAAGCGGCGGGAGCAGGCCAGGTTCAGCATCGTACCCACCGGTATCGAGCGCCGCGTCGTGCGCCGACGCGGTCTCGGCCAGCCACGAGCGCACCGTATGCCCCTGCAAGGACGACAGCACCAGTGGCATTGCGCTGCCCTGCTCGTGCTCCGCTTCAAGGGGTGGCATGGCCAGCACGACCGGCGCGCGCCCCCAGTATCGCGCAAGGGCCACACCCAACGCCGCCATCACCACCGTGCATTGGCCGAGCGGATCGCGGGCAATACTGTCGAACGCAGCGCGCGCGCGGGCATCCAGCGCGCACCGGATGACCCGCCGATCGACGACGGGGTGAACGGCACCAGACGTTCCAGCCAGTCGAAACGACTGGTCCAGTGCACCTACGCGCGACCGCCAGTATTCGGCGGCCGCGAGACGCGCCTCGAGAGAACGGCTCAAGCGCCGAGCTGTCCCAAGAGGACGGCGAGCGCGTCCTGGTCGATGCGCGCGGCTGGGAAGTCGGACGGCGTGAACTGCGGACCGCTCGCGGCCGCGCTCTCCATCACCAACGCACGCACGTCGGCAATGAACGTGGCGGCGAGCCGCTCGATGGTTGCCGGAAGAAATTCTTCGGTGCTGTACGACCACGTGACCGAGAGCACGCCGTCGGCGACCAGCGCATTCACCTCAAGCTGATGACTCCGCACCTGGGTGGGACTGACGTCAGCGGGCACCCCATCCACTACGGGGAGCCACGACGAGTCACCAACCACCATACCCCCGATCTGCCCGAGATAGTTGAACAGGACCGGAGGCGCCGGAACGGTCAGTGCCGCCCCGATCGCGTCGTCCGCGAGCGACGAAAGCACGCCAAAGCCGACGCCAAGATTCGGCACCCTCCGCACCAGCTCCTTGATGTGCTTGAGTGTCTCCAAGCGAGGGGCGTTCACCGGAATCGTGAGCCGGAGCGGGAACTGGCTGGTGCACCATCCAACCGTGCGCGAGGTGTCAACGTCGTCGAAGAGATCCGGACGACCGTGACTTTCCATCGTGATCGGCAGGTCGTGCTGCCCCGTGAACCCGGCCATGCTCGTCGCAAGAGCCGTCAGGAGGATGTCCTGCACATCGACACCCATCGCCTGCGGCGCGCTGCGCAGCAGCACGTTCGTGGTGTCGGCGTGCAGCGTGGTGCGCACGGAGGCACTGGAGCCCATACGCGGTGTCGCGCTCGGCACGAAGTCGCGCGGCAGCGACACCGGCACCGATGCCTGTTCGATCCAGTAGGGCAGTTCGTCGACGAACATCAGCGACGCTTCCTGCAGCCGCCCAATCCATCCGCGATACGAGGTCGTTCGAGGCGGTAGCTCCAACAGACGACCGGTCGTCGCCGCGCTGTACGCCCGCTGCAGGTCGTCCAGCAGGATACGCCAGGATATGCCATCCACCACGAGATGATGCGCGATCAAGAGCAACCACGTCGTGGCATTCGCACCCGTGGGATACACGACCACCTGCAGTAGCGGCGGGTGGTCGAGGGTGAACGAGCGCTGCCGCGCCTCCCCATCACGACGCACCGCATCGAGCCGCGCCGACGACGCCACGGTGGAAAGATCCACAACGGCTATGCT